>JAJYNX010000074.1 GCA_021786095.1 Actinomycetes bacterium | reverse complement strand
GCGACGAGGCCGAGAACCAGATCACGGCCGTCCGCGACGTGCTCGCGCGTATCGACGCCGGCCACGTGCCCGAGTTGCTGGTCTTCAACAAGTTCGATCTCGCGCCGGAACGGGCTCGTCAACTCGTCGCCCGTCACCCCGGCAGCGTCACGGTGTCGGCTCTCACGAGCGAGGGTCTGGACGCGGTCATCGGCGCGATCGCCGAGCAGTTGCGCTTCGCGGACCGGGTGGTCACGCTGCACTTGCCCCTCGATCGCGGCGACCTGGTCGCACGCGCGCACCGCGAGGGCGAGGTCCTCGAGACGACGACCACCGAGGACGCGGTCGTGCTGCGCGTGGCCCTCGACGCCGTGGGCGCGTCGCACTTCGCACCCTGGCGCGTGACGTGAGCGTCAGCCCCCCTCCCTACCCCTACGAGCGCCTCGACGATCTGCGCCGTCGGGCCGCGGGTCACGACGGTGGCGCCATCGACTGCTCGATCGGCACGCCGGTCGATCCGCCGCCGCCGGCCGTGCTCGCGGAACTGGCCCGGGGCGCCGACGTGCGCGGCTACCCGTCGTCAGCCGGATCCGCCGTGTTCCGTGAGGCCTGTGCGGCGTGGATGGGGCGGCGCTTCGGCGTCGACCTCGAGGCGGACCAGCTCGCGGCGTGCGTGGGCACCAAGGAGTTCGTCGCATCGCTGGCGGGCTACCTGGCGTTGGGCCGGCCCGAGCGCGACACCGTCCTGTTCCCGTCGATCAGCTATCCCACCTACGCCATGGGTGCGTTGCTGGCGGGGCTGCGCGCGGTGCCCGTGCCGCGACGTGAGGACGGGCGCACGGACCTCGACGCGATCGACCCGCGCGACCGGGATCGAGCGCTGGTGCTGTGGGCCAATTCGCCCTCCAACCCGACGGGCTCGCTCGACGACCTGGAGGCCCTGGCGTCGTGGGGGCGTGAACACGACGTCGTGGTGGCCAGCGACGAGTGCTACGCCGACTACACCTGGATGGACCGGCCCCGATCGATCCTCGAGCACGGCCTCGAGGGCGTAGTGGCCGTGCACTCCATCTCCAAGCGGTCCAACCTGGCGGGCCTGCGCGCCGGCTTCTACGCGGGTGACTCGGCGGTCGTGGGCCCCCTGCGGTCGTGGCGCCAACACGCGGGTCTCATGGTGGCCGGCCCGGTTCAGGCGGCGGCGGCGGCGGCCTACGGCGACGACGAGCACGTGGAGCGCCAGCGCGAGCGCTACCGGGCGCGACTGGTGGCGCTGCACCGGGCGCTGGATGACGCCGGGGTCGCCGCAGCGATGCCCGAGGGCGCGTTCTACCTGTGGGCGCGTCGCGAGGGTGACGACGGGTGGTCGCTCGCCGAGTGGCTCGCCGAGGTGGCGGGCCTGGTGGTGAGTCCGGGCGAGCTCTACGGCACCGACGGCGCCGCGTACGTACGCGTGGCGGTGGTGCAGCCCGACGAGCGAATCGAACTCGCGGCTCGCCGCCTTCGCGGCGCACCAAGGGGGAAGACGTGAGTACACTCGCCGAGCGCATCGACCGGTGGTACGACTCCATCGACGTGCTGGGTCCCGACGATCGTGAGGCCCGCGCGGACGTCGAGTTGGCGATCACCCAGCTCGACGACGGCCAGATCCGCGTGGCGCACCTCGAGGATGGGCGGGTGGTCGTGCACGAGTGGGTACGCAAGGCCATCCTTCTCCTGTTTCGCGTACGTGGGCTTCGTCGCGAGGAGGTGGGACCCTTCGAGTACGTGGACAAGTTGGAGCTGAAGCACGACTACGATCGCCGTGGCGTGCGGGTCGTGCCCGGCGCGTCGGCGCGCCGAGGCGCCTACCTGAGCCCGGGCGTCATCCTCATGCCGAGTTACGTCAACATCGGCGCGTGGGTGGGGCCGGGAACGATGGTGGACACGTGGGCGACCGTGGGCAGTTGCGCGCAGATCGGGGCCAACGTGCACCTGGCCGGCGGCGTGGGGATCGGTGGAGTGCTCGAGCCGGCCAACGCGGTGCCGGTGGTGATCGAGGACGACGCGTTTATCGGGAGTCGCTGCATGATCGTGGAGGGCGCGCGAGTCGGACGCGGGGCCGTCGTGGGGGCGGGGACGATCCTGAACCCCTCGATACCCGTGATCGACTCCCAGAGCGGCGAAGAGCTGTCGCGCGGGTACGTACCCGACCACTGCGTGGCGGTGTCGGCGAGTCGGCGACGCGAGTACCCGGGCGGTGAGTTCTTCCTGCCCTGCGTGCTGGTCATCCGTCGCCTCTCGCCGGGGGAGCGCCACGACAAGGTCGCACTCAACGCGATACTTCGCGAGAGTGGAGTGGCCACGTGAGCCGCCTTGATGAGGTGCTCTCCCTGGTGTCGATCGAGTCGGTGAGCGGACACGAGAGCGCGCTGGCGCTCGAGGTCGAGCGGCGGCTGCGCGGCGCGCCCACGCTGGACGTGCAGCGGGTGGGCGACAACGTGGTGGCGCGAACAGT
This sequence comes from Actinomycetes bacterium, assembly GCA_021786095.1. Lineage (GTDB taxonomy): Bacteria > Actinomycetota > Acidimicrobiia > Acidimicrobiales > RAAP-2 > RAAP-2. The sequence continues at coordinate 7,470 of JAJYNX010000074.1, read as the reverse complement.
GGGCCACGGTGCTCGCCGCCTGTTGGTGGCGGGTCACCTCGACACGGTGCCCGGCGATCCGGCAGCAGCGCAGCGTCTCGAGGATCGCGTGCGCGGCCTGGGCGCCTGTGACATGAAGGGGTCACTGGCGATCATGATCGAACTCGCGCGTGATCCGCGTCCCCGATCAGTGGAGGTGACCTGGGTCTTCTACGTGCGCGAGGAGGTGGCGCGAGCTGACTCGGGACTCCTGGAGGTCCGACGTCTGCGGCCGGACCTGCTGGTGGCGGACGCCGCCGTGGTGGCGGAGCCGACCGGCGGCGTCGTCGAGGCGGGGTGTCAGGGAAGCATGCGGGTCGTCGTTGAGTTGCGCGGGACGCGCGCTCACACGGCGCGGCCCTACAGGGGGATCAATGCCCTGCACCGACTCGGGACGTTGCTCACGCGAGTGGCGTCCTACGAGTCGCGTGCGGTCGAGATCGACGGTGTCACGTACTACGAGCAGGTGCAGGCGGTGCGCGCCCAGGCGGGCGTGGCCGACAACGTCGTGCCCGATCTCGCGACCTGCACGCTCAACTATCGCGTGGCACCCGACCGGTCGGGCGAGGACGCCGAGATGGCGCTTCGCGAGATCCTCGGCGACGCCGTCGGTGCGGACGATGAGGTGCGCGTCGTGGACTGGGCGCCGCCCGCGCTCCCGCGGCTGTCCGACCCGCTCATCCAGCGCCTGGTGTCGGTATCGGGCGCCCCCGCGAGAGCGAAGGTTGGCTGGACCGACGTGGCGACGTTCGCCGAATGGGGGATTCCCAGTGCCAACTACGGTGCGGGCGACCCGGAGTTGGCCCATCACCGCGACGAGTTCGTCACCGTCGGCGAGCTCAACGAGTTCGCCCGGGGCCTGGGGGCCTGGCTGGCGTAGCGATTCGATTGTCGGTGACCTCGAAGCTGCACTGGCGGAGCTAGTAGTGGCGCAGTACGGCGATGACGCGCCCGTAGAGAGTGACGTCCGCCGCGGCGAACTCCATCGGCTCGAGTGCCTGGTTCGCTGGCTGGAGGATCACGCGGGCGCCCTGGGGGAAGTACCGCTTGACCGTCGCCTCGTCGCCCGGGATGCCGGCCACGACGATGTCGCCGGTGTGCACGTCAGTCTGGCGTTCCACCACGATGTAGTCGCCCGACAGGATACCCGCCTCGATCATCGAGTCGCCGTGAACCTGGAGGATGAAGCTCTCGCCCCGGCCGGCGAACTGCTCGGGAATTGACATGAGCTCGTGCGAGTGCTCGGCGGCCAGCACGCCGACTCCTGCCGCCACGTCGCCCACGAAGGGGATGTGGCGGATGTGTTGGTCCGCAGCGGGGTTCTCTACGTCGAGACGCACGGTGAGAGTCCGTGGCTGTTGGGGGTTCTTCTCGATGTAGCCGGCGTTCTTCAGCACCTCGATGTGGTTGGCCACCGTGGCGGGCGAGCGTAGTCCGACGTGGTCGCCGATCTCGCGGATCGTCGGCGGGAAGCTTCGCTCGCGCTGACAGGTGATGATGTACTCCAGGATCTGGCGACGCATCGCGGTGAGTACTTCGGCCATGAGTCCTCCAGTACGAACAGTTGTTCGTAGGCTATCGCTCCAGCGCGCGGCGTGCAACGATCCGAGTATCCGCGAAATTACGGGAGATTTGAGGGTCCCGAGGCGAAGGTCGGGTGCCGCGCTGACTGCTACTGTTTCGCGATGGCCACGGTGGTCAACATGCCCAGTTTCGATCGCGTGCGTCTCGTGGAGTCGCGGGCGGTGCCGAGGTGGGGGGACAGTTTAGGAGGGCGAGTTGAAATCTCGTTGGAGTAAGACAGTTGCGGGGGTCGCGTCGGGAGCACTGGTGCTGATGGCGTTGCCGGCGGTCGGCCTCACGTCGGCCGCGAACGCTGCGGGAAAGCCCACGTACACGATCGGATACGAGGGGCCGCTCTCGGGTGGGTATCAGCAGCTGGGGCTGAACATGGTCTTCGCGGTGCAGCTGGCGATTCAACAGGCGAACCGGAACTCGAAGTTGCCGTTCAAGCTGAAGTTGGCCACCTTCGACGACCAGGGATCCTCGACCCTCGCCCCCGCGCAGGCGCAGGCCGCCATTCAGAACCACAGTTTGGTTGCGATGATTGGACCGGCGTTCTCCGGAGCGACGGAGGCCGCGGAGCCGTACTACTCGGCGGCGCACATGGCCACGGTCAGCCCGTCGGCGACCGCGGCGGCGCTCGCCAAGGGAACGATGAACAACTTCATGCGTGTCGTCGCGGGTGACGACGTGCAGGGGGCGGCGGACGCGAACTTCCTCGTGAAGACGCACGGGCTGAAGAGCCTCGTCGTGATCAACAATGGCTCATTCTACGGCGCCGGCCTCGCGTCGGTGGTGGCGAAGCAGGCCAAGAAGGATGGCGCGTCGGTGACCACCTACACGTACCCGACCACGGGATCGTGCGGCGGTACGGCCTCGGTGTCGGAGTACACCTCGGCCGCGACGCAGATCGTGGCGAGCAACCCGGCGGGCCTGTTCTACGGCGGGTACTACTGCGGACTGGGGCTCCTGCTCGGTGCGTTGTCCAGCGCCGGCTACAAGGGGACCATCATGTCGGATGACGGATCGTGGACCACGCAGTTGATCGCGGGCACCACGCCGGCGTCGGCCGCGAACGGTGTGTACGTGAGCGAGGCCGGTGGTGGTAACGCCAACCTGACGGGCAAGCTGGCTGCGGAGTACAAGGCGCTCTCGCACTTCACGGCCAATGGCGCGACCTACGCGGCGCAGGCCTACGACGCGACGAACATGGTGATCCAGGCGCTGCGCGACGTGAAGCGTTCGCCGAAGGTGACGGTTCTGCGCAAGCAGTTGATCGTCCAGCTGCACCGCATGACGTTCAAGGGTGTGACGGGCGTGATCAAGTTCCAGGGCAATGGTGACCTGAGTCGGAGCTCCTTCGTGGACTTCGGCAAGGTCGACGCCAGCACGAACACGATCGCCTCGGTGGGGCACAGTTAGTCACACGGACGAGCAGTGCGACGCCGGCGGAGGATGACTCCGCCGGCGTCGCACCCGTCGATTCCGAGGGAGAGTAGTGGGGGCGTTCGCGCATTTCTTGGCCGGGCATTTCGATACGTTGCGTCTGGAGTTTTGGAGTCTCCTCGTCGGGGGCGTCGCCAACGGCTTCATCTACGGGATGGTCGCCGTGGGGTACACGCTGGTGTACGGCGTGTTACGACTGATCAACTTCGCTCACTCGGAGATCTTCATGACGGGCGGCTTCGCGAGCTACTTCGTGCTGCGTGCGGTGATGGGCACGTCCGTGCCGAGTGGCTGGGCGACGTTCGGCGTGATCCTGGTGGGTATCGTCGTGGGTGGTACCGCGGGAGCTCTGGCCGCGACGCTGCTCGAACGGGTGGCCTATCGGACCCTGCGCCGACGCAACGCCCCGAAGCTGGCCTACCTGATCAGTGCGATTGGCGCGTCGTACTTCCTCTTCAACCTCGCGGGCAAGGAGTTCGGCCGCTACAACGAGTCGATGCCGCAGCCCTACATCAATCACCCCGTGTTCACGATCTTCGGAGCCCCCGTACAGCTGTACTACCTGGTCATCGTGGCGGCCGGCGCCGTCATGTGGCTGGTGCTCGATCGCTTCGTCGCGGCGACGAAACTTGGTCGCGGCATTCGTGCGGTGGCCCAAGACGCGGAGACGGCGTCCCTCATGGGCGTGAACATCGACCGCACCATCGCCATCACCTTCGCACTGGGCGGGGCCCTCGGCGGAGTGGGTGGCTTCCTCTTCGGGCTCGGTTCGGGCGTGGTGTACACCATGGGCTTCGTGCCCGCCCTCAAGGCCTTCACGGCGGCCGTGCTGGGCGGCATCGGCAACCTGCGGGGTGCCATGATCGGTGGCCTGATACTGGGAGTCGTGGAGAGTCTCTCGATCGCGTTCGTGCAGGCCGCGTACTTCGACGTGGTCGCCTTCGCCATTCTCGTCCTGGTGCTGCTGGTGCGTCCCACCGGCATCCTGGGCGAACGTCTTGGTAGGTCGGCGTAGTGGCCTGGTGGCGCCAGGACTGGATCCGTCGGCTGGTCACGTCGCTGGCGGTGGTGGCGGTGGTCGAGCTGATGACCGGTCCGTCGGGGAGTTTCGCGGCACCCACGACGGGGCTTATCGGGTCGTACAACGAACGCGTCTCCGTGTACGGGCTCTTCGTGGGTCGGCGCTGGATGGTGTTCTTGGTGCTGGCCCTGGTGTTCTTCGGTGTCTGGTCGGCATGGCTGCGCTGGGGGCCGCGCACGCGCGCATCGTGGCGCTCGACTATGGCGACGCCCCGTGAGATGGCGGCGCGGCGCCCGGTGCGCTGGGGCTTCTACCTCGTCTTGTTGGTCGTGGCGGGCTTTCTCCCGCACCTGGTGAACGACCCCTACTGGCAGAGTGTTCTCGTCGAGCAGATCGCGGTCTTCGTGCTGTTGGCGCTGGGTCTCAATGTGGTCGTGGGCTTCGCGGGACTGCTCGATCTCGGCTTCGTCGCCTTCTACGCCATTGGCGCGTACACCACGGCGTGGGTGACCGGCGCCCTGCCCACGCCGGCACCGTTCGGCATCCATCTGAACCCGTTCTGGGCCATTCCCGTGGCCATCGTCTTCGTGATGGTGGCGGGCATCCTGCTCGGTACCCCGACCCTGCGTCTACGGGGTGACTACCTGGCCATCGTGACGCTCGGTTTCGGCGAGATCATCACGATCTTCGCGAACAACCTGTACGGCATCACGGGTGGCTCGTACGGATCCGGGGGAACGTCGGGGTCCCATCCGATTCCGCACTTTTCGATCTCCCTCGGTCCGATCCACTATCGATGGACGCTGGCTCCGGTCCCGTACTACTACCTCACGCTCGTGTTCGTGGTGCTGTTCATCCTGGGATTCTCGCTTCTGGAGCACTCGCGGATCGGGCGCGCGTGGACGGCCATTCGCGAGGATGAAGTGGCCGCGGAGTCGGTGGGGATCAACCCGCTCAAGTACAAGGTGATGGCCTTCGCCATCGGCGCGGCGAGCGCCGGCTTCGCGGGGGTCGTGACGGCGAGCCAGTCGAACTTCATCTTTCCCGCCACGTTCACTCTGCAACTGTCCATCAACGTCCTGGTTCTCGTTATCTTCGGGGGGATGGGTTCGATCCCGGGCGTGGTCGCGGGTGCCGTTGTGATCCAAACGGTGTCGATGTACCTCATCCATACTCCTCCGGCCGGCTTCCAGGAGTCCGACCTGTACATGTACATTGGAGCGCTGTTGATTGTGACGATGATCTTCCGTCCGGCGGGGTTGATCCCGTCGCGGCGTCGGCGCCGTGAGATCATCCTCTCGGAGGCGGGTGAGGCCCACGCCGATGAGGTCTTGACGGGGGACGTCGCGTGAGCGACCTGATCTTTGACGTTCGCAACGTGACATTGCGCTTCGGCGGCGTGGTGTCGCTCAACGACGTCAGCCTCCACCAGGGTCGTGGAGAGATTCTCGCGGTGATCGGTCCCAATGGGGCGGGCAAGACCTCGCTCTTCAACTCGCTGACGGGCCTGTACCGGCCCCAGGAGGGAACGATCACCTTCGAGGGGCGTAACGGCGTGGCACTCTCCATCATCGGCAAGAAGGCGCATCGCGTGAGCGCGGCGGGGGTGGCGCGCACCTTTCAGGCCTCACGGATGTTCAGCGCCCTCACCACGTTCGAGAATGTGAAGATCGGCGCCGAGTCGCATCGTGGCATTGGCGTCCTCGGGGCGATGGTCCGAGGTCCCGGTACGCGTCGAGGCGAGCACGAATCGGACCAGCGCACCCTCGAGCTCCTCTCGTTCGTCGGGCTGTCGGCGAAGGCGAACGTGATCTCGGCGTCGCTCTCCTACGGGGATCGCCGTCGACTGGAGATCGCGCGGGGGCTGGCGACGGATCCCCAGGTGCTGCTTCTGGACGAGCCGGCGGCGGGGACCAACCCGGCGGAGAAGATCCAGCTGACCGAGCTGATCCGTCGCGTGCGTGACGAGCGCGGCGTGTCGATCCTGCTGATCGAACACGACATGAAACTCGTCATGTCCCTGGCGGAGAGGCTGTACGTTCTGAACTTCGGCAGCGTGATCGCGGAGGGCACGCCCGACGAGATACGCGCGAATCCCGCGGTGATTGAGGCCTACCTGGGATCGTCGGAACAGGCGGAGGACCGCGCGTGATGCTCGAGGTGACCAACGCGGTGGTGCGATACGGGGCCATTACGGCGCTGCAGGGCATCTCGTTCGACGTGCGCGAGGGAGAGATCGTTACCCTGCTCGGGGCCAATGGCGCCGGTAAGTCGACGACGCTGCGCATGCTGTCGGGGCTTCACGCACCCGTGGAGGGACGGATCGTCTTCGAGGGTCGCGACGTGACCATGACCAAGGCGCACCAGTTCATGGCGCTCGGCATCGGCCACGTGCCCGAGGGGCGGCGGATCTTTCCGCAGATGTCGGTGGAGGAGAACCTCGAGATGGGGGCCTTCGCGCGGCGCGGATCGTACAGTGACGACATTGAGCGAATGTACGCAATGTTTCCGATCCTGAAGGATCGCCGCAAGCAGATGGGCGGGAACCTGTCGGGGGGTGAGCAGCAGATGCTGGCGATCGCCCGGGCTCTCATGGGTCGGCCACGACTGCTGCTGCTGGACGAGCCGTCGATGGGTCTGGCGCCGATGGTCGTGGAGATGATCTTTCGCATTATCGCGGAGATCCGCGGTCAGGGAACGACGGTATTCGTCGTGGAGCAGAACGCGGCCCAGGCGCTGCGTCTCGCCGATCGCGGCTACGTGATGGAGAACGGCCGCATCGTCTTCGATGATACGGCGGCGAACCTGCTGGTCGATCCGCGCGTGCGGGCGGTCTACCTGGGCGAAGAGGTCGAAGAAGTCTGAACGGCGCAGTGGCGAGGCGTTGCCGGTGGGCGGCTCAGCTGATCGCCGACGCCGCGGCGAAGGGGGCCGGTGACGTGCCTGAGTCGTGGGCTTTCTTCGATACTTCTGCGAAAAGAGTGGGTTCTGACGCCGCTATATGGCTGAGAAACTCTTTTTTATGACAATACGGTGGCAATTCCTGTTTGAGGACTTTTCGACGTTACGGTGATCCGTATAGAAGAAGGCACGACGTCGACGATGACCGATGGACGAGCTGGCGAGGGAGCGTGACGAATGAGCAAGAAACGTACAATTTCATTTGGGGTGGGTATCGCCGTGGTGGTCGTGGCTTTGGTTATCGCCCTGGTGGCGGTCTCAGGGAGTAACTCGACGGGCCCGGCGCCGTCGGCGAGTTCGTCGACCTCGGGGACGATCACCTTCGCGGAGTTGCCCCAGGCCCCACCGAACTACATCTTTCCCTACATGGGCTTCTCCTACTTCTCGGTAACCAACATCAGCCAGTTCCAGCAGCTCATGTTCCGGCCGCTCTACTGGTTCGGCCTGGGGGGATCGAGTGC
>JAJYNX010000109.1 GCA_021786095.1 Actinomycetes bacterium | reverse complement strand
GTGAGGGCGCGTCACCAGGCTCGTCCGAGGCCCTGCACGACGCGGTCGCCTACGTCGCGGGCATGACCGACCGCTTCGCCTGCCGGCGCGCGGTCACGCTCCTCGACTGGCCCATCGATCAACTGCCCAACGGCATCGACCGGTAGCCGGTAGATATCGTCCGCTACGGCGCCACGCGAACGCGAACGTCCACCACCGCCACTCCGCTACGGCGCACGAACACCGGATTGAAGTCCAACTCGGCGATCTCGGGCACGTCCTCCACCATGGCGCTGACTCGCAGCAGCAGATCCGCGAAGGCCGCGACGTCCAAGGGCGCCGCGTTGCGGTACCCCGTGAGCAGCGGGTACGAGCGCAACGAGCGGATCATCTCGTCGGCGTCCAGGTCACTGAGCGGGGTCAGTCGCACCGCGACGTCGGCCACGATCTCGACCAACGTGCCACCCCAGCCGGCCATGACGACGGGACCGAAGGCGGGGTCGTGGTTCACGCCCACGATCATCTCGACGCCGTCACCGATCTGCTCCTGGACGAGGAACGCGCCGGCGTGCTCACCGGCCCCCGCCCGGGTCAGCGCCTCGCGGATGGAACGCACCGCGTCGGCGGCCGCGTCGGGGCTCTCGATCCCCAGGGCGACGCCGCCGACGTCGCTCTTGTGAATCGCCGCCGCGACCTTCACCACCACCGGTACCCCCCACTCGGCCTGGGCGGCGCTCGCCTCCTCAGGCGTACGCACGATCCGCGAGCGCACCGAGGTGACGCCGTAGGCGGCGAGCAGCTCGAGGGCCGTCGCCGCGTCGAGCCAGCCGCCGTCGGGCTGGTCGCGCAACGCCGCGTCGATCGACACACGGGCGCGGCGCGGGTCGATTCCCGACGGCGTCACGACCTGACCGGCCGGACGGTCACGCCACTCCGACCACCGCGCCACCCGCCCCAGTGCCGTGGCGGCCTGCTCGGGGTACGCGAAGACCGGGATCCCGGCGTCCGCCAGCGCCCGCACCGGCGGATCACTCATCATGAAGACCCCGAGCACCGGCTTGGTCGGCGCCAGATCCCTCGCCGCGGCGACGATCTCGCGCGCGACGTCCTCGGCGCGGGTGAGGAAGGGCGGGATGAACACGACGATGATCGCGTCGACCTCGTCGGCCGCGCCGAGCAGCCGCAACGATCGACCGTACTGCTCGGCCGTGGCGCTGGAGACGATGTCCACGGGATTGGACAACGACGCTTCTGGGGGCAGATCGGCCCCGAGGGCGTCGCGAGTCGGCCCCGAGAGCTCGGGCACCAGCAGCCCCGCGGCCTCGCAGGCGTCGGCCACCAGGATCCCCGGCCCGCCGCCGTTGGTCAGCACGGCCACGCGCCGTCCCGAGGTCGACGACCGGGAGGTCAGAACCGCGGCGACGTCGAACATCTCCTCCAGCGCGTTGACCCGAATCACGCCGGCCTGGCGAAAGAGCGCCTCGACGACCTGGTCGCCGGCGGCCAGTGCCGCGGTGTGCGACGACGCCGCGCGCCGACCCGCGCTGGTCCGGCCCGACTTCACGACCACGATCGGCTTGCGCCGCGAGACCCGCCGCGCGATGCGCGCGAAGCGACGGGGGTCGGCCACCGACTCGAGGTACGCGAGGATGACGTCGGTGCGCGGGTCGTCGCCCCAGTAGAGGAGCAGGTCGTTCGCGCTCAGGTCGGCCGTGTTGCCCACCGACACGAAGCCGCTCACGCCGAGGGCCGGACTGTCGAGCAGGGCGAGGGCGGCCAGCCCCAACCCACCCGACTGCGAGACGAACGCCACGCGCCCCGGTGGGGGGAAGACGGGGCTGAACGTCGCGTTGAAGCGCGTCTCGGGACCGCCGTTGAGCACGCCCATGCAGTTCGGGCCGATGAGGCGCACACCCCCCGCCCGGGCGCGCGAACGCACGTCGTCCTGCAGCGCGCGGCCGGCGGGGCCCACCTCGGCGAAGCCCGCCGAGATCACGCACAGCGCGTGCACGCCCAGCTCCCCCGCCTGGTCGACGATCCCCGCGACGAGGGGCGCGGGGACGGCGACCACCGCCAGATCGGGACGCCGGGCGCACTCGGCCAAGTCCGCCACACTGGGCACGCCCTGGATGACGTCGTGGTTGGGGTTGACCGGGAACAGGTCGCCGTCGTAGCCACTGGCGCGCAGATTGGCGAACAGCAGCCCGCCGATGCTGGTGCGATCGTCACTGGCCCCCACGACGGCGATGGAGCGCGGGGCGAGGAAGCTGTCGAGGGCGGCGCGCGCGGCGGCGCGCTGGTCGGCCACCAGGGCGTCGAGGTACGCGTCGGTCTCCTGGACGGCGAAGCTCGCCCGCACCCGCTCACCGGTGACGCGCTCGTCGTCGTCGAGCCCGAGCTGGTGGAGCAGCGCGCGCATCGCGGCGTCACGGGCGGGCACGTCGCCCACCAGGCGACGCACGCCCGCGTGACGTGCCGCGTCGGCCAGGCGACCGATCAACACGGTGCCCAGTCCCGCGCGCCGATAGGAGGAATCGACGAACACCATGAACTGCGCGGCGTCGGCGCCGCGCAACTCGTAGCGCGCCACGCCGGCGAGGCGCTCCGACGAGTCTGGCGCGACCGCGACGATACCGGCCGTCCCCGGGTGCGCGAGCGCCACCGCCCCGGGGTCCTCGGTCGAGAGGTGGGCCAGGCTCAAGAACAGGTGGCGGTCCCGAGCGCCCAGGCGTCGCCAGAACGCCTCGACGCCGCGCGCGTCGTCGCCGCACAGCGGTCGGATCCTGACGACGCGGCCGTCGCGCAGCGTCTCCTCACCGGTGGAAAGGTCGTCACTCGCCATGCCCCTCACGTTACGCACGGTCGACGCCCCGGAGCGCCCGACGCGACGCACGGCCGAGAGTGGCGGGCTAGGGCTGCGCGGCCGCGCGCAGGTTGATGCCCGGCGCCGGACCTCCGCGCATCCACGCGAGGCGCTGCTCGGTCGTGCGCAGGGCCGCGCGCTCGTGGGTGAGGATCCAGAACTCGTTGGCCTCCACGGCGTGCGCCACCCGCTCGCCCACGATGGCCGGGTCGATGCCCGCCTCGACGGCCTCGCGGGCCAGGTCGTCGAGAGCCCGCGCGCGCGGATCGTCCTCGTCGTCGATCAGCCCTCGGGGCATGTTGCGCGCGGCGTCGGCGATGCGTGTGCGCACGAAGCCGGGGCAGAGCACCGAGACCCCCACGTTCGCGTCGCGCAGCGCCAGCTCGTGGAACAACGCCTCGGAGACCCCCACGACGGCGAACTTCGAGGCGCAGTAGGCCCCCATGCCGGGCACTCCACCGAGACCCGCGAGCGACGCGGTGTTGATCACGTGACCCTCGTCGCGCTCGAGGAAGTACGGCACGAAGGCGTTGATGCCGTTGATCACCCCCTCGAGGTTGACCCCGAGGACCCAGTCCCAGACCGCCTTGGGCGTGCCGATGGTGGCGCCGCCCCCCACGCCCGCGTTGTTGAACACGATGTGCACCGCGCCGAAGTGGGATAGCGCGGCGTCACGCAGCGCCATCACGTCCGCCTCGCGCGCCACGTCCACCCCTACCCCGAGCACCGACGCGCCGTCCGCGCGCAACGCACGCAGCGCGTGCTCCAGGGCGTCGGGCTCCACGTCGCCCAGCACCAGGTTCACACCGGCCGCGGCGAAGCGCCGAGCCGTCGCCAGGCCGATGCCGCTGGCGCCTCCCGTGATGACGGCGGTCTTTCCCTCCAGGTTCACCCTGTACCCCCCCTCTGGCGGACTGCGACGGACTGACTGTGACTGGCTGTGACTACCTGCTCGGTGGGCCCCCGGCCCGAGGGTCGACGATCACGAGAGCAGCTTGAGCTCCTGACGATAGACCCGCGCCGCGCCCTGCGCCGCCACCGCGCCGGCGAGCGCGGTGAAGGCCCGCGCCGCCTCGGACTCGGGATGGGCCACCACCACCGGGGCGCCCGCGTCGCCACCCTCGCGCAGCACGACGTCCAGGGGGATCTGTCCGAGTAGGGGAACCCCGAGGTCACGCGCGAGTTGCTCGCCTCCACCGGAACCGAAGATCTCGTAACGACGTCCGTCGTCACCGGTGAACCAGCTCATGTTCTCGATCACCCCGCGAACGGCCAGCTTGAGCTTGCGCGCCGCGTAGGCCGATCGCTGGGCCACGCGCTGGGCCGCCGCCTGGGGCGTCGTCACGACGTACATCTCGATACGCGGCAGCACCTCGGACAGCGTCAGCGCGACGTCGCCGGTGCCCGGCGGCATGTCGATCAGCAGGAAGTCCGGCTCGTCCCACCACGCCTCGGTGACGAGCTGCTCGATCGCCTTGTGCAGCATCGGTCCGCGCCAGATGACCGGCTGCTCGTCGGGCACGAAGTAGCCCATCGACACGCAGCGCACCCCGTGGGCGAGCGTGGGGATCACCAGGTCGCCCAGCACGATCGGGTCGTTGACCGCCCCGAGCATCTTGGGCAGGGAGAAGCCGTAGACGTCGGCGTCCAGGACGCCCACCTGGTGGCCGGCGCGAGCCAGCGCGATCGCCAGGTTCACGCTGACCGACGACTTGCCAACTCCGCCCTTGCCCGACGAGATGCCCAGCACGCGGGTGCGCGACGTCTTGGCCAGAAAGCGCGGCGACGCCTCCCCCTCCCCGTGAGCGTGACCGTGCTCGGACGCCTCGCCGACCATCGCCCCGCGCAGGAAGTTGCGCAGCGCGAGGCGCTCGTCGTCGTTCATCGCGCGCACGACCACCCGCGCCCCGGGGACGCGCTCGACCACGGCGGCCTCCAGGTACGCCAGGTTCGGCCACCCGGTGACCGGCAGCACCAGCTCGACCAAGGGCGCGCCCCCACTCTCGCCGAGCGCCCCCACGAAGCCCAGCTCGCCCAGGGGGGCGCACGAGCTGGGGCTCCACGATCGCGTCAATCCGTTCGCGCAGCTGGGGGTCGAGGGTCACGGTACGTCCTTTGCCTGGTAGTGGGGCCACGTCGAGGTTACCGCCGAGTCCGCGCCGCCACCCCGTACACTGAGCCCATGACGTCGACGCCGGTGGAACACGACCTCGACCCCGCCCTCTTCACGGCCACGGTGACCAGCCTCACCCACTCCTTCGGTGACTCGACCCGACGCAAGATCTACCTGTTCCTCCGGGAGAACCCCGGCGCCACCGCCGCCACCCTCGCCGAGCACTGCCAGGTGCACGCCAACGTCGTGCGCCACCACCTCGAACGGCTCACCGAGGGCGGCTACGTCACCTTCGACAACGTGCGCAAGGCCACGGCGGGTCGACCGGCCCGTGGCTACCGCGTGATCGACGACTCGCTCGCCATGGAGGGCTCGGTGCGCCGCGACGCGCTGCTGGTCGCGCTGCTGGAGATGGCCCTGGAGCGCCTGGGTCCGGACGCCTCGGAGTCACTGGCCCACGACGTGGGCGTCGAGTACGGGCGCACGCTGGCGCCGGGTCTGGGCGCCGGCGACTCCTCGACGCGCTCGGTCAAGGACGCCATGAGCGCGATCGCGGGCCTGCTCACCGCGCACGGCTTCGCGGCGCGCCCCGACGAGACCAACGCCAACGCCGTCGTCTCCGAGAACTGCCCCTTCGGCTCGGTGGCGACCCACCACCCGGTCCTGTGCGCGCTCGATCGCGGCCTCATCGCGGGCCTGCTCGAGGGGTTGGGCCACGGGCGCTCGACGGTCACGCTCAGCTCGCGCGCGCGCGGCGACGACGCCTGCCGCGTGACCGCCTGATCGGGCCTACTCGCGGCGCAACTCGGCCTCGAGCTGCGCCAGGACTTCGGGGTCCTCGAGGCCGCTGGTGTCACCGCGCGCGGCACCGTCGACCACCAGCTCGCGCAACAGCCGACGCACGATCTTGCCGCTGCGGGTGCGCGGCATCGTCGAGAGCACGTGGACGCGGCGTGGGCGCGCGATCGCGCCGATCTGATCGACCAGGCGCTGGCGCAGGTCCTCCTCACTGATCGCGGTCCCCGGCGCGGACGTGAGCGTCACGAAGGCCTCGGGCACCTGGCCCTTGACCGAGTCGTCGACGCCGATCACGGCAGCCTCCGCCACGCCGGGCATCGTCAGCAGCGCGCTCTCCATCTCCATCGTCGAGAGCCGGTGCGCCGCCACGTTGATCACGTCGTCCACCCGACCCACGACCCAGACGTGCTCGTCGGCGTCCTTGATCGCGGCGTCGGCGCTGTCGTAGCGCGAGGGCCCAAAACGCGTGAAGTACTGCGCGCGGTAGCGCTGCGGGTCTCCCCAGATGGTGCGAACCAGCGCCGGGAAGGGCTGAGTGATCGTGAGGTACCCGACCGACCCGGTCGCCACCGGCTCGCCCGCCTCGTCGACGATCGCGTAGTCGTGGCCCGGTAGGGCGACGCCGCACGAGCCGGGCTTGGCCGGCGTCACGCCCACCGCCGAGGAGGTCCACGCGCTGCCCGTCTCGCTCTGGCCGTAGGTGTTGTTGATCTCGAGCGACCCGTCGCCGAGGTGGTCGCGCACCCAGTGCCAGGTGGTGGCGTCGAGGGGCTCACCCACCAGCGCCAGGAGCGACAGCGCCGAGAGGTCGAAACGCGAGGCCAGCTCGCCCCCGTGACGCGCCAGCATGCGCAGCACCGTCGGCGCGGTGAAGACCTTGGTCACCCGGTGCTCCTCCAGGATCGAGTAGAGCCGCTGCGGTCCGGGATAGTCCAGCGCGCCCTCGGTCGCCAGCATCGTGGCGCCGCAGGCCGTCGCGCCGATCAGCTCGAAGATCGGGAAGGTCAGCCAGCCACAGTCGGCCGTGCACCAGTACACGTCCTCCGGCCCGAGGTCGAGCGCGTACTTCACGTTGTGGTAGGCGCCGGTGAGAAAACCCAGTCCGCTGTGCACGAGCCCCTTGGGGCGGGCGCTGGTCCCGCTCGTGTAGATGATGAAGCCGGGGTCGTTGGCCTCGAGGGGCACGGGGTCGGCTCCGTGGGGGGTCGCCGCCATCAGGTCGTCGTAGTAGCGATCGCGCGGCGCGGTCATGGGCGTCGCGGGGTTGGCGCTACGACGCACGACGACCACGTGCTCCACGCTGGGCAGGCGGTCCAGGACCTCGTCGAGCGTCGCCTTGAGCGCGAGGGCCCGGCCGCGACGGAACGTCTCGTCGGCGGTCACCACGACCCGCGCCCCGGTGTCGACGACACGCTCGGCGAGGGCCGTCGCGGAGAAGCCCGAGAAGATGATGTTGTAGATCGCCCCGATACGCAGGCACGCGTGCACCACCGCGAAGGTCTCGAGCAGGTTGGGCAGGTAGAGCGCCACGACGTCACCGCGCGACACCCCGAGGTCGACCAGGACCTGGGCGAAGCGCGCGGTCTGGTCGGCGAACTCGGCGTAGGTCCACGCCCGCTGCGCCCCGTCCTCACCGATCCAGCGAACCGCCTCCTTGTGTGGTGTGGCGCGCGCGTGGCGATCGACGCAGTTGACGCTCACGTTGCCCCGCGCCCCGGGGAAGAAGTTGAACCCCTCGGCCAGGCTCCCGGTCATCGCCGGCGAGGGTGGCCAGCCGGCGCTCCACTCGAGCTCGCCGGCGACCTCGGCCCAGTACGCACCGACGTCGTCGATGGAGCGCCGGTAGAGGGCGCGAAACTCCTCGAGGGTGGCCACCGGCAAGCGGCCCGACGCCGGGCGGGGCGGAGGCACCAGCTCGGCGTCACGCACCAGAGCGGGCAGATCGCCGAGCGCTCCGCCCGGTTCGCCCCCTCGTTCTTCGTCCTGAGGTCGCCCGTCCATGTCACCCCCCGGTCCACGGCCCACCGCGCAGGCGGACTCGCGACCGACACTACCGCCGCCCGCGACTCGACGTCGGGCCGCCGCGCTCGCCGCCGGGCAACGTCGTACTGTGGATGTCACGATCGAGGGAGATCCCATGACAGCCACCACGACGACGACGAGCGCGACGAGCGCGACCACCGTCCTCGACGCCATCGGCGCCACCCCCCTGCTGGAGATCGACGGCGTGTGGGTCAAGCTCGAGTACCTCAACCCGTCGGGCTCGGTCAAGGCCCGCATGGCGCGCTACATCATCGAGCGCGCCGAGCGCGAGGGCGTGCTCCACCCCGGCGACACCATCGTCGAGGCCTCCAGCGGCAACACCGGCAACGCCATGAGCATGGTCGCCGCCGTCAAGGGCTACCCCATGCTGGTGCTCACCCCCGAGGGGTTCAGCCCCGAGCGCACCGCGATCTCGCGCGCCTTCGGCGCCGAGGTGCGCTCCATCGGCACCTTCGCCGTCAACGAGGCGGTGGAGGAGGCCAACCGACTCGGCGCGCTCCCGGGATTCTTCGCGCCCCACCAGTTCGAGTCGGAGTGGAACGTCGAGGAGAACCGCACCTGGCTGGGCCCGGAGATCATCGGTCAGCTCGCGCCACGGCGCGTCGACGCCTTCGTCATGGGCGTCGGGACCGGGGGCACCCTGATCGGGGTGGGATACGCACTGCGCGCGGCCAACCCCGACACCCTCCTGGTGGCCCTCGAGCCCGACGAGTCGTGCACCATCGCCTGCGGTGACACGGGGCTGCACCACATCGAGGGCATCGCCGACGGCTTCGTGCCCGGCATCTACCTGCGCCACCGCGAGATCGTGGACCGCGTCGTCGCGGTGCACAGTGACGACGCGGTCGCCGAGATGCGCCGCCTCGCCCGCGACTTCGGCCTCCTGGTCGGACCCAGCTCGGGCGCGAACGTGGTGGCCGCGCGCCGCCTGCTGGCCGAGGACCCGTCGCGCACCGTCGTCACGATCCTCGCCGACGAGGGCGAGAAGTACCTCAGCGAGTACTTCACCCAGGCCTGAACTGACCGTCGTCCGGGGTACCCGGACGACGGCGGCCGCTACAGCGGCGTGACGTAGGCCGCGGCCACGCCGCCGTCGGCCATGAAGGTGGTGGCCGTGACGAACGAGGCGTCGTCGCTCGCGAGAAAGAGCGCCGCGGCGGCGATCTCCTCGGGCTCCCCGAAACGGCCCATCGGCACGTGCACCAGCCGGCGCGCGGCGCGCTCGGGATCCTTGGCGAACAGCTCCTGGAGTAGGGGCGTGTTGACCGGCCCGGGGCACAGCGCGTTCACCCGCACCCCCTGGCGCGCGAACTGGACAGCCAACTCGCGGCTCATCGACAGGACCCCACCCTTGGAGGCGCTGTAGGAGATCTGGGACGTCGCCGAGCCCAGCACCGCCACGAAGGAGGCCGTGTTGATCACCGAGCCGCCCCCGCGCGCGAGCAGGTGGGGAATCCCGTACTTGCAGCACAGGTACACCGAGGTGAGGTTGACGTCCTGGACGTGACGCCACGCCTCCAGGGTGGTCGTGAGGATCGAGTCGTCCTCCGGCGGCGAGATCCCGGCGTTGTTGAAGAGAACGTCCACGCCCCCGTAGACCGCGGCGGCGCGCTCGTAGAGGGCGCGCACGCTCTCCTCGCTGGCCACGTCCACCTCCACGAACGTTCCGCCGATCTCCGCGGCCAGGGCGGTGCCCTCGTCCACCAGCACGTCCGCGACCACCACCGAGGCCCCCTCGGCGGCGAAGCGCCGCGCGCTCGCGCGCCCGATGCCGCTCGCCGCGCCCGTGATCACGGCCACCTTGTCGTCCAGTCGTCCCATCACACCTCCGTTGAGAGAAACACGTTCTTCTCCTCGCTGAAGCCGAGCAGCGCGTCGGGGCCGAGCTCGCGGCCGAGGCCCGACTGCTTGTACCCCCCGAAGGGCGTCGCGTAGCGCACCGAGGAGTTCGAGTTGACCGAGAGCGTCCCGGTCTCGATGGCGCGCGCCACGCGCAGCGCCCGACCCACGTCGCGCGTCCACAGCGAACCCGAGAGACCGTAGGGCCCCTCGTTGGCCAGGGTCACGGCCTCGGCCTCGTCGGCGAAGGGGACCACCGAGACCACCGGACCGAAGATCTCCTCGCGGTACGAGGGACGATCACGGTCCCCCTCGAGCACCGTCGGCGCGTACCAGTAGCCGGGTCCCTCGGGGGCGCTACCCCGAAAGGCCACGGTCGCCTCGTCGACGTAGCGCGCCACGCTGGCGCACTGCGCCGCGGAGATGAGCGGACCCATCTCGCTGGTCTCCTCCGAGGGGTCGCCCACGCGCACCCTCTTCACCGCCGCCTCGAAGAGCTCCATGAACCGGTCGTGCGCTGACGCCTCGACCAGGATCCGCGACCGCGCGCAGCAGTCCTGGCCCGCGTTGTCGAACACCGCGTAGGGCGCCGCGGCGGCGGCGCGCTCCAGATCGGCGTCGGCGAAGATGACGTTGGCGCTCTTGCCGCCGAGTTCGAGGGTGACCCGCTTCACCCGCTCGGCGCAGCCCGCCATCACCGCGCGACCCGCCTCGTTGGAGCCGGTGAAGCAGATCTTGCGCACGGCCTCGTGGGTGACGAGGCGCTGGCCCACCACCGGACCGGCGCCCACCAGTACCTGGAAGACTCCCTCGGGTAGGCCCGCCTCGAGCCCCAGTTCGCCGAGGCGCAGCGCGGTCAGCGGGGTGAGCGTAGCCGGCTTGAGCAGCACCACGTTGCCGGCCGCGAGGGCCGGGGCGAAGCCCCAGCCGGCGATCGGCATCGGGAAGTTCCACGGAGCGATCACCCCGACGACGCCGATCGGCTCGTAGAAGGTGATGTCCACGCCGCCGGCGACCGGAATCTGGCGCCCACTGTGGCGCTCCACCGCCCCGGCGTAGTAGGCCAGGACGTCACGCACGTTGCCGGCCTCCCAGCGCGCGTTGGCGATCGTGTGTCCGGAGTTGGCCACCTCGAGGCGCGCCAGCTCCTCGCGGTGCGCGTCGACCACGTCGGCGAAGCGCCGCAGCAGCCGCGCTCGATCGGCCGGATCCACCGCGCGCCAGGTCCCCGCCGCGTCGAGGGCGCGCGCGATACGCTCGTCGACCGCCTCGACGTCCAGCATCTCGACGGTGGCGACCTCGACCTCCGTCGCCGGATTCACAATGGACAGCGTCGTCATAGTCTCTCGAACCCCCGGTAGCGCTCCCAGTCGGTGATCGCGGCGTCGAAGGTCGCCACCTCCACGCGCGCCGCGTGCGCGTAGTGGGCCACCACCTCGTCACCGAAGGCCTCGTGGGCGACGAGCGAGCCCTCGAAGAGGTCGATCGCGTCGCGCAGGGTGGCGGGCACCCGGGGCGCCGCGGACTCGTAGGCGTTGCCGGTCTCCGGCGCCGGCAGGTCCAGCGACGCGTCGATCCCCGCCAAACCCGCGGCGACCAGCGCCGCCACCGCGAGGTAGGGGTTCACGTCGCCGCCGGGGATGCGACACTCCACGCGCAGCGACGAGCCGTGGCCCACCACGCGAAAGGCGCACGTGCGATTGTCCAGCCCCCAGGCGAGCGCCGTGGGGGCGAAGGATCCGGCCACGTAGCGCTTGTAGCTGTTCACGTTCGGTGCGAGGAACAGCGTCAGCTCGCCGGTGTGGGCCACCAGCCCGGCGAGGAACTGCTCGAAGACCCGGGAGAAGCCGTGTCGGCCCTCCCCGGCGAAGACGGGATGGCCCGCGGCGTCACGCAGCGAGAGGTGCACGTGGCAGGAGTTGCCCTCGCGCTCGTCGAACTTGGCCATGAAGGTCACCGCGACGCCCTCCTGGGCGGCGATCTCCTTCACGCCCAGCTTGAACAGGCCGTGCTCGTCGCACTTGTCCACCAGCGCGGCGTACGTGAAGGCGATCTCGTGCTGGCCGTAGTTGCACTCACCCTTGAGCGACTCCACCTCCATGCCGGCGCCGCGCATCGCACGGCGCACGCGGCCGAGCAGAGGCTCCACCCGCGAGGTGCCCTGGATGGAGTAGTCGACGTTGTACTGGTTGGCCGGCGTGAGCTCGCGGTAGCCCCGTCGCCAGGCGTCCTCGTAGCTGTCGCGAAAGACGAGGAACTCGAGTTCCGTGCCGGTCAGGCCCGTCCAGCCACGAGCCGCGAGCCGCGACGCCTGCTCGGCCAGGATCTGACGGGGCGACACCGCCACCGCCCGCCCGTCCACCGTCTCGACGTCGGCGAAGACGATGGCGGTGCGCTCGTGCCAGGGCACGCGACGAATCGTCGAGAGGTCGGGGCGCAGGGCCAGATCACCGTAGCCGCGCTCCCACGAGGTGAGGGCGAAGCCGTCGATCGTGCGCATGTCGACGTCGCTGGCCAGCAGGTACGCGCACCCCTCGGCGACCCCCCCGACGACGTCGTTGACGAAGTAGGTCGCGTCGAGGCGCTTGCCCTGCAACCGGCCCTGCACGTCGGTCATCGCCAGGATCACGGTGTCGACGTCGCCGCGCGCCACGAGATCGCCCAACTGCTCGGACGTGAGCCGACCAGGAGCCGACGACGTCATCTCTCTCCTCTCGACGTGACGCGATAGTAACCAACCACCGGACCCGTGTCCAAACTTCGGACCGCGTCTCGCGTACGACGACGCCCGCCCGTCGTCAGTTGGGCGACGGTCGCGGGCGCGCGCCGCGGACGCGCCCTACCGGGGGCCCTCGCCGAGATCTCCCATCTTGTCGACGGCGTTGCGCGCGATGACGTCCGCGTACCAGTCGTAGCTGGCCTTGGGGAGTCGCGCGCCGGTCGGGAAGTCGACCCACACGATGCCGAAGCGTCGCGAGTACCCGAGCGACCACTCGAAGTTGTCGAGCAGGCTCCACACGAAGTAGCCGATCACCCGCACGCCGGCGTCGAGGGCGTCGTGGACGGCGACGAGGTGCTCGTGGAGGTACGTTTCACGCTCGTGGTCGAGCACGCGCCCGTTGGGGTCGACGTAGTCGTCGAAGGCCGCTCCGTTCTCGGTGATCAGGATGGGCAGGTCCGTGTACTCGCTCTTGATGCGCACCAGCAGCTCGGTGAGCCCCGACGCGTCGACCTCCCAACCCATCGACGTCGTGTCGCTGCCGGGCGTCTCGAGCGACAGGACCCGAAGGTCGGGGAACTGCTCGCCCAACGGCACGCCGTAGCCGGCCACGCGCGCCTCGTGGGAACGCCCGGCGTCCATGATGGTGTCGGGAAAGTAGTAGTTCACGCCGAGGAAGTCCAGCGGAGCGGCGATCTGGTCGAGGTCGCCGTCGCGCACCACCGAGAATCCGGGCTCGTCGTCGCGGTAGTGCTGAAGCATGTCCTCGGGGTAGCGACCGTGGAAGATGGGCTCGAGGAACAGGCGATTGAGGTTGCCGTCGGCGCGCCGCGCGGCGGCCACGTCGAGCGGGTCGGGCGTACCGGGTCGGTGCACCCCGAGATTCAGCGTGATGCCCACGGGCGCCGAGGGCACGGCGGCGCGCAGCACCTCGACCGCGCGGCCGTGGCCCAGGAGCAGGTGATGGGTCGCCGCGGCGGCGCGGCCGATGTCGGCGACGCCGGGGGCGTGGCGGCCCGAACCGTAGCCCAGCCAGGCCGAGCACCAGGGCTCGTTGAGGGTGATCCAGCGGGCCACGTCCGCCCCGAGGGCCCGTGACACCACGGCGACGTAGTCGGCGAAGCGCTCCGCCGTGTCGCGCGCGGTCCAGCCCCCCTGGTCCTCCAGCGCCTGGGGCAGGTCCCAGTGGTAGAGCGTCAGAGTGGGCTCGATGTCGCGAGCCCGCAGTCCCTCGACGAGGCGGCGGTAGAAGTCCAGCCCCCTCTGATTGGCCGGCCCTCGACCGTCGGGCTGGATGCGAGGCCAGGCCACCGAGAAGCGGTAGGACCGCACGCCCAGGCGCGTCATGAGCTCGAGGTCCTCGTCGACGCGGTGGTAGTGGTCACAGGCGATGTCCCCGGTGTCCCCGTTCCACACGGCGCCGGGACGACGGCTGAAGGTGTCCCATATCGACGGACCACGCCCGTCGGCGCTCGCGGCGCCCTCGATCTGGTAGGCGGCCGTCGCGGTGCCCCAGAGAAATCCGGGGGGGAAGTGGTAACCGGCCTCGGCCGGTGAAAGTGGTGCTGCGCTCACGTGATGTCTCTCTCGTTGGTGGTCACCCGCGGTGACCAGATTGGGGGGTGTCGCGGTGGGAATGATTCGATTGGGGTGACGCGGTGGGCCGGTCGGTCCCAGCGCGTCGCCCCCCCGGACACCGTCCCGGGGGGCGACGCGTACGCTGGAACTCTCCGCTACGCGCGAGCGCGAAGGGTTGGGAAGACCCGCGAGCGCGTAGCGGAGATCACTACGCCCTCTTGAGCTGCATCAAGATGTAGGGCATCTGGGGGTCGCCGGGCGCCGGGTCCATGTACGGGTTCGACGGCGTGGGGAAGCCCGTGTAGGTCGCGGTCGAGTACTCGCACCACGTGGCACCGTAGAGCAACGGGATCACCGGCAACGTGGTTGCCACGACCTTCTCCAGCGGCAACGACGCCGCCTTCACGGCCGCCGTGTCACTCGGGTTGGTTGCGGCGAGCTTGCTCAGGTCCCTCTGCACCGCGGCGTTGTGGTACCGACCGTAGTCACCCACCGCCGACTTGCCAATCGGCGCCGAGGTGGTGTAGTCCAGCCAGTTGCTGAACTGCGTGTACGGGTCGGTGCCGCCGTTGCCCCAGTGCTCGATGGACGTGAAATTCCCGTCCGCCGAGTCGGTGTACCACTGTGACGCCTGCACGCCGTAGACCGTGGCGTCGATGCCCTCGGACCTCAACTCCGACGACATCAACTGCGCGTCCGCGTAGTAGTCCGAGTACGCGATCGGGTCCTCGATGGTGAACTTGATCTCCTTGCCGTTCTTGGCGTAGAAGCCCTGACGGTTCTTCTTGTAACCGGCGGACGTCAGGATCTTCCTCACCATCGCCGGATCGTTGGTGGGCCTCACGTCGTTCCTGAACTGCGCGCCCAAGTACGCCGCCTGGTTGGGCAGGATCAGGCCGCTCAACGACGTCGCGGGCTTCTCGTAGCCACTCTCGCCCTTGATGCCCAGCACCCGACGGTTGATCCCGACGCTGATCGCCTCGCGAACCTTCGGGTTGTTCAGGGGTGCCTTGGTGACGTTGAGCTCCAGCGTGACCGTGTTGCCCGGAGCGAAGAACGTGTGATTGGTCGCCTTGTCCTTGTTGACGAAGATGCTGTTCACGTTGGCGATGTCGTTACCCGCCCAGGTCAGCGTCCCGTCGGCCAAGTCGGTCGCGGCGTTGGCGTTGGTGTTGACACTCAGCACCTGCACTTCGCTCGCGGCCGGCGTGCCACCCCAGTACGTCGCGTTCACCGAGTAGTCGACCACCGACGACGAGTAGCTCGTCGGTACGTAGGGACCAGTGCCAATCGCCTGCGTGTTCGACACCGACGCGGTGGCCACCGGACTGAACGTCGTCCAGAAACTGGAGGGGACCATCAACTGGTCGCCCGCAATCGCCACGATGTTCGAGTACTCCGGCGTCTTGTAGGTCAACACGACCTGGTTGCCGTTCACCGTCGCGGGGCTCGCGAGCGGTGGCAGACCGTTCACGTTGGCGGCGGCGTTGTCATTGACGCCGTTGAACGTCGCGGCGACGTCCGCGGGGGTAAAGGCCGCTCCGTTGCTCCACTTCACGCCCGAGCGGATCGTGAAGGTGAGCGTCTTGCCACCATTCGACCACTGGTAGGCCGTGGCCAGCCACGGATGGACCACGCCCGCCTTGATGGTGTCGAACTGAAACAAGGGTTCGTAGACGAGCGAACACACGCTCATCTCATGGCAGAACGAGTTCGAGTCGTACGGGTTGAAGTTGTTGGTGAACGTGACGCCCGTGTTGCCCTCCAGTACGAGGGGCGGACTCGCGGCGGACGCGGCACTCAGCCCCACGCTCGTCACGAGACCGAGGCTCACACACGCCACCGCGGTGATGAGGACTCCTGCTTTCTTGAACATTTCTTTCCTTTATATTTGTAGTGTCTAGCCGGCCTTCGCCGATGTTTCTGATGATCCGTGCGAGGATTCATATGAACGACGCGAGGCCGGTTAGACCTTCGCGATCGTGGTCACCACGACCCGTCTCAACGCCGCGGCAACGTGCTACGAGGTACTCATGTCATCGTGGTGACCCCCTCCCCTCGCCGCCTCGGTATCGCCAGCTCGACCGGGGCCCCGGGATGGTCGCGGTAGAGCCAGCACTTCGAGGTGTGGGCCTCGCCCACGAGGTACGCCGGCGGCTCCTGGGCCCGGCAGATGTCCATCGCGCGTGGGCAGCGCGGGTGGAACCGGCAGCCCTGCGTGGCAATCGTCGACAGATTCTGCTCCCCGGTGTCCGGCGCCGCCGCGACCGGATTGACGGGGTCGGGCACCGACGCGATGAGCAGCTGGGTGTAGGGGTGGGTCGGGTCATCCACCAGCGCCGTGCCGCGCGACTGCTCGACCACCTGCCCGGCGTACATGACGATGATCTCCTCGGCCAAGTAGCGGGCCGACGCGATGTCGTGCGTGATGTAGAGAATCGCCAGATGCTCGTCGTCACACAGACCGCGCAGCAGGTTCAGCACTCCGAGTCGCACCGAGACGTCGAGCATCGAGATCGGCTCGTCCGCCAGGAGGACCTTGGGTCGTACGCACAGGGCCCGCGCGATGGAGACGCGCTGGAGCTGCCCTCCCGAGAGCTCGTGGGGATAGCGATCCAGGAACCGCTCCGGTGGCTCCAGTGACACCCGGCGCAGGGCGGCCTCCGACAGGGCGCGTACCTCCTGGCGTGCTGCGCCGTGGATCATCAGGGGACGCTCGAGGTTGTGGCGGATCTGGTGGACGGGGTTCATCGATCCGAACGGGTCCTGGAGAACCAGCTGGACGTCGGACGCGTAGGCCAACGTGCGTCGCGACGTCGCCGCGACGGGCTCACCGTGAAGGTACAGCTCGCCCGAGGTGGGAGCGATGATGCGCGCCAGCACCCGCGCTAACACCGACTTCCCCGAACCGCTCTCGCCCACCACCGCGGTGACCTCACCCGCGCGGAGGTCGAGGCTGACGTCGTCCACCGCGTGCACGACCCTGCGCCGCCATCCCTGTCCGGCCACGCGCACCCGAAAGTGTCGGGTGAGGTGACGCGATTGGAGCACGCTCACCGGGACGTCCGCGTCACTCATGCGCCACTGCCCCCATCCCGGCTCGACGGCGCCGCTCGACGCAACTCGACGGGGACCGTCGCGTGCTCGCCCGCGACGTGCAGCCAGCACGCCACGTAGCGGCCCGCCTCGTCGAGCGGCGCCAGCGGCGGCTGCTCGCGAGCGCAACGATCCATCGCGTAGGGGCACCGCGGCTGGAAGGCGCAGCCACTCGGCAGCTGCGAGAGGTCCGGGGGCGAACCCGGTATCCCCGTCAGCTCGTGTCGCGCGCCGTGCATCGGCGGGAAGGAGTTGAGCAGTCCGAGCGTGTAGGGATGGCGCGGCGACTCGTACAGGTCACGGGCCCTCGCGCGCTCCACGAGTCGGCCGGCGTACATGACCACGATCTCGTCGGCCAGCTCGACGAGCAGCGAGAGGTCGTGGGTGATGAAGATCATGGCGAAGCCGAAGCGGGCGCGCAACTCGGCGAGCTTGTTCAGAATCTCGCGCTGAGTGACCACGTCCAGCGCCGTTGTCGGCTCGTCCATGATCACCAGCGAGGGGTCGAGGGCCAGCGCGAGGGCGATCATGATGCGCTGACGCTGGCCACCGGAGAGTTCGTGCGGGAAGCGCTGCAGGCGGTCCTCATTCAGGCCAACCAGGGAGAGCAGCTCGACGGACCGCGCACGACGCTCAGCCCTGGACATGTCGGACCGGTGCGCGCGGTAGACCGCGTCGAACAGGGTGCCCACGCGGACCACGGGATTGAGGGCGTTCAGAGCGCTCTGGAGTACCACGGAGATCTGCGTCCATCGCAGGCGCCGCAACGTCGCCTCGTCCGCGCCCACGAGGTCGATGAGCTCCTCCCCGCTGTCCTCGCGGGACGGACCGGCCGTGAACAGCGCCGACCCGCCACTGATCACCGCAGGCGCGCGGAGGAGCCGCGTGAACCCGTAGACCAGTGTCGACTTGCCCGATCCGCTCTCGCCGGCGACGCCGAGGACCTTCGAGCGATCGACTCGAAGGTTCACTCGGTCCACCGCGCGAACCGCTCTCGCGCCCACCCCGTAGTCGACGCAGAAGTCCTGCAGCTGCAGCACGGGGGTCGGGGCCGCCGTCGCGATCGACTCGGGGCTGGTCGCCTCGTCCGCCACGACCTGCTCCACCGCATCCGTGCTCATGAGGACACCTTCGACGCATCCATCACTCGAGCTCGCCTCACGGGCGCGTCGCGCAGCACCGGCGTCAGCCCGAGACGAACGCGCCGGGGAAGGCCCCGCTGACGGCGCTGACGGGCCGTCAAGCCCGACTCGCGCAGACGAGGGTTGATGAACTCGTCGATCCCGAAGTTCAACAGCGCCAGCCCGGTGCCCACCAGGGCGATGCACACGCCCGGCGGCACGAACCAGTACCACTCCCCCGACAGGGGCGCGTTGTTGGCCTGCGCCCAGAAGAGCATCGTTCCCCAGTTCCACACGGACGTGCTCGTCAGCCCGATGTACGCGAGGGTCACGTACGCGCCGATGGAGTAGAGCACCGTGAACAGCAGCGACGACGCCAGAATCGGCAACAGGTTCGGCGCGACCTCGCTGAACATGATGCGCCAACGCCTCTCACCGATGATCCGCGCGGCCTCGACGAAGTCGCGGTTGCGCAGCGACATGGTCTGGGCCCGCAGCACGCGCGCTCCCCAGGCCCAGCCGGTGACCGAGATCACGAGACCGATGACCAGGGCGTTCGACCGGCTGTTGACCGGCAGGTAGCTGTCGATGACGATCAGCAGCGGCAGGCCCGGAATCGCGAGGAAGACGTTGGACAGCAGCGACAGGCCGTCGTCGGCGGCGCCACCGAGGTAGCCCGCGGCGACTCCCACAACCGTGGAGAGCAACGCGGCGACCAAGCCCGCCACGAGGGCGACGACGACGGTGGCGCGCGCGCCGACGAGAGTCTGGGAGAAGATGTCCTGGCCCAGACTGGTCGTGCCGAAGAGGTGGTGCCACGAGGGAGTCAGGTTCGGCGCGAACGAGGTGTTGTTGGGGCTGTCGGGGGCGAGGTACGGTCCGACGATCGTCAAGAGCAGGAAGAAGACCGTGATGCCGAGTCCGAGGAGCACCTTGGGCGAATGAGGCAGGCGGAGGGCCCTCACGACTGGGCCTCGGTCCTCGTGCGCGGATCCAGGGCGAAGTAGACCATGTCCGCGATGAAGTTGGCGGCGAGGACGGCCAGGGTGATGACCAAGAAGATTCCCTGGATCAGCGGGTAGTCCTCGTTCTCCACGGCGTTCAACAGCAGGTCGCCGACACCGGGGTAGTTGAAGACGAGCTCGACCAGCAACGCGCCCGAGACGACGAGGCCGATCGCCAGTGACAGATTGGCGATGCTCGGCAGAATGGCGTTGCGGGCCGCGGTCCAGATCACCCTGCGGCGCGGGAGGCCCATCGCGACCGACATGAGCACGAAGTCCTCGGCCACCATCGTGATCATCATGTTGCGCATCCCGAGGATCCAGCCCGCGATCGAGCTCAGGACGATCGAGATCATGGGCAACTCGCCGTAGCGCAGGGCACTCGCGACGAAGGCCCACGTCCACGAAGGTGAGACGTTGAGACTGTAGGCGCCCAGTTGAGGGAACCAGTGCAGTTCGCTGCCGAAGATCATCAGCATCACGGTGCCCAGAAAGAAGTAGGGGACGGCCTGAAAGAACGTCGCCGTGGGGATCAACGCGTCCAGCCGAGAACCGCGCGTCCAGCCCAGCAGCGCGCCGGCGATCGTGCCGATGAAGAAGCTCAGCACCGTCGAGATCCCTATGAGGCCCACCGTCCAGGGGACGGCGCCGCGCAGGATGGTGCTGACCGGCGACGAGAGCGTGATCGACACGCCCAGATTGCCGTGAACCATCTGGTCCAGGTAGGTGACGTACTGGTGGACCAGTCCACTGTGCAGACTGCCGCCGAAGGACAGCTGAATGGAGCGGACCTCGGCGGGCGTCACGTTGGACTGGAGCTTGCCGATCATCGTCTGGATCGGATTTCCCGGCATCAGACGCGGCAGCAGGAAGTTCACGGTAATCGCCACCCACGCGGTGATCGCGTACAGCCCCAGTCGGTGCAGGATCAATCGCATCTAGCCACCGTCCCCGTCGCGCGCACCGACGAGACCAGAAGTGGCGAGAGCGGACGACGTCGAGGGAACGGCGCACCCGCAGCTCTCGCGAACGACCAACTCGGTCTCGAGCACCACCGTGGTGCTCGCGGGTGGCGTCCCGTCCAGTGCGGCGACCAGAGAGTCCACCGCCGCCTCGCCGAGCCGGGCTCCCGACTGACGGATCGTCGTCAACGACGGGCGGAAGTAGCGCGTCAACGAGATGTCGTCGAAGCCGGTCACGGCCACGTCGCGCGGCACCTCGTAGCCGCTGGCGCGCAAGGCGTGGATCACCCCAACGGCCATCTGGTCATTGGCGCAGACGAGGACCTCGGGCAGGGACCCGCCGCGCGACAGGCGGGCGCGCATCGCCCGCTCCCCGCCGGCCGACGTCCAGTCGCCGCGCAGCACATTGCGCTCACGCACCGCGACGCCCCGCGCGTCACTCGCGTCGCGAAAGGTCCGCAGCCGCGCCGCGCTGTCGGGACTCTCGTCGAGCCCGGCGACGAAGCCCGCGGAGCGAACGCCGTGCTCGTCGACGAGGTGGTCGACCAGGGCCCGTATCGCGCCCTCGTTGTCCGTGCGTACCGTGATCGCCCCGTTCGACTCCCCGCGTCCCGCGAGCAATACCACCGGCAAGCGGCGTGCGAGGTCCGACACGTTCTCCTCGCGCAGGACGCGATCCATCAGGATCAGCCCGTCCACGGATCCACTGAGCGCCAGCAGAGGCTCCATCCCCGCCGGGCGTCCGTTGCCGGCGCCGCTCAGGAGCAAGGAGTAGCCGTGATGCGCCGCGCGCGACTCGGCACCTCGAATCACGATGTCGGTGTAGAGCAGGCTGGCCTCCTCCACCGCGTCGACGCTGTTGGTGACCGGCGAGTGAACGAAGACGAGCCCGAGGACCCAGTGCTTGCCGCTCGAGAGTCCCCGGGCCACCGAGCTGGGGACGAACTGCAGTTCGCGCATCGCGCGTAGGACCTTCTCGCGCGTCGCGGGACGGACCGACGACTGGTCGTTCAACGCGCGACTCACGGTCGCGATCGACACTCCGGCACTCTGCGCCACGTCATAGATCGTCGGCTGTGCCTCGGCCACTGCGTCTCCTCGCCCCCACCAGAACCCGAACCCGATTTGTAACCGCTTACAAAGTAGTCACGCGTCGCCCCCCTGTCAAGTCATCAATAGTGGATGTGATCAGGCATGTTAGAAACTTCGCAATACTCGTAAGCGCTTTCGCATTAACTCCTCCCCCGTTGGTGGACGGGTCGCGCCGATCGACGCGACGGCTCTCGAACGGCTCCGTAGCCGGTGATCGATCACGTGAGTCGTCACCCCACCGTGTCCGCCGCGTCGCCGCCGACCTCGACCTCGAACACGTCGTCGTCGCACGACAGCCTCGTCGCCGCTACCCCGCTGGTTTCTCGACCGCGGGTTCGACGTGATTCACCAGGGATCGCGAGAGGGGTCGTCGGGCCACCGGAGGGTCCTCGTCGGCCACCACTCGCACCGCGGTGACCGTGCCGGGACCGGGCGCTGGCGTGACGTCAGGTCGACGAGGGGGTGTGACGACGACGGGCTCGTCCGCGAGACGCGGCACCAGCAGCGACGTGGTGCACGTCGGCGTGGGCGTCGAGGACGTCACGCCGGTCGCCGAGGAGATCCTCGCCGCGGCGATGGACGGACACGAGCGACGAGCGCCTGTTCGCCCGGGGCTCGTGGCGACGTCAACGCTGGGCGCTGGCGCTCGACGACCGGGAGGTGACTCAGCGAGGGCCGGCCCACGCGATCGGCGGCGGCCACGCCGGTGAGCGACTCGAGGCCCGACGCGGCGCCTGGGCTCTCCGATGGTTCGGAGGAGCACCGAGGGGCGCCGAGGGGGACGGTCACCGCCACGGCCGGCGACCCTCGGGTCCCCAGTCCGGTCGCAGCGCCGGCAGGTCCGTGAGTCCCGGATCCTCCGGCGGCGGCGACTCTCCGTCATCGCCGTCCCACCGGCGGCGGTACTGGTCGGGAATGTCGCCCCACCCCCAGTACGGCAGCGGGCGGTCCGGGAGAATGCCGAGCGTCGTGACGGGATCGATCCGCTCGGGTCCGACCGTGCACAGATGAGCCCAGTCGTCACCGAGGTCGAACACGTACACGAACTGCTCGCCGGCGCGGAGGCGTGACAGCGTCACGCGACGGAAGTCCGCGGTCGTCTCGTCGTCGACCTCCCAGTCGAGATCAGGGAAGCCGAGGCGCGTCCGGTCGGCCAACGTGAACTCTTGGAGATGGGACCGGTCCCACCGAGCGAAGGCGTCGTCGATGGCGTCCGCCAACTGCTCGAAGGTGTGGGTGCGCGCGGCGGCCACGATGCGACCCGGCCGGGGCCAGACGGGCTCGCCGTGGCCCTCGACGAGGTCGACTCGGATCGACAGCCACGTGCGCGACATTTGCTCTTCACCGCCTCTGGCCGGTGGCTCCGCCGACTCGACGGACGCCACGGAGCCACAGCCTATTCACTGGGCCAGGAGCTCGCTGTCGTGCGTCACGTGCCCCGAGGGTGGGGCGCGACGCGGCTTCGCGAACGTCCTAGATCGGGGCGCTCGGGCTCGCCAGACGCGGGGCCACCAGCACGTCACGCGCGATGATGCTCGGACGAACACGCTGGCCGAGCTCGATCTCGGTGGCGCGCTCGCTGCGCACGTCCACGCGGACCGGGACCTCGCCCACCTGGACGACGAGACGCGTCATCGCGCCGAGGAAGCTCTTGCGGGTGACGAACCCCGCGCCCTCGGGATCGAGCTCGATCGCGATGTCCTCGGGGCGCAGCAGCACGTCGGCCTCACCGGTCACCGACTCCCCCTCCCCACTGCGCACGGGGCAGCGCTGGGCGAAGACGACGACCTCGTGATTCGCGACGGTCACCGGCACGCGACTCGAGATCCCCACGAACTGTGCCACGAAGGCCGTCGACGGGCGGGCGTAGAGCTCGGCCGGGGAGGCAACCTGTTCGATCGTGCCGTGGGACATCACGCAGACCCGATCGGCCATCGAGAGCACCTCCTCCTGGTCGTGGGTCACGAACACCGTGGTGATCGCGAGGCGCTGCTGCAGCGCGCGGATCTGGTCGCGCAGCTCCGCGCGGACCATGGCGTCGAGAGCGGACAGGGGCTCGTCCAGCAGCAGGACACGCGGCTCAATGGCCAGGGCGCGGGCCAAAGCCACGCGCTGCTGCTGGCCGCCCGACATCTGGTGCGGATACTTGGCGCTCTGGTCGCCCAGACCCACCATCTCCAACAGCTCGGTCGCCTTGCGTCGGCGCACGTTCGCCGACTGGCCGCGCATGCGCAGGCCGAAAGCGACGTTGTCGAGTGCGTTCATATTGGGAAAGAGCGAGTAGCTCTGGAAGACCATGCCCATGTCACGCTTACGCGCGTTCACGTCGGAGAGATCCTGGCCGTCGACGATCACCCGTCCGCCGTCGAGCTGCTCAAAGCCGGCGAGCACTCGCAGGGCGGTCGTCTTGCCGCAGCCCGACGGGCCCAGGAGGGCCATGAACTCGCCGGGCTCAATGGTGAGGCTCAGGTTGTCCAGCGCGCGAACCTTGCCGAACGTGCGAACGAGGTTCTCCAGCGTGACCCTCGCGCCGCTCGGTGCGGACGGCGTGACGTCGGCGTTGGTCACCGGTGCCCCTTTCACTAGGGTCATGACGCTCCTTGGCGACGGCGCGATCGACGAGACTGCGATCGATCGAGCGATACTACAAGAACCAGCAGGATCCAGGTGCCGACGAGGCCGAGCATCGACGCCGCCACCTGGATGTGGCCGTCCGAGGACACCTGGAACTGGGTGATCCACACCGGGATCGTCGTCCACAGGTCGAGGCTCGCCATCGTGTACTCGCCGAACACCAGCGCCAGGGTCAGCACCGTGGCCGAGAGCAGGGCCGGGCGGATGTTGGGCAGGACGACGCGCCAGATGGTCTTGAACCAGTTGCCGCCGAGGGAGCGCGACGCCTCGGTGAGCGTCTTGAGGTCGATGGCCCCGAGGCCGGCGTCGAGGGAGCGGTAGACAAAGGGCATTGCCAGAATCACGTACATGAAGCTCAGCAGGTAGGGCGACGCCTTGGCCCACTCGGGGAAGGCCCCGAGCACCCCCACGATCAGCACGATGGGCGGGATCACGATCGGCAGGATCGTGACCACGTCCATCATGCGCCTCAGCCGGGGCAGGCGGACGTGCACGTAGATGGCGGTCGGCACCATCAGCAGGGTCGAGACGACCATGGTCGCGACGGCCAGTTTGAGCGACAGGGTCAGCGCCGCGCTGAAGCCGGGGGCGGACGGCAGTTTTTGGAAGGCCAGGAAGGAGAAGCCACCGTTGACGCCCTGCAGAGAGAACTTGAGGCCGGCGTAGAGCGGGATCAGGAAGTAGGCGCCGGCCAGCAGCAGCACGACGCCACGCCACCACCGCACGCGGCGCCGCGGTCGGCCCGACGAGTAGGGCGCGATGGCCTCGTCCTCCACCTGGGCGACGTCAAAGACCGAGCCCGAGCTCAGCGGAGCCATCGTGACGCCCTCTTTCGAACCAGGCTGTAGAGGGTCATCGTCACCGCCAGGATGACCAGCATCCCGAAGGCGATCGCGTAGCCCACGTGGGTCTCGCCCGCGATGACGTTGCCGTTGAGGAAGTTGCCGATCTGGATCGGCGACAGGGCGATGAGCCCCAACGTCAGCGACTCCGCCGTCGCGTAGGCGGCGAAGGCGCTGCCGAAGAGCAGCAGCATCCCCCCCAGGATCGAGGGCAACAGCACGGGGATGCCCACGTGGCGCCAGTAGCTCCACGCCGACGCGCCGAGATTCTCCGCCGCCTCGCGCCACGAGGCTCTCAGCCCCCCCAGCGCGGGCGTGATCACGAGGACCATGAGGGGAAGCTGGAAGTACATGTACACCACCGCCACGCCCGAGAAGGTGTAGAGGTTGAAGCCGATGGTGGCCAGGTTGATGCCGATGGCGTGCAGCCACGCGGTAAGGATCCCCGTCGAGCCCAGCGTGGCGATGAACATGAAGGTCAGGTTGATCCCCCCGAAGTTCGCCAGCACCCCCGACGCCGTCGAGGTCAGGCGCTGGAGGAACGGGCTCTTGGACGTCTGGATCGCGTAGGCGATGAACACGCCGAGGACCCCGGGGATGATCGACGAGAGGAGGCCCAACTTGATGCTGTTCACGAAGCCGGTGCGAAAGATCCCCTGATCCCCGTGCCAGATGATGGCGATGTTGGCCGTGCTCCAGCCCCCGGTCTCCCCGTGAAAGGCGTAGTAGATGACCGCCAGCGAGGGGATGCCCAGCCCCAGGAAGGTGTAGACGAGGAACGGCGAGACCGCGAGCGCCGGCTCGAGGCGCCGCAGCGCGCGGCGCCACCGCGACGGCGCCGCTCTCTCGTCTCGCGGCGCCGCAGCACCACGGGACGAGAGAGCGGCCTCACGACGAGACACGACGTCCGACTCTCCTAGGAGCCAACCTTGGCCGCCCAGGTGCTGTTCACCGTGGCGGCGGCCTTCGTGATCTGCGCCGTCGTCGGGTACTGGGGCTTCTGACCCTTCGGCAGCGGCGGCAACTTCGCGAGCAGCGCCTTGTTGATGGTGCCGTGCGCCGTCATGTACGCCTGCTCCACCGGACGAGCCCCACCCGCCAGCCAGAGGTTCTGGCCCTGGGGCGAGTAGAGGAACTCCTCCCACAGGCGCGCGGCCGCCGGGTCCGGGGCGCTCGCGTTGATCGCCTGGGTGTAGGACTCCCCGAGCAGCACGTCGCTCGGGATCGTCACCTTCCAGCCGGGCAGCGCGATGCCGCCGTTGGCCATCAGGTAGTCCCACCACAGGATCACGTTGGTCGAGCCGTTCTCGGCCGTCGTGGCGTCAGCGATCGTGTTCACGAAGGCGCCGTGCTTGTTCAGCGTCGCGAAGAAGTTCACACCGGGCGCCACGTTGTTCAGCGAGCCGCCGTTGGCGATCGCCGCCGCCTGCACCGCGGCGAGAGCCGAGTTCGAGGTGAGCGGGCTGTTGTTGATCCCAATTTTGTAGCCCTGCGCGCCCGTCTCGGTGAGCATCTGCGTAAGCGACGTCGGACAGTGCTTCACGGTCTTGGTGTCACACCCGATCGCCACGTAGCCGCCGTAGTCGTCGAACCAGTAGCCGGCCGGATTCTTCAACGCGGGCGGGATCGCCGCCCAGGTCGACACCTTGTAGGGGGCGAGCAGGCCCTCGGACTTCGCCGTCACCGCGTAACTGGTGCCCACGTCGATGACGTCGGGGTCGCTCGAGCGGCCCTTGTCCTGCTGGATCGCCTGGATCTCCTCGGCGCTCGAGCCCTCGGGGTTCTCCGAGTTGATCGTGATGCCGTACTTCTTGTGGAAGTCCTTGATGATGTTGCCGTAGTTCGCCCAGTTGTTCGGCAGCGCGATGACGTTCAGATGACCCTCGGCCTTGGCCGCCTTCACGAGCGCGGCCATCGAGGTCGGGCCCGACTTGGTCAGGTGGGTCACCTTCGCCCAGTTCACCGCCGACGCCGCACCGGCGCTGCCGGTGAGCGCCGGGATCGACACGGCGGCGAGGCTCGCCACCGCGACCCCCGCGACGAGTGCCACCCTGGTTCGTTGCAATGCCATGTACCTTGCCCCCTCGGGAACACAGCCCGCCACGGTGGCGCGCCGAGGCTCACAGTAGCGGACGACCCCGGCGAGCGGGTGACCAGAGGTGAAAGGGCGCGGGGGCGGCCGGTGAACTCTCCGTGACGCGGCCGCACCGTGGTCTCGGCCCTTCTCCGCCGACGGACGAGCGTCCCCGACCGCCTCGCCTATCGTGAGGGGGTGCTAGTCCCCGCCCGCCGCGGCCCTGGTCGTCCCGATCGCCGAGTCCGTCGCGGCGCCGTCGTCCTGCTCAGCGCACTGGCCCTGATCGCGTCCGCGACGCCGGCACGCGCGACGACCAGTCCGCTCGCCAACCCGCGCGCCAACATCGCACCCTCGCCGAACTTCTTCTCCGCTGGTCACTGCGCCGCGACGACGTCGCGTCACGGCTCGTGCGCCAACCCCTGCGTGGGGTCGCGACTCGCCTTCCCGCGCGCCAACGACGCTGATCAGGCCTGCACGTCGTTCCTGACGCGCGCCCTGGCGCGCGCCAGCGTCCTCGACGGCGCGGCCCCTCTCGCGCTGCCCTCGAACTGGGCGCGGCTCACGGTCGCCGAGCAGCTCTTCGTCCTGGCCGACCTCGAGCGGGTCGATCGAGGCCTGCCCCCCTACCTCGGGCTCACCGCCTCGCTCGACGCCGCGGCGCAGCGCGCGGCGCGACGCGGCACCGACCCGACCGGCACCGGCTCCTACCGCGCGGTGACCTGGGGCGGGGCGTGGGCGTCCGGCTACTCACCGCTCGTCGCGGACTACCTCTGGATCTACGACGACGGGTGGGGCGGTAGCGCCGGCGCCACCGCCAACCTGGCCTGCACCGCGCCGGGCGCACCGGGCTGCTGGCGCCACCGCGACGCACTGCTGGGCGACGAGCTCGCGCGCCTCGGGGGCGTGGGCGCGTACTGTCACGACTGCGAGATGGGCGCCGCCTACGCGCCGCGCGCCGCGCGTACCGCGGGCGCCTCCTACGTGGACCTGGTCGCGCGGCCCGCGGGCCGGCCCGCCGCGGTCGTCTTCTCGTGGCGCGAGGAGCTGGCGTACTTCACCTCCGGCCAACCCGGCGCTCCCGCGAGCCACGCGAACGTCGCGGCCCACCCGTAGCCAGCTCCTCGGCTCAGCCGACCAGGGACCTCGCGGCGCGGTCGAGGCCCTCGGCCGCCATCGGGTGCTGATCGGCGAAGCGGGCGAGGTCGTAGGCGCTCAGCCCGGCGGCCGTCGCCGTCCCGATCTGCCCGATCAGCTGGGCGGCGTCGACGCCCACCACCCAGCCACCGCGCAGACGCAGGCTCCCGGGATCGAAGAAGAGCCGGATCTCCCCGTCGGTCTCGCCGAGGATCTGGGCCCGCGAGTCCTCCTCGAAGGAGTAGGCCGCCTCGACGAGGTCGACGCCGCGCGCGGCCCCGCTGGCGCGGGTGAGCCCGACGAACGCCCCCGACGGTGTTGTGAACACCGTGGCCGGCACCGCGTCGAAGTCCACGCGGTCGACCGCCCGATTCCCCGCCAGGATGTTGTGGGCCGCCACCATCGACTGGCGCACCGCCGAGTGGAAGAGCATCGAACGGCCGTTCACGTCACCGGGTGCGTAGAGGTGCGCGTGGCCGGGCACTCGCATCGCGGGGTCGACCGCGAGACCGTGGCCGCTCAGGGCGAGTCCCAGCTCGCTCGCCCCCTCCGCCAGCACCGGGCGGCGACCGACCGCCAACAGCACCATGTCGGCGTCGACGGTGGTCTCCTCCCCGTCGCGGGCCACGTGCACGCGCAGTCCCCCCTCGACGCGCGTCACGCGACGAACCGGCGACGACAGGTGCAGCGTGATCGCGGGATCGAGGCCCGCCGCGATCAGGGCCACGAAGTCGGGGTCCATCCCCGCGAGCAGCGTGGGCAGCGCCTCGATCACCGTGACCTCGACGCCGAGCGCCCGGTACATGCAGGCCACCTCGAGCCCGACGTAGCCGCCGCCGATCACGGCCAGACGCGCTGGCAGAGCAGTCACCGACGGCTCGAGGGCGAACAGGTCACGACTGGTGACGCACAACTCCGCCCCCTCCAGGGGTGGCACGTACACGTCGGCCCCGGTCGCCAGGATGATCGAGGACGCCCGGTACCGGTGCACGCCGTCCTCCGTCGTCACGTCGACGGTGTGCGGGTCCACCAGTCGCCCGGTCCCCGCCTCCAGGCGCAGCGTGGGGGTCGCGGCCAGCTCGCGATCGTGCTGGGCGTAGCGCCGGCGCTGGACGCCGTCCTTCCAGGCGACGATCGCGCCGTAGTCGGGCGAACCGCCGAGTCCGCCGGCGGCGCGCCCCACCGGTCCGGACAGGCGCCGGTGCAGCTCCACGGCCTCGAAGACCGCCTTGGAGGGCACGCAGCCCTCGGCCAGGCAGTTGCCACTGGTCACCCCCTTGGGGTCGACCATCACGACGCGCTGGCCCGCGCGAGCCAGCGCGAAGCCGGCCGGGTAGGCGCCGCCACCGGCTCCCAGGGTCAGGGTGTCGACCTCCTCGACGTGGATCATGGGGGACCTCGCCTTCTGTCGCCGGGTCGCGGCCGCACCGACGAGCCCCCGATCGCACGAGCACGGCACCCGAGCCGGCCCCGACGACCATGCGACCGACCCCGACTCGACGCTAGTACCGAACCCCCCGATCGTCCGGAGGGACGCGAGGACTCTGCCCCGCGTCGATCGCGGGCGTGCGCCACCGGGCGGCGGCGCGACGCGAACGTCGCGGGCGATCAGGTGGTCGGCAGGCCCAGCGCCACCAGGAAGGGACGCGCGATCGCCAGCTGGCCCGTCGAGGGCGAGAGGGAGAGGAAGATGCGGAACTCGCGGCGCGCCAGTGGCGCGTCACCGCGCGTGGAGTCGGCGACGATCGCCTCGTACAGGCGCGGCGCGGGATCGCGCGGCGCCGCCGCCACGGCGCGCGCCAGGTACCGCTCCCCCAGCGTGACCAGCAGAGGGTCGTGACCGGAGCTGCCCGCGGAGACCTCGAGCCAGCCCGCCTGGGTGAGGGCCACGACGTTGCGCGCGTCCAGCCCCAGCACCTGCTCGTAGGCGGCGAGTGCGGTAACCGGATCGCCGTTGGCCACGTCGGCCTCGGCCTCGGTCAACAGCTGCTGGATCTGCTGGGCGTGGCCCAACGTGATCGAGCCGGTGATCGAGTTGCCGGCCTGACGCGGGCCGACCGCCGACCACAGCACGACGCCCAGGGCGGTCGCGAAGGCGACCAGGGCGACGGCCAGCCAGCGACGCCGGTGCACGCGGACCCGCGCGTCGCCGACGTCGGCCGTCGAGCCGGGCGCCGCGCCCAGGGCGACCAGGTCACGGCGCGCGCGCGCGAGGCCCGCCGACTCGCGCGCCGCGATGCGGGCGAACTCGCGCTCGCTCAGCTCGCCGGCGTCGTGCTCGCGACGTGCGTCGGCGAGCGACGCCTCACGCAGCGCGATCTCGTCGATCAGCCGCTCGCTCACCTCACTCACGACGGCCCCTCCGCGACGTCACGTCGGCGGGCCAGGCGCACCACGACGCCGACGAGTGCCGCCAGTGCCGCGAGCGGCACGATCCACAGCAGGACGCCGATCCCGGTGGTCGGCGGACTCAGCAGGATGGTCGACCCGTAGGTGGCCTCCAGCGAGGTCAGGATCTGGCTGTCGGACTGGCCGCGCGCGACGGCGCGCGCGATGTCCGCGCGCACCGCGACCGCCGACGTGGCGTCGCTCTGGGCGACCGACAGGTCCTCGCACGACGGACAGCGCACGAGCGACTCCAGGTGGGCCACGCGAGCGGCGTCGCCCGACGCGTGGGGCCCGGCCACGAGGGCGAGCCCCGCCACCGCCACCAGGGCGACCGCCCAGAGTCGAAAGGACCGCAGGACGCTCACGATCCCTGCGCGCGCACGCGCGCGAGCACACCCTCGAGCTGGGCGGTGCCGAGTGGACCCACCAGGTAGGCCACCACCCGTCCGGTGGGACCGACGACGAAGGTGGTGGGCGGCGAGACCACCCCGTAGCGATTGGCCAGCACGCCGCCGCGGTCCACGATCGAAGGGTAGAGCGAGCCGTAGTGGTGCGCGAAGGCCAGCGCCGCGGCGACCGTGTCGTTGAACACGACCCCCACCAGCTCCACACCGCGGTGACGCTCCGCCCACGCGACGGTCGAGAGGTTGGCCGCCTCCAGCTGGCACGGGACGCACCACGAGGCCCAGAAGTTCACGACGACGATCCGGCCGCGCTGCGCCGCCAAGTCGAA
This sequence comes from Actinomycetes bacterium, assembly GCA_021786095.1. Classification (GTDB taxonomy): domain Bacteria; phylum Actinomycetota; class Acidimicrobiia; order Acidimicrobiales; family RAAP-2; genus RAAP-2. The sequence goes on along the minus strand of JAJYNX010000109.1, from coordinate 14,925 downwards.
GGTGCCCGACCGGCCGAGGTAGGGGCCCACGAGCGGGGGTGCCGGTCGCCCCACCAGCGGGCTGTTGGCGCTGGTGGCGTCGCTCACCGGGTGGCGGGTCGCCAACAGCACCGACAGCGCGCCGACCAGCACCAGCGCGACCATCGAGGCCACGAGGACCGGACGCCTCACGTCGCCACCCCCTGGGGACGGCGCACCAGAGTCGCCAACGCCCCCAGCCCGACCACCAGCCCCCCGATCCACAGCCAGGCGAGCAGCGGCTCCACCGTGACCCCGAGCACCACCGACCCGGGGGGCAGGACGCCGCCCACCTGAGCCCCCGACGTGGCCCCGCCGCCGAGGGCGTCGAAGGTCACGTAGACGTCGCGCGCCAAGTTCGAGTCGATCGCCGGCGTGCCGACGCTCTGGCCCTGGCGTCCGTTGTAGGTGGTGATCGCCGGGCGCAGCGGGTGGCCGTCCACGGTGACCAGCACCTGGGTCTGGGTCTCCAGGGCGTCGCGCACCTGGTGGAAACCCGTGAAGGACACGTACTGGCCGTCGACCACGGTGCGCTGGCCCGCGGCGAGGGTGACCTCGGTGCGCGTCGCGTAGGACGTGGAGGTGACGATCCCCAGCGCCAGCACCACCACGCCCAGGTGCACGATCATTCCCCCGGTGGACGGCGCGCGCAGCACCGCCAGCCAGCGTCCGCGCCGCCGCGCGCTCACGAGCGCACCGCGCAGCGTGCGCAGTGCGGCACCGGCGGCGCCGACGGCGAGGAAGCACGCCACCAGCTCGGTGGGCCGGCGCACGCCGGCCGCGATCAGCGTCACCACCACGCCGAGCGCCACCCAGGCCGTGACCCGCAGGCGCCCCCACAGCACCGCCGCGCTCGCCGAGCGCCAGCTGACCAGCGGCGCCAGCGCCATCAGCACGAGCAGCACCACGCTCATCGGCGCGGCCACCGACGCGAAGTAGGGGGTGCCGACGCTCACCGAGCCCCCGTTCACCGCCTCGTAGAGCAGCGGGAAGACCGTCCCGAGCAGGACCACGATCGCGAAGCCGACGAAGAGCACGTTGTTGGCCACGAAGAGCCCCTCGCGCGAGAAGGGGTGACCGACGCCCACCGGCGAGCGCAGGCGGTCCCCTCGCCAGGCGAGCAGGGCCGCGCCGAGCGCCACGACCACGAAGAAGAAGCCGATGAGCAGCGGGCCCAGCGTGGACGAGGAGAAGGCGTGCACGCTCTGCAGGACCCCCGATCGGGTGAAGAAGGTACCGAGCACGGTGAGCGCGAAGGTCGCGATGGCCAGCGAGAGGTTCCACACCCGAAACAGGCCCCGCCGGTCCTGGACGATCACCGAGTGGATGTACGCGGTCCCCGTCAGCCACGGCAGCAGGGCCGCGTTCTCGACGGGGTCCCAGCCCCAGAAGCCGCCCCAGCCCAGCACCTGGTAGCTCCACCACGCGCCGAGCACGATCCCCACCGACAGCGCCCCCCAGGCGAGGACGCTCCAGCGGCGCTGCTCCAGGGGCCAACGATCCTGCACCCGACCGGTGATGAGCATCGCCACCGCGAAGGCGAAGGGCACGGTGAAGCCCACGAAGCCCAGGTACAAGAGCGGGGGGTGCATCGCCACCAGCGGGTTGTCCTGGAGCAGCGCGTTGGGTCCCGCCCCCTGGTGCACCACCGCGGGGTTGGCCAGGAACGGATCGGCCGGGCCCACCATCAGCAGCGTGAAGAAGGTCGTGACCGCGAAGAGCACCAGAGTCGCCCAGCCCACCACCGCGTCGCGGGCCTCGCGCCGGTAGTAGACGACGACGCCGAGCACCAGCGCGTCGAGGAGCAGCACCCACAGCAGCAGCGAGCCCTCCAGCGCCGACCACATGCCGGTGATCGAGTAGAGCAGGGGCGTGAACGTCGCGTTGTTCTCGGCCACGTAGGCCAGCGAGAAGTTGTGGGTCACCAGCGCGTACTGCATCACCCCGACCGCGCCGGCGATGCCGACCATCGCCACCACCGCGAGAGCCAGCGCGTGCGAGCGCCGGTGGCGCGCCAGCGCCCGACCCTGGTCGATCACCCCCACGATCGGCGCCAGCAGGGCCAGGTAGAGCGACGCGCGCCCGAGCCAGGTGAGGATCACCGCACGCTCCCGTTGGGCGCGCGCACGCGCCCCGGGTGCTCGGCGATGTAGGTCGCGCTGTGCTTGACCATGATCTGGCTGCCGTCGAAGACCAGGGAGGTGGGCGTCGTGAAGTGACCCACCACCACCACCGGGATGTTGGCCTGGAACAGTCCCGGCGGCGAGCCGTGGGCGATCACCCGCACCGTGCGTCCCGGCGAGCCGACCAGGGTGAAGGACGCACCACTCGACGTGCGGTCGATGGTGTGGGCCACGACCACGCCCTCGAGGCGGATCTCCTTCACGCCGATGGCGTGACGCTGGGCCAGCACCTGATCGACGGTCTCGAAGTAGTTGAGCGAGTGCAGCAGACCCTGGGCGAGCAGCACGACGATGACCGCGGCCAGCACCGCGAGCACGCCGACGCTGCGCCACCGACTACGACTGGGCGAGGGGGGCGGCGCGACCGGGGTCACGTCGCCCAACGTCTCAGTGCGAGTCACGGCGTCCCCGCCACCAGATCGACAGCGCGTAGAGCGCGAGTCCCCCGAAGGCGAACCCGTAGCCGGCGGCGACGTAGCCCACTAGTGGACCCCCTCGCGGCGACGCTCGAGGATCGCCTCGTCGTAACGGCGCGCGAGGCGCGCCTCGCGCGCCACCTCGAGGCGGTAGCGCGCGCGCAAGAGCCAGGCGTAGGCCAGCGAGAAGGCGACGAAGCTCACCAGGAGGGTCCAGGCCATCGAGCCGTGGACCAGCAGGGTGCGATTGGTGGTGAACACGGTGGCGTTCTGGTGCAGCGTCCTCCACCACACCACCGAGAAGTGGTCGATCGGCACGTTGATCGCCGACAGCACCGCGAAGACCGCGGCGCGCCGGGCGCGCACGGTGGGGTCGTCGTTGGCCCGGCGCAGCGCCAGGTAGCCCACCGCCAGCACCCCGAGGATCGCCGTCGACGTGAGACGGGCGTCCCAGGCCCACCACACGCCCCACGTGGGCCGACCCCAGATCGAGCCGGTGATGAGCGTGAGCGCGATGAACACCACACTCACCTCCATCGCGCAGTACGCGACGCGGTCCATCACCATCGAGCGCGTGCGCCGCCACAGGTACAGGGCGCTCGCGATCGTCGCGGTCCCGTAGGAGAGGTACAGCGCGTCCCAGGCGACCGCCGGGTGCACGTAGAGCAGACGCACCAGATTGCCCTGGATCCGGTCCGGCGGCGTGACCACCAGCCCCAGCCAGATCGTGAGCGCCAGCAGCACGAGGGTCACGGGACCAAGCAGCCGTTGGATCAGTTTCATCATGTCTCCTCCAGCACCGCGTAGAGCAGGATCCCGACCGCCAGGTACGCGACGAGGGCGACCGCGTCGAGTACCCACCACTGCCACAGTCCCTGGTGGGTGACGGCGGCCGACAGCGAGCGTTCTCCGGCGATCAGCAGTGGTGCGAACGCCGGCAGCGACAGCACGGGCAGCAACGTCGCCGACGCGTCACCACCGGTGAGCGCTCCGTAGAGCGTACCGGCCGCCGCGAGGGCCGCGACCGTCACCACCACGCTCGGCGCGGCGCTCACCGTGGCGCGCAGGGGCAGGTGCAGCACCAGCACCGCACCGGCCAGCAGCACCGCGGCGGTGACCCACAGCTCCACCGCCAGCGCGAGGGTCTTGCCGAGGAAGACCCCCGCCGGGTCGAGGCCCAGCGTGGCCACCGAGGCGCGCGTGCCCGGTGAGGACTCGATCGCGCGGTTGCGGTTGATCGTGAGGATCGCCACCAGCAACGTGACCAGGTAGAACAGTCCCGGCCCGGCGCCCGAGTGGCCGGCCTGGGTCGGTCCCAGGGCCAACCCACTCAGCAGCAGGGCCATCACGCCGAAGGGCACCACCTGCCAGATCAGCACGCGGCTGCGCGCCTCGATCAGCAGGTCCTTGCGCGCGACCAGCCACGCGGTGGCGATCACGGCGCCGGCTCGACCACGCGCCCCCCGGCGATGGTCAGGGTCCGCGGCGTGAGGGCCGCCGAGCGCAGCGGATCGTGCGCGCTGACGACCACGCTCGCCCCGCCGGCGCACACCTCGCCGAGCAGGACGTCGAAGAACGCGCGCCCCTCGTCGTCGAGCGAGGCGTAGGGCTCGTCGAGCAGCCACAGCTCCGCGCGACGCACCAGCAGCCAGGCGAGGCCCAGACGGCGACGCTGGCCGGCGCTCAGCTGGCGCGCGGCGGTCGTGCGTCGCGCGCCGAGACCCACGCGCTCGATCGCGGCGTCGATGTCCTGCAGTGGACGCCCCAGGGCGCGCGCCGCGAAGCGCAGGTTCTCGGTGACGCTCAGGTCGTCGTAGAAGGAGCCCTCGTGGCCGAGCCACCCCACGCGCCGGCGCAGCAGGCGCCGGTCACCGGTCGCCAGATCGATCCCCACCACCGTGCCCGAACCGCTCGACAGGGCGACCAGCCCGCCCAGCAGGCGCAACAGGCTGGTCTTGCCCGCGCCGTTGGGGCCGGTCACCACGGTCAGGCTGGCGGGTGCCACGTCGAGGTCCACGCCCGCGAGCAGGGGAAAGCCCGCCGCGAGCACCACGGCGTCGCGCAGCCGCGCGACCGACGCCGACCCCTGCGCCACCCTCTAGCTCGCCAGGGCGAGCGTGTCCGCGGCCACCATCATCTCGATCAGATCGTAGAAGTTGGTCTCGCACTTCCAGCCCAGCTCGCGGCGCGCCTTGGTGGCGTCGCCCACCAACTCGTCCACCTCGGCCGGGCGCAGGAACGCCGGGTCGATCACCACGTAGTCCTCGTAGCGCAGTCCCACCGCCGCGAAGGCCACCTCGCACAGCTCGCGCACGCTGTGGGTCTCCCCCGACGCCACCACGTAGTCCTCGGGCGTGTCGCGGTTCGCCATCAGCCACATCGCGCGCACGTAGTCCGCCGCGTAGCCCCAGTCGCGCTTGGCGTCCAGATTCCCCAGGCGCACCTCGCTGGCGAGCCCGGCCTTGATGCGCGCCACGGCGTGGGTGACCTTGCGCGTCACGAACTCGAGGCCCCGGCGCGGGGACTCGTGGTTGAACAGGATCCCGCTCGAGGCGTGCAGGCCGTAGCTCTCGCGGTAGTTCACGGTGATCCAGTGCCCGTAGACCTTGGCGACGCCGTAGGGGCTGCGCGGGTAGAAGGCGGTCTCCTCGTTCTGGGGCACGGTGCGCACCCGTCCGAACATCTCCGAGGAGCTGGCCTGGTAGAAGCGGATCTCGGGGTCGACCGTACGGATGGCGTCGAGCAGGCGAGTGACCCCGAGGGCGGTCGCCTCGCCGGTCAGCACCGGCTGGCGCCACGAGGCCTGCACGAAGCTCTGGGCGGCCAGGTTGTAGACCTCGCGCGGCCGGTACTCCGCCAACACGTTGATCAGCGACACCTCGTCCATCAGGTCACCCGAGACCAGCGTCAGGCGGTCCTGGATGGCGCTGATGCGCTCGATGTTGACCGTCGAGCTTCGTCGCATCAGGCCGATGACCTCGTAGCCCTGGTCGAGCAGCAACTCGGCGAGATAGGAACCATCCTGACCGGTGATGCCGGTAATCAGTGCGCGCTGAGCCACTACTCCTCCAAAAAGGGTGCCGACCGAGGCACGGCCGGAATGTTACTACCGGGTCTGGCGAGCCATCGACGAGCCCTAACCTGTCCGGATGGCCCGCCTCAGCGTCGTCAGCTTCCGCCTGGGCGGCACCGACGGGGTCTCCATCGAGGCGGCCAAGTGGGTGGCGGCTCTCACACGGCTGGGCCACGACGTCACCCTGGTCGCTGGCGAGGGCCCCGTCGACCGGCGCGTCCCGGGGCTGGCCATCGGCGCGCCTGCGCCGTCGCGCGCGCAGCTCGAGGCCGCACTGGTCGACGCGGATCTGGTGATCGTGGAGAACCTCGCGTCGCTGCCCCTCAATCCGGGCGCCCGTGACGTGCTCTACCAGGTCCTCGAGGGGCGCCGGGCGATCTTCCACCACCACGACCTGGCCTGGCAGCGGCCCGCCACGGCCGGCCTGGCCGGGCCCCGCGACGCGGCGCTCTGGCGCCACGTCACCATCAACGACCTCTCGCGCCGCGAGCTGGCGGCGCGCGGCATCACCGCGTCCACGATCCCCAACTCCTTCGACTGCGATCCGCCACCGGGCGACCGCGAGGGCGCGCGCGCGCGCCTGGACGTGGGGGACCAGCCGGTGGCGCTGCTGGCCACCCGCGCCATCGCGCGCAAGAACGTCGCCGGAGCGCTGGCGCTGGCGCGCGACCTCGACGCGGTGCTGTGGCTCCTCGGCCCCAGCGAGGACGACTACGAGGCGGAGCTGAGGACGCTCCTCGCGCACTCGGGGGTGACGGTGCGCCGTGGCCCCCACGGGGCGAGCATCCACGACGCCTACGCCGCGTGTGACCTCGTCGTCCTCTCCTCCACCTGGGAGGGCTTCGGCAATCCGGCGCTCGAGTCAGTGACCCACCGCCGACCTCTCGCGCTCTACCCCTACCCCGTGTCGCGCGAGTTCGCGCGACACGGCTTGGCGTTCTTCGACCTGGACGACCGCGAGGGCCTGCGCGCGGAGTTGCGCGCTCCCGACGAGGTGCGCCTCGCGCGCAACCTCGACGTCGCACGGCGTCACTTCAACATCGCGCACCTGCCCGCGCGGCTGGCCGACCTTCTCGCCGAGTCGGGGATCGCGTCGCCGCTAGGCTCGCACCGTGGCGACGGGCGAGCGCAGTGACGTGAGAGCGTGGTGAGCGACCTGCGCCCCGATCAGCGCGAGCGGCGCGACCTGGTGCTGCGGGTCGCGCGCGAGGTGTTCGCCGAGCGCGGCTTCCAGGCCACGACCATGGACGACATCGCCCGGCGCGCCGGCTTCACCAAGCCGATCCTGTACCAGTACTTCGAGTCCAAGACCTCCCTGTACCGGCAGATCGTGGCCCAGACGGCCGCCGCGCTGCTGAGCCAGCTCGACGAGGCGGTGGCGCACGCCGACACGCCGCGCGCGAAGATCGAGGTCGCCTTCCGGGTCTACTTCGAGATGGTCGTGCGTGAGCCGGACGCCTTTCGCATCCTGTTCATCCACTCCCACGAGGGCGAGACGGTCGGCGAGTTGCGCAACCTCGAGTTGGGGCTGGTGTCGTTCCTCGAGCCCTACATCAACGTCGCCATCGGCGACGACCATCGCCGCCAGATCGCGGCCGGGGTCGTGGGCATCGCCGAGGGCGCGGCGGTGGCGTGGCTCGTCCAACAGCACCGTAAGGGCTGGCCGACCCCGTCGGTCCACGAGGCCCAGCGCCTCGCGGCGCGCACCGCCACCCTGGCCTGGGGTGGTCTGCGCGCGGTTCAGCAGGACTAGTCCGTCCGTACGCGTACCAGCATCTCGAACAGGTCCATGAGCGCGTCGGCGTCCATCGCCACCGCCGTGGTCCGCACCGCCATCGCCTGTCCGACGACCGCCGACCAGAACAGCGTCGTGAGCGTGGTCGCGTCGAGGGCCGGATTCACCCACCCGCGATCCTGGGCGCCGGTGACCGTCGCCACCCAGCGCGAGAACTGGCGCGCGATGAAGTCGGCGGCGTCACGCGCGGTCGAGCGGCCCCCGGTGTCGTCGAGGAACAGTCGGCCCATGGCGTACTTGCCGTCGACCTGCGCCGGCTCGAGCACCAGTTGGAAGTAGCGGCGAAGCGAGCGCCAGTAGTTGTCCTCGTCACGGGCGGCGAGCGCGGCCTCGATCGTGTCCATCAGCTCGCGCAGTGGCGCCATCATCGCCTCGTAGCGCGCGACCTGGGCGACCGCGATCAGGTGCGCGCGCGACTCGAAGTGGTAGTAGATGGTCGGGATTCCAACCCCGGCCCGCCGCGCGAGGTCGGCGATGCGCAGGCGCTCCGCCCCCTCGCTCTCGATCAGCGCGATCGTGACACTCACGATGCGCTCGCGCACCGCCGACTCTTGACGCACGACCCGACCTTTCGTCATCCAACCTCCCCCCGGTCTAGCGCAGCCGCGTCGTGCGACGGCGCGAACGCCGGAGGCGCGGCGCGCGACCCGCGCCGATCCCGTAGAGTCGTCGACGTGACCAACGGCGATCGGGCGCGCCGTGACGCCCTCGACGAGCTAGCGGCGGGCCCCCTCCCCCTAGCCGAGTTGATGGCGCGACTCCTCGTGCGCGGCTCGCTCGACGAATGGCGTGACCTCGACGAGGACTCCCTGGCCGACGCCCTGGACGAGATCCTCCTCGAGAGCGACGACCTGTGGACCACGCCCGACAACGTGGTGGCGGCCACCGCCACACTGCTCGACGGCGTCGTCTTCACGCACCGCGTCAGCGAACGCGAGCGCCTCGACGACGAGCTCGAGCTCGCACCCGACCTCGAGGTGCTCGACGTCGCCGCCCGCGACGACCTGAGCCTGACCAGCGGGGGACGTCTGACGGTCCGCTACGACGGCTCCCCCGACGGCGTGGCGGGCGGTCTGCTGACCGGGCCCCCGGGCTGGCTCGCCGCCCACCCCTCGCCGATCGTGGGACTCACCCGCCGGGGCGCCACCGCGACCGTGGTCGACGTCGCGGTGGGAGACCTCGACCCGGGGGACCGTGAGAGCGTCGCGCTGGCGCGCGCGTTCGACGAGGAGTACGAGACGGGCGTCGCCCAGGAGGTCACCGAGCTGGTCCTGAACGCGCTCGCCCACGACCCGTCACTCTTTCGTCGTCCGGTCCCCCCGATCCGCGAGCTCTTGGCCCACGCCAACCTGGAGGCGGACGGCTCGTGGGTCGGCCGCGTCGGCGAGGACGCCCAGTCGCCGCTCGTCGCCCTCCACGAGTACCGCGTGGCCGAACTGGGAGAGCGCTTCGGCTTCGACTCGTGCTGCCACGAGGCGTTCGATCGCGTGCTCGAGGCGTGGTATCGCCACCTCGAGATCGCCGTGACCCCGACCCCGACGTCGACCCCGGCGACGACCCTGCTCCCGTGGCGCGACGTGGCGCGCGACCTGGCCCACGGCGCGGTGGCCCCAGCCCTAGTCGCCTTCGTCCTGGTCGATGAGACCGTCGCCTCGGAAGACCTCGCGGCGTTCGCGCGCCCCCTCGCTCGGCTGACCGGCCCCCTCGCGGCCCCCGGGCACTACCTGCTCGCGCGCAACCTCGAGGCGGACGACGAGGGTCTCGCCGGCGAGGCGGCGCTGCGCGCGGCACTGCGCGCCGACCCGACGTACGAGCCGGCGCTGGTCGAACTGGCCTGGTGCGCCAGCGATCGCGGCGACGCGGCGCGCGCGGTCCAGCTGCTGTCCCGCGTGACCGGCCCCGACGTGTCCGACGAGCTCGCACGCCAGCGCGAGTACGCCCGGCCGGCCGTGACCGGTGTGGGCCGCAACGACCCGTGCCCCTGCGGATCGGGCGCCAAGTACAAGGCGTGCTGCCAGGGGCGCCCCGCCCCCCTGGAGGAGCGCACGGGGTGGCTCTACCACAAGATCGTCACCTTCGCCCAGCGTCCCGGCCAGCGCCCCCTCCTGCGCGACCTGCTCGACGTGGCCCTCGAGGCGTGCGGCGACGTCGACGACGAGCGCGTCACCCAGCTCCTCCCCCTGGTCGGCGATCTGGCGGCGATGGACGAGGACTCCCTGGAGCACTTCCTCGACGCGCGCGCTGGTCTCCTGCCCGAGGACGAGGCATCTCTCGTTCGCACCTGGGAGACGTCGCGCCCCGGGCTCTTCCAGGTCACGGCGGTCGTCCCGGGCGTCTCGCTCGACCTGCTCGACACGCGCGACGCACGCGCCGTCCACCTGCTCGAGCAGTCCGGCTCGCGAGGACCCCAGGTGGGGGACTACCTCTACACGCGCGTCGTCGAGGTGGGGGCGACGCCCCAACTCCTCGGCGCCCTGATCCCCGTTCCGCTGTCGCAGCGACCCGCACTGCTGGCGATACTCGACGACGATGGGGGCGACCCCTTCGAGCTCGCCGCCTGGCTCGGTGGACTCTTCGCACCGCCGTCGATCGTCAACCGCGAGGGCGAGGCGACCGTTCTCTGCCGGGCAGTGGCCCGACCCACCACGACCTGGCCCGCGCTGGCCGCGCGCCTGGACGCGGTCTTCGGCCCCGCCGCCGACGATCGGTGGAGTGAGGTGGTCGAGATCGATGGCGAGACCGTCGTGCGGTCCTTCCTCCTGCGCGAGGGGGACGAGCTGATCGTCCTGTCCAACTCCACCGCACGCTTCGCGCGCACGCTCGACCGGCTCGAGGGCGAGGTCGGCGACCTCGTGTTCCTGTCGCGCGACGCCCCCTACGAGCCGGATTCCGTCGCGCCGCCGCGCGACGAGGTCCTCGACCCCGCGCTCGCCGCGCACCTCGCCGCCTTCGTCGCCGAACGCGAGGCCGCTTGGCTCGACGAGTCGATCCCCGCCCTGCACGGGCTGACCCCTCGAGAGGCCGCCGCCGACCCCACGCACCGCGAGGACCTGGTGGCCCTGCTGAACGAGTTCGAACGGTACGGGCCCGCACCCGCGGGAGCCGCGACCTTCGACGTCGCGCGGCTGCGCCGCGCACTGGGGCTCGACTGACCTCCGTCAGTCCATGTAGGCACCACCGTTGACCGCGATGGACTCGCCGGTGAGGAACGCGGCGTCGTTCGAGGCGAGGAACGCCACCACGCTCGCCACGTCCTCGGGGGTCTCGAGGCGTCCCAGGGGCGTGTCGTTGATCCACGCCGCGCGCACCTCCTCGGGCGTCACACCGCGTAGTGACGCCTCCCAGGCCAGCTCGCGCTCCTGCATCGGCGTCGCCACGAAGCCGGGGCAGACCGCGTTCACGGTGATCGAGTGGGCCGCCAGCTCGAAGGCCATCGCTTGAGTCAGCCCGACGACGGCGAACTTGCTCGCCACGTAGTCGGCCAGGAAGGGCACCCGGCCCTGCTTGCCCGCCATCGACGCGGTATTGATGATCCGCCCGGGACGGCCCAGCGCGATCATGGCGCGCGCGGCCGCCTGGCCGGCGTAGAAGACGCCGTAGGTGTTGACCGCGAAGGTCCGCGCCAGGTCCTCGCGCGTCACGTCCACGAAGCGGGCCATCCTCGACACGCCGGCGTTGGAGACCCAGACGTCGAGCCGTCCGTACTGCGCGGCCACTCCCCCCGCGGCGGCGTCGCAGGCGTCCGGATCCGTGACGTCGAGGACACGCCACGTCGCGTCCTCGATCTCGCCCGCCACCAGCGCGGCGCGCTCGGCGTCCAGATCGCTCACCACCACGCGATGGCCGCGCCGGCCGAGCTCGCGGGCGATCGCGGCGCCAATGCCCGAACCCGCGCCGGTGACCACCGCGACCGGTCGAGCGTCCGCCGGGGACGGGGGGGTGGGGGACGAGTCAGTCGTCACGGTTGCTCCTTGCCAGTCGGTGAGAGATGTCGGTCGTGAGAGATCCCAGCTCCAGGTACTGCGCGTAGCGCTCGCGGTAGGTTCCCACGAGCGCCGGGCGCGGGGCGATCACCTCCGCCACCGGCAGGGCGTCCACGACGTAGGACCAGTCGTCGATCACGCCGGTGCCCAGGCCCGCCAGCACCGCGGCGGCGAAGGAGGCGCCCGGATGGTCGACGATCGACACGAGGTCGCGCTCGAGCACGTCGGCGAGGATCTGACGCCACAGTCGCGACCGCGAGCCGCCATTGGTCACCCGGGTGCGTCCCACCACGAGCCCGTCGTCGGCGAAGGCGTCCACGTGCGCGCGGAACCCGTAGGCGATGGCCTCGAGGAACGCGCGATGCAGGTCGCCGCGCGTGGTGCCCAGGTGCAGCCCCACCAGCGCCCCGCGTAGGTCGGGGTCGTGCAGCGGCGTCTTCTCGCCCAGGAAGTACGGCAGAGCCAGCAGGGCACCGGGAGCGGCCTCGGCCGCCTCGGCGTCGAGGGTCGCGAGGTCCACCCCGCCGAGCAGCGCCTGCTCCCAGCGCAGCAGCGACCCGCTGGTGGCCATGCACCCGTTGGGCAGCCAGAGGCCGGCCATCGGGTGGCGGTCCAGGTAGAGCCGGGCGTCGAGCACGACGTGGTCACTCACGCACAGGATGTCGCCGGCCCCGCCCAGCTTCACCAGACAGTCGCCCGCCACCACCAGGCCCGCGCCGTAGGCGGACAGCACGTGGTCGGCGCCCCCGACCACGATCGGCGTCCCCGCGGCGAGCCCGGTGTGCGCCGCGCCGGCCGCGCTGACCTCGCCCACACGCGTGCCCGGGGCCACGACCGGCGCCAGCGCCGGCCAGTCCACCCCCGCCGCGTCCAGCACCTCACCGAGCACCGCGCCGTCGAGGTCGTAGAGCCCGCTCTCCAGGGCCCAGTTCTGCTCCACGTGCGCCGGCGCCCCGAGCGCCGTCGCCAGCCAGTCGTAGGAGCCCTGCAGGGTCGTCGTGGCCGCCCACACCGCGGGCTCGTGGCGAGCCAGCCAGGCCACGGTGGGTGCCACGGACTGTTGGGAGAGGACCGAGCCGGTGCGCGCGAGCAGGTTCACCCCGACGAGGCGCTCGCCCATCTCGTCGATCTCCTCGGTGGCGCGCGCGTCGTTCTGCAGGATCGCCCGGCGCAGCGGCCGGCCTCGCGCGTCGCTCACCACCACCGCTGGCACCATGCCACTCGCCGCCACCGCGACCACGTCGCGCGACGTCGCCGCCGCGCTGGCCAGCAACTCGGGCACCAACTCGCCGAGCGCACGCCACCACTCGTTGGTGTCGGCCTCGGCCCACCCCGGGTGGTCGCTGTAGAGAGCCACCTCGCGCGACGCGCTCGCCACGACGCCGCGCCGCGGGTCCACCAGGACGGCCTTCACCCCCGACGAGCCGACGTCGACGCCGAGCAGGAGGGTCTCAGGCACTGCGGGCGGCGTCGACGAAGCGCGCCACGCGCTGCGCGTCCACCTCGTTCCAGGTGTAGCCGTCGCGCTTCAGGTCACTGCCGACCACGCACCCGTCGGCGTACTTCAGGTACTGCGCGATGGTCGCGGCCTTGGCGCCGGTGTTGAGCAGCACCGGCACGGCCGGGTCCAGCGCCTCGCGCACCTCGGCCACCACCTCGACGTCGGGCTCCGCACCGGCCATCGGGCCGGAGACCAGGATGACGTCGGCCAGGCTGGAGACCACGGTGGAGCGGGCCATCTGCGCGGGCGTGCGCGACCCCGTCGGGGAGGCGAACTCCGGGGTGACGTTGGCGAAGATCGCCAGGTCGTCTCGACCGAAGTGGCGTCGATTGCGCAGCAGCGTCGCGGCGTCCGGCGTCCAGGCGCCCATGTCGGACTCCCACGAGCCCGTCACCACCTCACGCATGAAGTGCGCCCCGGTGGCCACCGCGATCGCGAGCGCGCACTGGGCGTCCCAGAGGAAGTCGACGCCGAAGGGTCGGTCGTCGGGCCGGCACTCGGTCACCACGCGCGTCATGACGGCCGACGCCTCCAGCCCGGCGTGCAGCTGGTAGGGCCGGTCGCCCTCGTTGCAGAAGAGGACGGCGTCGAATCCACCCTCGAGCAGCAGGGCGGTGTCGCGCTTGACGTCGTCGAGCAGCCCCTGGACCCCGCGCCGCTCGTCGTACAGCGGCGTGCCCGGTAGGGGCGGCACGTGCGCCATGGCGATGAGCGGCTTGGCCACCGCGGGGAAGAGGTCGCGAAAGCGGGTCATAAGGGCATCTCCTTCTCACTGGGCTGCACGTGCAGTACCTCGACGTCCAGGTCCCGCAGCCGGCGCACGATGTCGTGGTCGGCCGGCGCGTCGGTCACCAGGAGGTCGACGTCACTGGCCGGAGCGAAGGTCACCAGCGCGACCTGACCGAGCTTGCTGGCGTCGGCCAGCACGATCTTGCGGCGCGCGGCGGCCATCGCGGCACGCTTGACGTCGGCGTCGTCCAGGTTGTACTCGGTCAGGCCGCGAGCGTCGCTCAGCCCCGCCACCCCGAGGAAGACGGCGTCGCAGTTGAGGTCATCGAAGGAGGCCCGCGCGCGGGGCCCCACCAGGCTCATCTCGCCGTGGCGCACCACTCCCCCGGTCACGAGGGTGCGCACGCGCGGCTTGGTGGCGAGCTCGGTGGCGATGAGCAGCGAGCTGGTGATGGCGGTGAGCACCAGGTCCTCGCGCAGGGCCTTGGCCATCTCGTGGACCGTCGTCCCCACGTCGAGCACGACGGTCTCGTTCTCGTGCACCAGCTCGGCCGCGGCGATCCCGATCCGGCGCTTGGCCTCGGCCTCGTGGGCCGCCCGCTGGAGGATCGGCGGCTCGAAGGAGCGGCTCTGCACGGAGATCGCCCCGCCCCGGGCCCGCCGGGCCAGACCCTCGCCCTCGAGAACCTCCAGATCGCGACGAATCGTCATCGCCGAGGTGCCGAACAGCTCCGCCAGGTCGACGATCGAGGCCTCCCCGTCGACGCGCAGCCGCTCGGCGATGGTCGCGCGCCGCGTCTTCGAGTCCATGACGCCACAATATGTGATTTTTTAACACTCTTCAAGTAGCGATTGAGATAATTTCACAAATCTGGCGGTCTTTGGCCCCGTAATCTCACATCACGGCCGGGCGACGACCCGTCGTCGAACGCCAGCCAGCCGGTGCGCACACGCCAGTGCTCTCCGGCGCGCCAGCGCGCCTCCACGGCCCGCGCCAGGCGCGTCGCGGGGACCGGCTCGGCCGCGTCGCGACGCCCCCTCACGAAGGTGGCCACGTCCTCGTCGCCGTCGACCCATCCCGGCACCAGGGTGAAACGCCGGGCGAAGGCCACCAGCCGGCTCGTGGAGCCCACCGAGTCGGCGAGGCGCTCGTCCAGCAGCCAGGACTGGCAGGTGGCCAGGCGGGGACGATCACTCGGCCACAGCCGACCGAGCTCCCCGCGCGCC
>JAJYNX010000028.1 GCA_021786095.1 Actinomycetes bacterium | reverse complement strand
GCTCGGCGTCGACGTCGACGTGCTCGAGGACGCGCTCGAGACGGTCTCGCTCGTTCTGCCCAGCGCCGCGACCTTCTTCGTCGCCGGCGCCGTGGCGCCGCCGTCGCTTCGCTCGCTGGACGCCCTGCACCTGGCGACCGCGCTGGAGATCGGTGACGACCTCGAGGGCATCGTCGTCTACGACCAACGCCTGGCCGACGCGGCTCGGGCCGCGTCACTCGAGGTGGTCGCCCCGCGCTGAGAGGTCGCGGGGCTGTCCGCGCCGGTCGGCGTCGAGGTTGCGTGGTCCTGCGACTCGCGGGTGGGCTAGTTCTTTGAGTGCGCACTAGAATTACATCATGGCGGGCACCGACGACGACGGGCGGGGAGGGGGCACCGCCGATCTGCAACGCGAGGCCCGGGCGCTCGGCGACCCGACGCGCTTTCGCCTGTTTCACTACATCGCCGACTCCCGCGATCCCGTGGGGGTGGCCGAACTCACGGCCTACGTGGGGCTCAACCACAACGCCGTGCGCCAGCACCTGGCGGTCCTGAAGGGCGCGCGACTCGTGGTGGAGGAGGTGGAGGAGCGCCGGCGACCCGGTCGGCCGGCCCTGCTCTACCGCGTCCATCCGGAGGCCACCGGAGCCTGGGGCACGGCGGGACCCTACGCCTGGCTGGCCGGACTCCTGGCGCAGGCCCTGGAGCACGGGTGGAGTCCCCGCGAGGCCGGTCGTCGCGAGGGACAGCGCCGCGCCGAGCAGGACACCGACGTCAGTGACTCGCTCGACGCGCTGGAGGGAGAGCTCGAGCACCGGGGCTTTCGTCCCGACCGGCGCGCGCGCGGTGCGCGAACGGACTTCGTGCTCGAGCGCTGCGCCTTCGTGGAGGTGGCCGCCACCCACGCCGCCACGGTCTGCCAGGTGCACCTCGGACTCGCCGAGGGCTTCGCCGAGCGGCGCGGCGACCTGACCATCGAGCGGCTGCGGGTCAGGGACCCCCACGCGGCGGGCTGCTCGCTCGTCGTCGCGCCCGCGCCGACGCCGACGAGACGCCCCGGGTCACGCGTGAGGACGGGGCGCGGCGTGGAGCAGGCGTAGGGGCGTCCACGAGAGGTTCACGGCCGCGCCCGCTCCCGTGGTCGCGAGCAGGACCCCACCGATCGCGAGCGCCGCGGGCGACGACGTCGCGAAGCCCAGGCCCGTGGCGACGAGGCCGGCGTTGACCAGCCCGTAGATCGCGACGGCTCCTCGACGGTCGTAGAGGTCGGCGAACAGGAGGGGTGCACCGTCGCGCGTGGCGACGCCGCGCCCGCGGAGGGCGGACCAGACGATGAAGGGCACCACCTTGTGGGCGTGGCCGACCAGCGCGACCAGCAGCCACCCGGCGATCGCGACGACCGCGGTCGCCACCAGTGCCACCCCCTCGTGATGGTGGTGGCCGACGACGAGGGCGGCCGTCAGCGCGACCGCGGCGCCCACCACCAGCCAGAGCGCCGAGGTGACCAGGTACACCAGGTGCAGGTCGCTCGCCCGTCGGCGGTGGCGCAGGTGCTGGACGAGCGACCACTGGTGCGCCCCGAGTCCGATCGCGACGATCGCGGCGCCGCCCCACGCCAGCCACCCCACCGCGAACAGCAGCCCGGGCGAGAGGGCCGCGACCCCGAGGGGGAGTGCGCGTACCGCCAGCCACCCGGCCCGAGGCCGGCCCGGCACGTGGGCGAGCAGGAACATCGGCCAGAGCTTCTCGGCCACCGCGACGTAGGCGAGGCCGAGCCAGGCGAGCAGACCCACGGTGGCGTGCGCCAGCACGACGTGGCCGTTCAGGTCGAACCAGCTGGCGCGTCGATCGAGTACGTAGACCACGCCGTAGCAGGCGGTGACGACGAAGCCCGCGACGGCACCGCGTAGCCCGACCACGGGCGTCGTGGCCGGGTGCACCGACAGTGGTGTGGCAACGTTGGCGACGAGCAGGACGATCGCCAGGGCCGCGAGGGCTCCACCCGCCTCGACGACCGCCTCGTGGCGGGTGATGAAGCCCAGCGGCAACAGCCACGCGCCGCCGAGCCAGCTGAGGAACGTCGCGCGCGACAGTCGTACCGAGCGCAGCGGCCGCTGGGTGATGACGGGGATGAACTGGTGCAGCGCACCGAGTACCCCCATCGAGAGGGTGGCCAGCATGGCGAAGTGCGCGGCCCCGACGACCGGATCGTCGGTCGGGTCCACCACGGCGTAGCGTCGCGACCCGACGAGGGCCACCCCGCAGGCGACGAGGCCGACGGCCGCCGCGACGAGGTAGCGCAGCGGGATCGACGGGGGCGGCACGCTACGTGGGAGTCCCGCCGGGCGGCCCGGCCACGCGTCGCCGGCGGTGGACACGGCGGTGGGGGATGCCGGAGTGGACGGCGCGGCGGTCTGTGCGGTGGACGGCGCGGGGGTGTCGGTGGTGAGTGGGCGGGTCTCCTCGGGCATGTCGTTCGTCTCCCTGACCACAGCGGCACCGCGGTGCTCGATGTATAGTTCTAGCATCAACTAGAATAACAGAGCGATCCGGTGAGCCCACGTGGTTGGGTCGCGATGACGACGTGGAGAGGAGGCGCTGTGGCGACATTCGATGCTCGTCCCCTGATCGCCGCGGGCGGCGAGCCCTTCGAGGCGATCATGGCGGCGGTGGCGGCCCTCGGCGAGGGCGAGGATCTGGTGATCCTCGCCCCCTTCGAGCCGGTCCCCCTGGAGGGGGTCCTCGGTTCGCAGGGCTTCGCCTACGACGCGCAGGCCATCGGCGCCGACGCCTGGCGCGTCACGTTTCGGCGACTCCCGTGAGCGGTCTCGGGGACGAGAGAGCGACGACCGCGCCCGACTCGATCGACTCGTCGGCCCTCGCCGCGGCGTGGTCCGCCCTGGAGACCGTCTTCGACCCGGAGCTCGGCCTCAGCGTGGTGTCGCTCGGACTGGTCTACGACCTGCGCGACGAGAACGGCGTCCTGGTCGTCGAGATGACCCTCACGACACCGGGCTGTCCGGCCTCGGAGAGCCTGCCGACGATCGCCCGCGACGCGATCAGCCGGGCCGTGCCGGACGTGGCGGTGGACGTGCGCGTGGTGTGGGACCCGCCGTGGACGCCGGCCCTGTTGGACGAGGCCGCGGCGGCGGCTCTCGGCTTTCGCCGGCGCCGGTGACGCGTCGCCGCCCGCCGACGGGGCCGGAGCGCGAGCGCCCCGGGCGCGAGCCGGATCGGTGGCGCGTCGAGGTGGTGCGCGTGTACGACGACGTCGCACGGGACGGTGATGAGTACCGCGTGCTCGTCGATCGGCTATGGCCGCGGGGGCTGCGCCGTGACGCGGCGGACCTCGACGAGTGGTCCCGCGACGTCGCGCCGAGCACGGAGCTGCGCCGCTGGTACGCGCACGAGCCGTCGCGCTTCGCGTCGTTCGCACGTCGCTACCGGGCCGAGCTGCACCGACCCCCGGGCGACGCCGCGCTCGCGGCGTTGGAGGATCTCGCCCGGCACCGGCGGCTGGTCCTGCTCACCGCGACCCGTGACGTCGAGCACTCGGGGGCGACCGTACTGCGTGACGTGCTCCTCGCGTCGCGTCAGCCGGTTGAGCCCGACGCCGACCCGGCGTGACGGGACGGCGGACGGCCCCGGAGTGTGTCAGTGGTGCCCGAGAGAAGAGCGCTCGACCACGCGTCGGGCGAGGTAGGAGGATGCGATGATCCGGACGGCCGACGAGGCGTTCAACGTGATGACGGCTCACCACCGCGAACTGGACGAGGGCGTCGGCCACCGCGTGGCCGCGTTGCGCCAGGGTGCGCGCGACGGTGACCGTCAGGCCCTCGTGGCCGACCTGGTGGCGTTCCTGGTCGACGAGGTGCTGGTGCACGCCTGGGCGGAGGAGCGGACCCTGTACCGGGCGGGTGGGATCGACGACGCGCTCGTCGGTCAGCTCCTCGAGGAGCACCGCGCGCTGGTGACGGCGGTTGAGCAGCTCGCGATCGCCCCGGCGACCGACGACGTCCGCGAGCGTGCCGAGGTGATCGCCGCGCTGTTCACCGCGCACGTGACGCGCGAGAACGAGGAACTGCTGGCTCCATTGTTGGCCGGCGGGGGGGCGGACCTGGCGTCGCTGGCGAATCAGATGCGCCGTCTCAGCGACGAGCGCCGCGCGAGCGGCGCACCGCAGGACGAGCCGCCCGAATCCGACCCGCTGGCGACGGTGCTGGCGTCGCTGGTCGAGGCGACGGTCGCCCTCGCGCGAGCCGGCGAGTCCGAGCGAGCCGGCGCCCTCCTGGCGTCCGCGTGGGCGGCCCTGCGCACGTCGCGGCCCGACCTCGCCGTGCGCGCGACCGCGGCGCTGCACCGAGTGGCCCGCACGGTGAGCCCTCAGCCGGTCTCGCTGTCACCACGCTCGTCGGCCGCGCACGCGCCGATCGGGGAGACCCTCCTCGACGTCCGCGACCTCGCCCCCGCGGGGCGTCACGAGTCGATCTTCGCCGCCTACCACGCGCTCGCCCCGGATCAGGCGTTCGTGCTCGTGAACGACCACGATCCCACGCCGTTGCGCTACCAGTTCGAGGCCGAGCACGCCGGTGCGTTCACGTGGGAGTACCTCGAGGCCGGTCCGCGGGTGTGGCGCGTGCGACTCGGACGAACGGTGGGGAACCGCTGACCCGTTGGCCACCGGCTCTCCCGATGACTCTTCGAGGCTCGCGAATGTAATGTATACTTACATCATGCAGCGAACCCAAATCTCCCTGACCGACGAAGAGCGGCGGGCCCTGAGCGCCGAGGCCGCACGGACGGGCAAGTCGATGTCGGCTCTGATCCGCGACGCCGTGGAGGAGCATTACGGTGCGTGGCGGTCGAGCGACGACGATCTTGTTCTCATGCGCCAGGCCTTTGGCTCGTGGACGGATCGCTCCGAGGACGGGGCGACCATGGTCGAGAGACTTCGTTCGGGTTCCCGACTCGCTCGTCGACCTAGCGACCAGTGAGCGTCATCGTCGATACGTCGGTTCTCATCGACTACCTTCGGGGGCATCGGGGCGCCGCGAGAGTTCTCGAGGATGCGCGGCGTGATGGACCGCTGCACGCGAGCGAGATGACGCGGGTGGAGGTGCTCGCCGGGATGAGAGCGCGCGAGGAGAGTGGCACCCGAGCGCTGCTCTCGGTCGTCGTCTGGCACCCGGTCGACGCCGTGATCGCCGAGCGCGCCGGCGAACTGGGTCGACGGTGGCTGCCGAGCCATCAGTCGATTGACAGCGCCGATCTCGCGATCGCGGCGACGGCGTTGCTCACGGGATCCGTGCTGCTCACTTGCAACGTGCGACATTTCCCCATGTTTGGCGACCTGGCCATGCCGTACTGAGCGTCGTGGGTCCCGGCGGGCTCGCGGGAACCCGCGTGTGTCCACCTCTCGCCCCGTCGCGCGTGTGAGAGAGTGGGCGGCGATGGGCGCGCCACGTGACACCTCCCGCCTCTCCCCGCGATCGTGGAGGACCCTTCGCGCTCCCGTCGACGTGAACGGGTTCGCGTGAGGACGCCACTCTCGCCCGACGTGCGTCGGGTGCTGCTCGCCCAGAGCCTGCGGGCCTTCGCCTACGGCTTCGGGGCCATCATGGTGGGCACCACGCTGCGCGAGCGGCGCTTCTCGGCCCTGGAGGTGGGGGGCGTGCTGGCCGCGGCACTGGTGGGGATGGCGCTGGCCTCGGTCGCGATCGGGCGCTACGGGGACCGACTCGGTCGACGGCGGTGCTACGTGGCGCTCTACGTCGCGCTGGCCGTCACCGGGGTGGCCTTCGCCTTCGCCACCCCGCTGTACCTGCTCGTCATCGTCGTCCTGAGCGGCGCGCTGTCGACCGACGTGGTCGAGTCGGGTCCCTTCACGTCCCTGGAGCAGGCGATGATCGCGACCGACCTGGCCGGCCGCTCGCGGCTACGCGGGTTCGGACTCTACAACGCCGTGGCGGCGGCGTCGGGCGCGCTGGGCGCCCTCGCGGCGGGCCTGCCCCCGCTCGTGCGGTCCCTCTGGTCCGGCGCGCCGGGTGACGCGACGTGGTTCCTGCTCTTCGTGCCAGTCGCGCTGACCGGCGCCGTGGTGGCGGCGTCCCTGTCGCCCGCGGTCGAGGCGTCGGCGACGTCGGCGGCGTCCCCGTCGCCCTCACGGGGGCTGGTGCGATCGCGCCGGGTCGTCCACGGACTGGGGGCGCTGTTCGCGTTGGACTCGCTCGCCGGCGGCTTCGTCGTCCAGGCCTTCGTGGCCTACTGGTTCGCGGTGCGCTTCGGGGCGTCGACGACGACGCTCGGCGTGGTCTTCTTCGCGGTGGCGATCCTGCAGACGCTCTCGTTCCTGGTGGCCCCGCGCCTCGGCGAGCGCTTCGGGCTGCTGCGCACGATGGTCGCGACGCACCTGCCGTCCAACGTCCTGCTCGCGCTGCTCGCGGTGGCGCCGAACCTGGGCGTGGCCGTCGCGGTGCTCTTGGCCCGCACGACCCTGTCGCAGATGGACGTGCCCACCCGCCAGGCGTACGTCATGGCGATGGTCGATCCCGAGGAGCGCACCGCCGCCGCCGCCTACACCAACACCGCGCGCTACGTCACGCGCCCCGTCGGCCCCGCGCTGGCCGGGGCCGTGCAGTCCCTCGCCCTGGGCGCCCCCTTCCTCATCGCCGGCTCGCTCAAGATCGTCTACGACCTCGCGCTGTGGCGCCGCTTCTCGCGCGAGCCGGTGCCGGGGGAGGAGCCCTCGCCCGGTGGCGGGTCACCGGAGCGGCGCTGACGAGGGAGAACGCGGACCTGGAGGGGTGCTGGGCGGGTGCGCTCGCGTCGCCGGGGCCCAGCCGTTAACCTTTTCCGGTGACCAACGCCGGGCCCCGAGGGCAGTGAGGACAGGTCGGGCAGTCGCCGGGCGGCGCGCGATGCGCGCGGTCGTCGCGGTGACGGCCGCGGTGATCGTCGGCGCGAGTGCCAGTGTGGTGAGCGTCACGCCGCGGGCGGGGGCGTCGGGTATCGCCGGGGAGAAGGCCGCGGCCGCCATCCTGTACCACCAGACCCAGACGATCTACGACCGCATCAACGTCCTCAGCCAGAAGTACGACCTCGCCCAGATCAACCTGAACCGCATCACCAATCGGATCGTGTCGACGAAGCGGGTGGTGCGACAGATCGAGGGTCACGTGAGCGTGGACAACGCTCGGCTGCGCGCCGGCGCCATCTACGCCTTCGTCACCAGCGGCGCCCTGCAGGGCGCCAACTTCCTCTTCACGACCAACCCGACGGCCGCCCAGGCGACGTCGCTCTACAGCCAGGTGGCCGAGGGCGACATCGCCAGTACCGTGGCCCACCTCAAGAACGACTCGATCCAGCTGACCCTCGAGCGAACGATCCTGGCCGACGAGCGCGCCCAGGCGGCGACGCAGTACAACGCGTCGAAGCGTTCGGTGCACGCCGCGCAGAATCTGGAGCGGACCCTCCAGCAGAAGTTGCGCCGCGTGAAGGGTGTGATCGCCACCTACTTCGCCGCGGTGCAGGCCGCCGCCGCGGCCGCCGCCAAGGCCGCCGCGGCGCAGGCCCTGCGCGCGGCTGCGGTGCAGGCCGCCTCGCCGCCGCCCAACTTCCCAGCGCCCGCGCCGAGCTCCGTGGCCAACATCGCGGTGCGCGCCGCGCTGAGCTTCCTCGGGGTGCCCTACGTGTGGGGCGGCGCGTCGCGCTCGGGCGTGGACTGCTCGGGGTTGGTGATGCTCGCCTACGAGGCGGCCGGCATCTCGCTGCCGCACTACTCCGGTGCCCAGTTCGCCGACACCGTGCGCGTGCCGCTCTACGACATCCAGCCCGGGGACATCCTGTTCTACGGTCCGAACGGCGACACCCACGAGGCGATGTACATCGGGCACGGCGAGATGATCCAGGCCGAGCAGACGGGCACGCTCGTGCAGATCACCCCGCTCTGGCTGGGCAACAGCTACCTGCCGCTGGCCGGCATCGGGCGTCCCCGGGGGTAGCGTACGGCGAGCCCGCCGTCTCACGCGGCGACGGGCGCCGGCGTCGAGGTGGGTGCGGCCTCGTCGAGCAGCGCCTCGTAGCTCTCGTCCTCCTGGACCGTGTGCAGCGCCAGGATGGCCTGCAGCCCGTAGAGGGCCGCGCGCAGCTCGCCCCACTCGTCCTCGTCCACGCGGGTCGGGTCGCCCTGGTCGACGTCCGCGATCAGGGTGCCCAGGCGGTGGATCCGGTGCGCGATCTCGCTGTGGCCGCGACTCATCGCCCCCAGGGGGTCGCGACCGCCGACGTGACGGCCGAGCATCGGGTAGAGGAGGTGCTCCTCGCCCTGCTCGTGGGGCAGGACCTCGGTGACGAGGCGCTGGTAGGCCTCGCGCGCCTCGCGCAGCGCGGCGGCGTGGTCCGCCTCCTCCATCTCGTCGGCCACGGCCCCCAGTCGCGCGACCACGTCCTGGACTGCGCGGTGCTCGTCGCGAAAACGCTGGACGAGGGCCGTCTCCTCGCTGGTCAGTCCCTTCGGGGCCGCGCCGGCGCCCATGGCGCGCAGGGCGTTGAGGATGGCGGCCGCGTCGATCACCTCCTGCAACAGCGCGCCGGTCACGGCGGGGAGGTAGCCCAGGGCCGCCGCGATCATCGCGAGCAGCGACAGCGACATCCCCACCACCATGCTCTGCAGCGCGATCCGTCGTGTGCGTCGGGCGATGGCGATGGCCTCACCCAGCCGGTCCAGGCGGTCGACCGTCAGCACCACGTCGGCCGCCTCGGAGGCGGCCGTGGCGCCCCGCGCGCCCATCGCCACGCCGACGTCGGCCAGGGCCAGGGCGGGCGCGTCGTTGATGCCGTCGCCGACCATGATCGTCGGGGCCCGCCGCGCCTCGCGGCGCACGGCGTCGAGCTTCTCCTCGGGCGAGCGCTCCGCCAGCACCTCGTCGACGTCGACGATCGCCCCGATCGTCTCGGCGAGGTCCTGACGGTCGCCGGTCACGAGCACGACGCGCTCGATGCCGTGGGCGCGCAGCGCGCGGATCGTGCGCGCCGCGTCGGGCCGCAGGGGGTCGTCCACGACGAGCAGACCGGCCAGCGCGCCGTCGACGGACACGTAGACGGTGAGCTGGCCGTCGAGGCGAGCTCGGCGGCGGGCGGACCGCGCCCACGCGGGCGGGTCGTCGGCGCCCACCCACGACGCCCCGCCCACCGCGACCGTGTGGCCGTCGACCACGCCACGCACGCCCTCCCCGGGCGCCTCGCGTACCTCGCTCGCCGCGAGGAGGCGACTCCCGTGGTCTCGCGCGGCCTCCACCACCGACGCCGCGACCACGTGGGAGGACATCTGGTCGAGCGACGCCGCCAGGGTCAGGACCTCGTCGGTGGTGATGTCGTTCGCGTGCACGAGGTCGACGACGGTCGGGCGGCCCGCAGTGAGCGTCCCGGTCTTGTCGATGAGCAGCGTCCGGTCTCGGGGCAGGCGTTCCAGCACCGCGCCACCCTTGACGATGACGTTGCGGCTCGCGGCGCGTGAGAGGCCCGCCACGAAGGCGACCGGCACGGCGAGGATGAGGGGGCAGGGCGTGGCGACGACCAGCACGGCGACGGCGCGGTCCGCTCCCGCCTCCAGCCACGCCAGGCCGGCGGTGAGCAGGGTCACCGCGAGGAAGAGGGTGGCGTCGCGATCGGCCGCGCGCACGAAGGGCGCGTGCGAGCCCTGCGCCTCGGCGACCAGGCGGACGATGCCCGCGTAGGTGCTGGCGTCGGCCGTGGCGGTGGCGCGCATCTCGAGCGGTCCGCCCGCGTTGAGCACGCCACTGCGCACCTGGTCCCCCGGCGCTCGGGCGACCGGGCGCGCCTCACCGGTGAGCGCGGACTCGTCGAGCGTCGCGGCGGCGGTGAGCGTGCCGTCGACGGGAACGACCTCGCCCGAGGCGACCATGAGCGCGTCGCCCGGGGAGACGCGCTCGAGGGGCACCGTGGTGAGAGCGCCGTCCTGGTAGCGGTGCGCCGTGGTGGGCGCGCGCGCCACCAGTGCGGTGAGCTCGCGGCGGGCCCGGCCGGCCGCCCAACTCTCGAGGGACCCGCCGGTCGCCAGCATGACGGTGATCACGGCACCGGCGGCGTACTCGTGCACGCCCAGGGCGCCGGCGATGGCGAGCAGCGCGATCACGTCGACCCCCAGGCGGCGGGACCGCAGGCCCGC
>JAJYNX010000070.1 GCA_021786095.1 Actinomycetes bacterium | reverse complement strand
CCATCAGGAACCGGGGCTCGCGCGTCACGCCCGAACCAGTGGGCCCGGAGATGCTCGGGGGTGAAGCGCCCGAGCAGGACCGAGATCTTCCAGTGCTGCACGAGCTTGTCCGCGATGCCGGAGTCACCCCGCGCGAGCTCGGTAGCGATGAGGGCCAGCGTCTGGGACTGGGTTCGCGGGTCCCAGCGCGACCTCACCGAAGCGCTCGGGCACCCCCAGCCCCGCAGCCCTTCGGCGTCGGCCTCCTCGAGCAGACGCGGCGCCCGTCACGTCCCCGGGTCCCCGGGTCCATCTCCCACTCGCGCAGCCGGTTCTCGCGTAGGAACGGCACGACGACGTTGTCGACGTAGCGTCGACACGTCTCGCGCATGAGCCGCTGCTCGTCGGACAGGTACGGGTCATCGAAGAACAGGCATCCCCCCACGGGGCCTTCCGGACCACCATCACCAGGGATCCTCACACAACCCGCGCGGCGCGAGCGCCACCGCCATCACGAATCTCCGGGTGAATTCCTTTCACCCGGGACCTCCAGCACCCCTTCAACCTCGCCCGTCCCCGCCGACCCGCGCCGACGGGCCACGGGTCAGATGAACAGATTGAGACTGGACTCCTCGGCCTCCGCGAGATAGCTCGCCACGCCCACGAACTCCAGGCCGTCCAGCATCTCCTCGGGCTTGAACCCCATCATGTCCATCGACATCGTGCAGGCGAGCATCTTCACCCCCTGCTCGCGCGCGGTCGCCATCAGCTCATCGAGCGACATGATGTGCTGCTCGGTCATGACCCGGTTCATCATGTGGCGCCCCACCCCGCCGAAGTTCAACTTTGAGAGCTTCAGGTGATCGGCTCCCCGAGGCGTGAGCGCGTCGAAGATCCTCTGCAATCCACTCTTGCCCGACGTGGCCACCCGCTGCGGCTTGCGCACGATGCTGAGCCCCCAGAACGTGAAGAACATCGTCACGTCGTCACCCATCGCCGCGGCACCGTTAGCCATGACGAACGCCGCGAGGGCCTTGTCCATCTCGCCACTGAAGACGATGAACGTCTTCTTCGAAGTGTCAGCCATCTCTTCGTGCCTCCTTGTCGTCGTCCGACTACGCGTCGGTCGTCACGCGAGTCGATTGACTCGCCAGTGAATGGAAGAACAGCGCCACCGGCCGGTAGAGGGCGTGGGCGAACTTCATGAACGGCAGCAACACCAGCAGATCCAGCGCCACCGACACGTGGAAGAGGAAGATCCAGTAGCCCCACGCCGGAGCTGTGCCCACGTAGAGCGACAGCTCCACGAGGAACCCCGACACCGCCACGACCCACAGCAGCGTCAGGAAGAGCCAATCCGAGGCCGCCGACTCGCGCGAAGCCCGATTCAGGTGACCGAGTCGATTCACCAGCATCAGCGTGACGCCGTAGACGAGCATCACGCCGGCGACGGTTCCCAGCAGACGTACGGGGTACCAGATCGGCTCGGGCGTGCCGGTTCGGCGCAGTCCCACCACCGAGAGCGCGTAGTCGGACATCGTGGCGAGCAGCAGTCCCGTGAACCCCCACATCGTCATGGCGTGGATGAACCACCGACGTCGGTACAGCGGCTCACGATCGGTCTGGGCCTCGGCGCAGTCCTCGCGGTAACGCCGCTGGCCGAGCGACTCCACCGCACCCGCCGACCAGACGGCCGACCACCCGTGTCCGCGACCGACTCGCCCCCACACGTCGCGCCACGCCACGCCCTCCTTGCGCGCGATCCC
Source organism: Actinomycetes bacterium (assembly GCA_021786095.1). Taxonomy (GTDB): domain Bacteria; phylum Actinomycetota; class Acidimicrobiia; order Acidimicrobiales; family RAAP-2; genus RAAP-2. The sequence continues at coordinate 8,672 of JAJYNX010000070.1, read as the reverse complement.
CGCCACCATCGTCACGATGCCCGACAGCGCCGCGAGGGCCACGAGCACCATCACGGCGACGCCGGTCCAGTGAACGACGCCCTCGGGGATGAAGCGAAACAGTTGAAACGACGTCGTCGAGCGCTCGCCGTGGAAGGCGTACAGGAAAAGGGCGAAGACTCCGGCCAGTACCGTGGCGACGCCGGCGCCCACGACGGGGTGCGTGTAGAGGGTCCGCGCGAGGCGCGTCCGGTCGTAGCCGGCGATCGCGTAGCGTCGGGCCGCCGCCATGTACTGCGCCGGATCGGCGCTCTGCGGACAGCTCTCCGTGCACAGGCCGCAGTGGTAGCACGTCCACAGCTCCTTGCTCGAGAGCAGTTCGTCGCGTAGCCCCAACTGGCCGTAGCGGATGATCCGACGTGGAAACGTCGCGTCGTTGTCGACCAGCGGGCACACCGCCGTGCACGTGCCGCAGCTGAAGCACGCCGACACGTCGGTCGCGCCGAACCGGGCCAGATCGCTCAGCAGGCCCGGTGTGACGACGGCCACCGGCTTCCCGAGGGGCGCCGGTGCGGCCGTCTTTTCCACGTCGAGGCTCATCACTCCTCCTCCTGGACCAGCGCGTACAGGAAGAAGCCCTCGTCGTCGGCGTCGGGGACCTCCACGACCTGGCGGTACCGTCGCATCCCCATCACCCACAAGAGGACCTCGTTGGGGGGCTCACCGATCGCCGCCGCGATCTGAGGAATCGTCAACGGTCCCTCCGCCAGCGCTCGAACGATCGACGCGTGCATCGCCGGCTCCTCACGGATCACCTCACGACGATCTCGCAGGCGTGCTTCACTCATACCATCAGCTCCTCGTCTCGCGCCGAGCCCTCGAGCATCCCGTCGATCATCGATTCGATCTGGGCGGTCGTCGAGCCCAGCAACTCGATCGCCTCGTTCGCACAGAACGCGGCGCATCCGCCGCATCCCTTGCAGCTGAGCGCGTTCACCGTGGCCACCTCTCGCCCGTCGCACACGATCCGGTCGATAGCCCCGTACGGGCACACCTCCTGGCACGCGCCACACCACGTGCAGCGGTCCTGGTCCACGTTCACCACGAGGGGGTCCAACTCGGCCACACCCTTCAGTAGGGTCGCGCCACTCTGGGCCACCGCCGCGAGCCCCGACGCGACACTCTCGAAGGAGTTCTTCGGCCCCTGGCAGGTACCCGCGATGAGGACGCCGTCCACCACCGTCTCCACCGGGCGCAGCTTGGGGTGTATCTCGTTGTAGAAGCCGTCGCCCCCGACCGGGAGCTTCAGCAGACTCGTCAGGTCGTGGTTCTCGCGCGGCACCATGCCGGTGACGAGTACCACCAGGTCGGTCGGTATGTCGACCGCCATTCCCTCGGTCAAGGTGTCGGTCGTGCGCACGACGAGGTGCCCCGCGTCATCACGACGAACCGCGGGCGGCGTGTCGTCGGGGAACTTCATGTAGACCGATCCGCGACGACGCGACTCCTGGTAGAGCAACTCGAGCTTGCCGTAGGTGCGAATGTCGCGGTAGAGGTGGTACTGAGCGACATCGGCGTCGTGATCGGCGACCGTGATCGAGGCGTGCACCGTCGCCGCGCAGCAGTACCGCGAACAGTACTGATGGCCGTCGGGCTGTCGGCTGCCGACGCAGTAGATATAGGTCACCGTTCGCACCGGACGGCCACCCACCCGCAACGGACCCGGCGTCGCGTCGACCAGCTCCTTGAACTCCGCCAGCGTCACGACGCCGTCGATGCCGTAGCCGTACTCGCCCACCTCGGGCTGGTACGTGTCGAATCCCGTGGCGACGACGATGCTGCCCACCCGGAAGCGCTGCGTCGTGGGGGGGTCACTCATCACGCGCACGTCGACGTCGTAGTTGCCGAAGTTCCCCGACTTGGCGACCAGTTCGGCGTTGGTGACGACGGTGATGGCGTCGCGGGTCGCCACCTGTTCGCGAAGGCGTTCGATGAGCTGATGGCCGTCGGCGCCGTTGGGGTACATCGGCCCCCAGCGATCCACCCATCCACCGAGCGTCGCGGCCCGCTCGATCAGGTAGACCCGCAGACCCAAATCCGCGAGGCCCGTCGCGGCGCGCATCCCCGCCACACCCGCCCCGACCACCAGAGCCGAGGGAGTCGTCTCGACCGTGATCGGCTCCAGGGGCACGGAGTGAGCCGTCTTGGCGATCCCCGCCCGCACGAGCCCGATGGCCTTGGCGGTCGCCCCCGCACGGTCATCGCTGTGCACCCACGAGCACTGCTCGCGGATGTTCACCTGGGTGTACTCGAACGGGTTGAGGCCCGCGCGTCGCGAGACCGCGCGAAAGGTGGGGACGTGGAGCTTCGGCGAGCACGACGCCACGACCAGCCCGTCGAGGTGCTGCGACTCGATCATCTCGATCATGTCGTTCTGCGTCGCGTCACTGCACGCGAAGAGCGTCGTCTCCACGTGAACGACCTCGGCGTCGCCGGCGACCGCGTCACGCACCGCCGCGACGTCGACGTAGTCGGAGATGTTCCCGCCGCAGTGACAGACGTACACACCAATGCGTCGGCGCGGCTCACCCGACTCCCCCGCTACGGTGGTGCTGTCCGATGGCTCGTGATCCGTGGTCACGACATCACCTCCTCACGCGTCACGCCCGTGCGGCTCCGCTCCAGGTGAGCCGCCGCCTGCGCCACCGCCGCTCCGGCGTGCAGGATCGAGTCCACGATGTCCTTCGCGCCCGACGACGCCCCCGCCACGAACACGCCCGGAATGGCCGTCTCACCGGGATTGAGGTCGGGTGCGACCTCGTCGACGTAGTGGAACTCGTCGAGACGGAGCACGTCATTGACGAAGAGGTGCTCCGCGTCCCGATTGGGCTGCACCCCCACCGCCAACACCACGAGGTCGTACTCGGTGTCGGTGAGGACGCCACCGTTCTCGATGTCCTCGTAGGTGAGGATCAGGTTGCCGTCCTCCTTCTCGGCGATCGCGGCCACGCGGCCCTTGACGTAGTTGGCCCCCATCGCCTTGGCCTGCTCGTAGAACTCGTCGTAGCGCTTGCCCGCGGCCCGCATGTCCATGTAGTGCGTCGTCACGTCCGCCAGCGGCAACGCGCCCATGATCAGTTGATTCTGCTTGATGGAGTACATGCAGCAGATCTTCGAGCACAGGGGGTTGTCGACGGTCGTGTCGCGCGAACCGGTGCACGACACGTAGGCGATGCGCTCGGGAACCTTCCCGTCACTCGGGCGCAGCACGGTGTTGTAGGGGCGCGTCGGCGCGAGCAGTCGGTCCATCTGCGTGGCGGTGATCACGTTCGCGTAGACGCCGTAGCCGTACTCCGGCTTGTGATCAGCCGCGAAGAGCCGATAGCCGGTGGACACCACCACGGTGTCGACGTCCACCGTCACCACCTCATCGTGGGCGTCGAGGTGGATCGCGTCCGCCGGACAGGCCGTGACGCACTCCTGGCACTCGGAACACACTCCGCAGTCGAGGCAGCGGCTCGCGCCCGCCAGGGCGTCGCTCTCGGACAGGGGTCGCTCGACTTCGCTGAAGTCGTGCGGCGCGCTGGAGAAGACGTTGGCGACGGCGACGCTCTCGCGGTGCGTAAAGGACTGCTGGCGCGCCAGCACGGTCGTCTTGTCGACCACCGCCACGCGATCGTCGAGAGCGGCGAACCCGTCGAGTGGCTCACCGTGCAGCCATCGATCGATCATGTGCGCCGCCCGGCGCCCCTGGCCCACGGCCCGCGTGATGTCCGACGCACCCGACACGACGTCCCCCGCCGCGAACACGTAGGGGACGCGACTCTGCAGCGTCGTCGGGTCGACCCCGAGTTCCCCACCGGCGTCTCGGTCGACCTGTCCCTCGAACGCGTCGGTCTCCGGGACGAGGCCAAGGGCCGCGATCACGACGTCGCAGTCGAGGGTGATCTCGCGCGACGTCGGCTCCGGACGGCGACGACCCGAGGCGTCGGCGTCACCGAGGCGCATCACCGTGCACCGCAGGGCGCTCACCGCGCCTCGGTCGTCGCCGAGGACCTCCACCGGCGCGACCAGCAGTTGGAAGGCCACGCCCTCACGTTCGGCGTCCACCGCCTCGACGTGGTGGGCCGGCATCTGATCGCGCGAGCGTCGGTACGCCACCGTCGTCTCGCGAGCGCCCAGGCGCCGCGCCGTGCGCGCGGCGTCCATGGCGACGTTGCCACCCCCGACGACGACGACGCGTCGACCGGAGAGGTCGGGCGGTGTCCCCTGACGCACCGCCCGGAGGAAGTCGAGGCCACTCATGACACCCGACAAGTGCTCACCCGCCACGCCGAGACGGATCGCGCGCTGCGTGCCGGCCGCGATCAGGACCGCGTCGAATCCCTGATCCTTCAGCACGGCGAGGTCCTCGACCCGCGTGTTCGTCACGATCGTCACGCCGAGCGCGGTCACGTTGGCGATGTCGTGGGCGACGACGTCGCGAGGCAGGCGGTACTCGGGCAGGGCGTAACGCAGGAACCCGCCGGGCTCGGGAGCCTCCTCGAAGATCGTCACCCCGTGACCGCGCCGCGCCAGCTGGAACGCCGCCGTCAGCCCGGCGGGACCCGACCCGACGACGGCGACCCGGTAGCCCGTCGGCGCCGCCACCTCGAGGCCGGGACCGGCGAACTGGTCGTAGTGGCGATCGGCGACGAACCGCTTGAGGCGGCGGATGGGCAGGGTTCCCTCGAGGTCGCCCCGCGTGCACTCGTCCTCGCACGGGGCGTAGCAGGCCCGTCCGAGCGTGCCCACGAGCGGCGTGGCGTCGAGCACGAGCTGGAAGGCCTCTTCGTACTTGCCACTTCGTATCAGGGACACGTAGCCGTGCGCCTTGATGCCAGCCGGGCAGGTATCGGTACAGGGCGACGTGCCCGCCCGCTCGATCACCGCCTTCTTCGGCACCGCCTGGGGAAACGCGATGTAGGCCGCGCGACGCGGAACGAGATCGTAGTTGAACTGGTCCGGCACCGCGACCGTGCAGGCCACCTCGCAGTCCTGACATCCGGTGCACGCGGCCCAGTCCACGAACTTCGCCTTCTGACGAACGGTCGCGCGGAACGTCCCGTCCTCGCGGCGCTCGATGCCCTCAACCTCGCTGTAGGTGAGGTTGGTGATGTTCGGGTGGTTCACCGTCGAGGACATCTTCGGACCCGAGATGCAGCTCGCGCAGTCGAGGGTGGGGAAGACCTTGGAGAGCAGGATCATGCGGCCACCGACACTGGCCTCTCGCTCCACTAGGAGCACGTGATAGCCCATGTCCGCCAACTTGAGCGACGACTCCATGCCGGCAATGCCGCCACCCACGACCAACGCGTCGTACTTCATGGCACTCTCTCTCCCGTCGGACCGAGCTCGCCCAACACGGCCGAGAACTCCTCCATGTGCTTCACGAAGGCCTCCGAGCACACCGAGCAGATCGCGGACATCCTGATCCGTTGCGCCTCGATGCCCTTCTCCTTGACCATCTCCTGCGCGCGCGCCGCGACCCGCGACGATCGCTGGTTGCAGTCGGGCAGGTAGGCACACTCGTCACCATCGATCGCCAGGAACACGCCATCGAAGCCGTGTTCCAACGCGTAGGCGACCCAAGTCGGCTGGATGCCGCTGCTGCAGGGAACCGTGATCGTCGAGACCGCGGGCGAGTAGTGAAGGTGCTGACTCCCGGCCAGGTCGATTCCCGGATCCGAGATGTTGTTCGTGGAGAACACGAGGATCCGAGGTCGCCGCGCGACGCGCGACGCCCCGTCCGACTCGACCACGGCTACTTCACCTTACGCAGGAACAGGCGAATGTAGCCCGAGTCCTCGAAGTCCCCCAAGTAGTCGTAGCCCATCTTGCGCGTCCACGCCGGCAGATCCTTCTTCGTGCCGGAGTCGGTGGCCAGCACCTCCATGATCCCGCCCGCGGGCACCTGGCCGATGTTCTTCTTCGCGGCCAGGATTGGGCCCGGGCACGATGTTCCTCGGGCGTCAACCACCAGGTCCGACTTCAGATCCTTCAGTTCCTCACTCGCCACGCTCACGGCGCACCTCCTCGATGACGGCCCAACTGTATAGTGACAAACTATTCAAACCCCAAGTTTCATTAGGGTCTTTAGTCACGAATCTCTGACCGACCACGGAACCCCCGACCCGCGTGGCTGTCCTGAGGCACTCGTCCGGACGTACTCGCCGGCTCGGGCCCTGCGCAACCTCCCGGCCGCCGCCGCCCGTGGGTAGGCTCTCGTACCGTGTCCGACCCGCCACGAGCGACGGCTCCGCACGCGCGGCGAGCGAGGCTGCACCGCGTCGATGCGCGCGACGAACGCCAGTTCGACCCCTGGTACGCCGTCTTGCACGCCAGCGAGATCGACGCCGACGGCGAGTCGACGCGGGTCTGGTACCCCGACGAGTGGCGAGCGCGGGCGATCGACGAGAACGCGGCCACGTATCAGCAGCTGTACTCGTGGGGGGAGTCGATCGAGCATCCCGTCGCCATCGGCTCCCTGGCGATCACGCGTGATGACAACCGGGACTCGACCACCGCGATCCTGTTCGTCGCACCCGATCAGCGTCGCCGCGGCCACGGCACGTCGATGCGACGGGCCCTGGAGGATCAGGCCCGACTACTGCGACGGCCCACCATCTCCTTCTCCGTCACCGAGTCGGCCCGGGAGATGGGTCGTGGGGTGAGCCGGATTGTCGGTCCACGGTGGGGCTACACCCTCGACGAGGAGAACGTCCGACGCGACATCGACTGGCCCCGGCCCGCCGGCGAGCTCGACGGCCTCGCGTCACAGTGGCAGCCCGCGGCCGCGGCCTACGAGATTCGCAGCTGGCGCGGCCCCACGCCCGACGCGCTGGCCGATGATCGCGCTCGCCTGGCCTCGATCATGTCCGCCGAGGCGCCGCACGGAGAGATCGGTCCGCGCCGTGAGCGGTGGGACGCCGCTCGACTGCGTGAGTACGAACGCACCATCGACGAGATGGGCCGCGACCTGCTCACCGCGGTCGCCGTCCACCGACCCACCGGTCACCTCGTGGGCTTCAGCGACCTCACCGTCTCGCGCGACCACCCCGAGGTCGCCTACCAGTGGGACACGCTGGTCGTGGCGCCCCACCGCGGACATCGCCTGGGAGGTCTGATGAAGATCGCGACGATGCGCTTGCTCGAGCGCGGAGGTGATGCCACCTCGACGATCACGACGTTCAACCTCGCCACCAACCAGCCGATGATCGCGCTCAACGACGCGCTCGGCGCGCGAGTGACGGGATGCTCCCTCTCCTGGGTCGCACGTCTCGCGCACGGGCGCTCGCCACTCGCCGTTTAGAGATCGCGAGCGACGAGGTCGTCGTAGGTCTCGCGGCGCAGCACCGCGCGCGACGCGCCGCCCGACGCGAAGACGATCGGTGGACGCAGCGCACCGTTGTAGTTGTTGGCCATGGTCAGGCAGTAGGCGCCGGTGACCGGCACGGCCAGGACGTCACCCACTGCTGGATCGCGAAGCGCCACCCCGTCGATCAACTGGTCGCCCGACTCGCAGTGGCGTCCGACCACGGTGCAGGTGACGCCCCCGCCGACGCGCGTGGCCACGGTCGCCTCGAAGCGCTGACCGTAGAGCGAGACCTCGAGGTTGTCGCCCATGCCGCCGTCCACCGCCACGAAGGTCGTCCCGCCGTTCCGCTTCACCGACACGACGGTGTAGAGGGTCACCCCGGTCTCGGCGATCATGGAGCGGCCGGGCTCGATCAGCAACCGCGCCGTGGGGGGCAGAACGCGTCGCGCCGCACCCACCAGCGCGTCGAGGTACTCGTCGAGCGTCGGAGGATGATCGTCGTAGGTGTAACGCGCCCCGAGGCCCCCACCCAGGTCGTAGGTCGCGAACTCGCCGAGTGGTGCCAGCACCTCGACCGCGCGCTCGAAGGGCTCGGTCTCGAGGATCTGCGAGCCGATGTGGACATGCAGTCCGTCGAGACGCAGCCACCGGCTCGCCCGCAGGCGCTCGACCACCCGCGGCGCGTCCGACACTCCGACGCCGAACTTGGAAGCCGCCTGCCCGGTCGAGATCGCCGCGTGGGTCGCTGGTCGTACCCCCGGGGTCACCCGCACGAGCACGCCCTGCTCCCCCGTCGCCAGGCGCTCGAGGCGCTCGATGTCGTCCACGTTGTCGATGACGATCGTGCCGACTCCCGCCGCCAGCGCCATCGCGATCTCCGCATCGGTCTTCGCGTTGCCGTGCAGGACGAGTCGCGACGGCTCCACCCCTGCGGCCAGCGCCATCACCAGCTCGCCACCCCCGGCCACGTCCACGCCGAGTCCCTCCTCGGCCATCACCCGGTACACCGCGGTGCAGGGCAGGGACTTGGACGCCCACACCACTCGCGAGTTCGTCCAGCGCTGCGCGAGACCCTCCGCGTACGCGCGAGCTCGCCGGCGCAGGGCCGACTCGTCGATCACCAGTGCCGGCGTCGCGTACTCGCGGGCCAGGTCGGTCGCCGCGCACCCCGCGATCACCACACCACGCTCGTCGACCGTGGTCCCTCGGGGAAAGAGCTCCACCAACGACGCCGCCTCGCGACCGAGTCGGTCACCCCCGGCCCCGACGCTCACGGTCGCTCCGCGTCTCCGGCCGCCCGATCGGCGCCCGACACCACACAGCGGTTCTTGCCGCG
>JAJYNX010000029.1 GCA_021786095.1 Actinomycetes bacterium | reverse complement strand
CATGGCCTCGTCGACCCCGTGGAGGCGCCACAGGGCGAGCAGGTTGGCGACCGAGCCTCCACCCACCCACACCAGGTCGGCCGTCGTCAGGCGCTCGAGAGGGTTGGCGGACGGCTGGGGGAACAGCTTCAGCTCGGTCACGTCGCAGCCGGCTGCGTTGAAGGCCTCGTAGGAGAGCGCGTAGTACTCACTCGCGTCACCACTCGCCGTCAGGACCAGGCAGACGCGCGGGCGCAACTGTCGGGTCAGAGCGAGAGCGTCGAGCAGCATCGACCCGAGTCGAGCGGTCTGTTGGACCGGTCCCGGAACGAAGCCGCCCGACGTGGCGAGTATGCGTGAGGTCACGGCTCCGTTCTAGCCCACGGCGACCGGCGCTGCCTAGGATGCGACTAGTCCCAGTAAGGAGCATGCGTGACCCCGACCATTGACGAGTTGATCGATGACCTGGTGGCATCCTTTCCCCCCGCGAGCACGGATCCCGTCCGATTTCTCGCTGCACAGTTCGATCGGGGTCTGGCGTGGGCTCACTTTCCAGTGGGTGACGGGGGCCTCGGCGGAACGCCCGCGGATCACCAGCACGTGCTGCGCCGCCTGTCGCAACTACGGGCCCCGTCGGCCGCGGGCCGCAACGTGATCGGGTACGGGATGGTGGCACCGACGATCGTGGCGCACGGCACCGTCGAGCAACGCCGACGCTTCCTTCGCCCGCTGTTCACCGGCGAGGAGATCTGGTGTCAGCTGTTCTCGGAGCCGGGCGCGGGATCGGACGTGGCGTCGCTGGCGACGCGCGCCGTGCGAGACGGTGACGAGTGGCGACTCTCCGGCCAGAAGGTCTGGACGACGTTGGCCCACCAGGCCTCCTTCGGACTGCTCATCGCGCGCACGGATCCGGACGTGGAGAAACACCGTGGGCTCACCGCCTTCCTGGTCGACATGCGCGCAGCTGGGGTCGAGGTCCGTCCCCTGTACCAGATCACCGGCGAGGCGGAATTCAACGAGTGCTTCTTCACCGACGCGCGGGTGCCCGACGCCTACCGCCTCGGCGGCGTGGGAGAGGGATGGGCGGTGTCACTGACGACTCTCATGAACGAGCGCGTCTCGATTGGCGGGTCGGTCCCCTCCCGCGGGTCGGGACTCATCGGCGACGCGCTGACGATCTGGCGCGAGAGGTGGAGCGGGCGCCACGACGGCCACGCTCAGGCACTGCGCTCGGAGCTCGTGGCGGCGTGGGTGCGCAACGAAGTCGGTCGCCTCACCAACTGGCGCGCCAGTGACCTGCGTCGAGCGGGCACCCCGGGGCCCGAGGGCTCGGTGGCCAAACTGGCCTTCGCCGAGGAGAACCAGCGCACCAGCGAACTGTGCGTCGATCTACTGGGGGCGGAGGGGATGCTCTACGGCTCCTCCTACCCGCTGGTGCGCCCAGTGGAGTCAGCGATGACCGGAGGCGATGCGCGCAAGGCATTCCTGCGCATGCGCGCCAACTCCATCGAGGGCGGGACCAGCGAGGTGATGCGCAACATCATCGGTGAGCGGGTGCTGGGGCTACCGGGTGAACCGCGCGTCGACAAGGATCGTGCGTGGCGCGAGGTGGCGCACTCCTGAGTCAGCGCGCGCGAAGATGCTGGTTGAAGAACTCGTACGCTCGTCGTGTGGCGTCCTGGGCGGCGGCCTCGTTGAAGACGGCGGGTCGTGCGTCGCAGTTGAAGCCGTGCTCGGCGTCGGCGTAGCGCACGATGTCGGTGTCGTAGGACGTCGCGGCGGTGGCCGCACGGAGCTCCTCCACTTGCTCGACGGGGATTCCCTTGTCGAGGTCGCCGTAGAGCCCGAGCCACGCGCAGCGCAGTGACGGCGCGAGCTCCAGGAGCGATGGCAGCCCGAATCGTCCGTTCTCGATCCCGCCGCCGTAGAAGCTGACTGCGGCACCCACGACGCCGAGCGTGGCGGCGTAGAAGGTGACTGATCCACCCATGCAGTAGCCCACGACGCCGACGGACTCGCGCGAGAATCCACGTCCGGCTAGGAAGTCGGCGGCCGCCATCAGGTCGTCGTGGAGACCTGGAGCGGTCAGGGTGCCGACCGCGGACATCGCCTCGGGGAAGTCGTCGTAGGGGATTTCCGGTGACCCCGTGCGGTGGAAGAGCTCGGGCGCGACGGCGAAGAAGCCGTGTTCGGCGAATCGTTCCGCGACGTTGCGAATGTGGTCGTTGACCCCGAAGGCCTCTTGGATCACGATCACCGCCCGCGAGGCGTCATCGTTGGCGGTGTACTGCACCGGGGTGGACGAGGGGGTGAGGGTGCGGGTAATCATGAGAAGTCGGGTCCTTTCGTTCGGGTGCGCTTGAGTTCGTAGAAGCCCGGCGTAGCGGCGACCGCCACGACGCCATCGTAGAGCCGGCCGGCGGCCTCGCCTTTCGGAGCCGGTGTCACCACCGGCCCGAAGAACGCGACCTCGCCCACGTGGATGACCGGAGTTCCCACGTCGTCGCCGACGGGGTCCATTCCCCGGTGGTGACTGGCGCGCAGGGCCTCGTCGAACGACGGGTCGGTGGCGGCCTCAGCGAGGCGCGTGTCGAGCCCCCGGTCCACGAGAGCGTTCACGCTGACGGCGTCGAGGTCGTGCACGCCGCGCACGTGGTAGTGCTGCCCCATCGCACTGTAGAGAGGCTCGATCACGTCCTCGCCGTAGCGCTGCTCGGCGGCGATCAGGACTCGCACCGGGCCCCACGCGCGGCGCATCAGATCGATATACTCCGCGGACAGGTCGCGGCCCTCGTTCAAGACGGCGAGGCTCATGACGTGGACGCGCACATCGAGGTCGCGCACGGTGGCCGCCTCGAGGAGCCAGCGTGAGGTCATCCACGCCCAGGGGCACACGGGATCGACCCACAGGTCGACTGTCTCGGTCACGAGTTGGCCCGTTCGTGCTCGTAGGCGGCCGCGACGACGGTCGCCACCGCGTTGATGACGCGCACCGTCGCGTCGAGGTCCAGCATCTCGTCGATGCCGTGGGCGTTGGATTCGGGACCCAGAACGCCGGTGGCGACGAACTGCACGTCGGGGTAGCGCGCCCCCAATGACGCCAGGAAGGGTATCGACCCCCCCTCGCCGGCGAAGCCGGGGGCGTGCCCGAATGCGTCGCGTGACCCGGCGTCCAGTGCGGCGGCGAGCCAGGGCGCGGTCGGAGGCGCGACCCACCCGGAACCCGAGTGGGCGACGACCTCGACGTGGGCGTGTGACGGCACGTCACGGGTGAGCGTCTCGGTGAGGGCTCGTGTGGCCTCCGAGGCGTCAGCGCCCGGCGCCAGGCGCAGCGAGAGGACGGCCGACGTGGAGGGTCGCAGCACATTGCCGGCGATGGCGGGCTCGGGAATTCCCCCCATGCCCACCACCGAGAGCGCGGGGTGCCAGGTACGGCGGATCAGGCGGTCCTCGGGCAGCTCGCCCATGAGGGTGAGTCCCGTGACGACGGGCAGCTCGTCGGCGACGACGTCGCCGAACTCGGCGGTGACGGCGCGCGCGGCTCGCACGTGGGCCTCGGGAATGGGGGCGTGACACTGCGCGATGAGGACCTCACCGGTCGCGGCGTCCTCCACTCGATCCAACAGTTCGCGAAGGATCCGAAACGATGACGGGACGACGCCGCTCGCAGTCCCGCTGTGCACTCCTCGCTCGAGCACCCGTACCGTGAGCTCGATGTTCACCACGCCGCGTAGCGACGTCGTGACCCAGAGTCGGTCGTAGGACAACGCCCCGGAGTCCAGGCAGATCATGAGCCCGACGGTACCCAGGTGATCGGCCAGGAGGTCGAGGTACGCATCGAGATCGGGGCTGCTGCTCTCCTCGCTGGCCTCGATCAGCACCACGCACCGGCCGTGTGGCACGCCGTTCTCCTCGAGGGACTCCAACGCCAGGAGGGCGGCAAACGCGGCGTAGCCGTCGTCGGCGACTCCGCGGGCGTAGAGACGGTTCGCCCGGCGCACCGGCGTGAAAGGGCCGAGGCCGTCGGACCACTCGCCCAGTGGGGGCTGCTTATCCAGGTGACCGTAAAGAACGGTGGTCGTGGTCGTGGTCGCGGGTCCGGTGGCGCCTACGGTGACGGCGAGCAGGGGAGTGCGACCCTCGAGGCGATGGACGACCACGTCGAGCTCGGCCAGGGCGCGCTGGCGCGCCCACGCGGCGACGAGGTCCATCGCCTGGTCCAGGTAGCCGTGGCTGACCCACTGGTCGTCGAACATCGGTGAGAGGCACGCGAGGGAGGCGTACTCGAGTAGCGGCGCCAGAGCGCGCTCTTCGAAGGTCTCGAGAGAGAGGAGGGCCATGACGCGAGGTTACTCCGCGCGATCGAGATCGACCGCCCGCCAGCAGTACCACGCGACTGACGAGCGTACGCCGTCGAAGGGGTCCCCACGCGGGCGGAGGTCCGCCTCGCTCACCAACTCGTCCAGGTGGTGCACGACACTCCACCCGTGGCGGACGCCGAAGTCGCCGCTGGGCCAGACGTCGGGCCTCGCGAGGGTGTGCATGAGGTACATCTGGGCCGTCCAGGGTCCGATCCCGTGCACTCGAGTCAGTTCCGCACTCACTTCGTCGTCACTCAGATGGCCGTGACGTGCCAGGCGCACACGGCCGTCGCGGACGGCGTGCGCCAACTCCACGATGGCGCGGGCCTTGGTGTGCGAGAGCCCCGCGTCTCGTAGGGGTGGCACCCCGATTTCGAGGATGGTGGACTCGCGCACGTCGCCGTGACAGCACGTCACGACGCGTTCGTGAATGGTGGCCGCGGCGCGCGTGGCCAGGAGTTGGAAGGTGATCGATCGGACGAGAGCGGCGAACCGGTCGCTGACCGGCGCGGGCCGCCGTGCGGGAGGCGGTCCTGCGGCGCGTACCACGTGGGTGAACGCGGGGTCGACTCGCGCGATCCGTCGTGCGACGTCGGCGCGCCGGGCGCTCACGAGAGTGTCGAAACTGTCGTGACGCTGACGCCCTCGGGCGGCGTGGCGCGCTGGACCACCTCGTGCAGGAGGGCGGTGATTGCTCGCACGGGAGCGGCCGGGAAGCCGAAGCGGCGGGTCACCACGCTGACGCGCCGAGGGGTGAGGTCATCGACCCGGACGCCGAGGAACTTGTCACGAAGGTGCTGGGACAGGGCTGTCGCAGGGAGGATCGCCGGTCCGTAGCCGTCGAAGGCCAGCGAGGCGATGGTGCGAAGACCGTCGAGTTCGACCACCGGGCGCAGCGTCACGCCCTTGGTGCGGGCCGCGGCGTCGATCTCGCGGCGTAGTGCGGTTCCCGACAGGGGTAGCAGAAGCGGGTACTGTGCGAGCACCTCGAATGACACCGTCGCGCGAGCCGCGAGGGGGTGGGTGCGCGGCACGATGACCACGAGATCCTCGTTGAATAGGGGAGACTGCGTAAGTTCGGGCGCCAAAATGGGTTGGGCGAGAACCCCGAGGTCGAGTCGGCCGTGAACCAGCTGGGGCTCGAGCGCTGAATTGGACCCCTCGTAGATCCGAAGGGCGACGTGGGGATACTGAAGGCGCTGGGCTTCGATGAGCAGGGGGATGATCCAGCGACCGGCGGTCCCGATGATGCCCAAGGAGACCGTTCCGCGGATGTCGGCGTTCAACTCGGAGACGTCAGCGGCGATCGACTCGAACTCCTGCAGGATCCGTCGCGCGCGCTCGACGACGACTCGGCCGGACTCGGTCACCTCACCCGAGGTACGGTCGATGAGCTCGGTCCCGAGCTCCTTCTCGAGTCGCGCGACGCGGGCCGAGATGTTCGACTGCACGGTACCCAGGGCGTCGGCCGCCCGACTAAAGCTGCCGTGGTCGGCGATGGCCACCACCGCTTCGAGCTGACGAACGTCCACCTATCAAGTCTACAGATGAGAAGTATCATGATTATCGACTTGAACGATGAAGGTGGCGGTGGCATACTTATATCAGCCTGATCTGCTGAAAACCCCCCATTCAGCGGAAACTAGGTTTTGCAAAAGGACCAACCTCCCCCCGGTTGGTCCTTTTGTGTTTGTTGCGTGCCCCTCGACAAACTGTGTGGGTGAAGGCGCGAGGCGGACGTCGCGGAGGTCGCCTAGGGAGAGTTCGCCGTCCGCTCACCCACACGACGACGTGGTATCGGTCCGAGTGCGCCGTACCCAATCGGTTCCACCCACCATCGAGGACCTGCGCAGCGTGCGGGGTAGTGAAGGCCGAGACACTCCCCACCCAGCGCACCAGCGGCTGCGAGGTCTGTCGGCCCACGATGCACCGCGACCTCTGCGCCGCGGTCAACCTGGCTAGGTGGCCGTCATCCACCTCGGCGGGGACACGCTCGTAGTGGGAGGCGGAAGGATCGGCCCGGACCGCCAGAGCACTGACGGTCCGAGACACCCCGACGACGGGTGAACCGCGACGCCGAGTCTGGTTGGTGTCCTGGAGACACTTCGGTTGAGGATTCGTGGGTTGCGGGGCCATTGACCGTACTCGCCCGCCACACGGCGCACCAATGGGGGTTCCTTGTTAGCGTTGGGACATGTTCTGGTCCCGCTGGCGTGCCGCCGCCGCCGTGGCGATGGTTCGAGCCGTGAACTGGGTTTCGCGCCGAAGCGGCCGCGGAACGGGCACGGTGGTGGGTGGGACCGTGGGTCTGGCGCTCGACCGGAATCTGCTGGATCGCCTGTCACGGGGACGGACCACGATCCTCGTCAGCGGGACGAACGGTAAAACGACGACTACTGCGATGGTGGCCGCCGGGTGGGGCGGGGACGTGGTGACCAACGAGACTGGCGCCAATATGCCCGCAGGACTGGTGGCAGCTCTGGCGAGCGCGCCGGGCGACACGGCGGCGCTGGAGGCGGACGAGGGCTGGCTCGCGGAGATCATCGCACGGACGCGTCCGGCGGTGGTGGTGCTGTTGAACCTGTCGCGCGACCAGTTGGACCGCGCGAACGAGGTTCGTCAGCTGGCGACGAGGTGGCGTGAGGCGCTCGCTGGCGCCGACAACTCGCTGGTGGTGGCCAATGCCAACGACCCCCTGGTGGTCTACGCGGCCGAGACTGCTCACGCGGTCCTGTGGTGTGACGTGCCGACGCCCTGGCTCGCGGACGCCTGGTCCTGTCCTCACTGCACGCGGGCCCTAGCGCGTGACCCGTCGTGGCACTGCGTCTGCGGCTTCGAGCGACCCCGCGCGCTCACGACGGTGCTCGATGAGCGGCTGACGATCGATGGCGTCGAGTGGCCGCTCGACCTCGGCCTGCCGGGTCGCTTCAACGAGGGCAATGCGGCGATGGCCCTGACCGCCTTGCACGCGGTCGGGGTCGATCTCCGGGCCGCACTCACTCGGATCAACGCCTTGGACGAGATTGCGGGGCGCTTCGCCCTGCGCCGATGGGGCCCGTACACGCTGCGCTTGCACCTCGCGAAGAATCCCGCCGGTTTCGACGCGTTGCTGTCGAGCCTCTCCGGAGACGGTGAGATCTGGGTGGCGATCAACGCGCGTCTGGCCGACGGGCACGACCCTTCGTGGCTGTACGACGTTCCCTTCGAGCGCTTGCGGGGCCGTCTGGTGCGCTGTTGGGGGGACCGACGCCTCGATCTGGCGACGAGACTTGACTACGCGGGAATGACGTTCGCCGTGTCCAACGAGACACCGATGACCAGTGCGGCGAGCGAGGTGGTCACCGTCGTGGCCAACTACACCGCCTTTCGTGAGTGGCTGATGCGGACCCAGTCGTGCTGACGATCGGCCTGCTCTACCCCGAGCTGCTCGGAACCTACGGCGACGGGGGCAACGCGACCGTCCTCGTCGAGCGGGCTCGACGGCGTGGATTCGACGCGTCGGTCGTCGCAGTGTCGCTCGACGATCATCTGGTCGCCGCTGATCTCTACGTGATCGGCGGTGGCGAGGACGGCCCGCAACGCCTGGCCAGCGAACTGCTGGTGCGAGAGTCACTTCGTAGCCGCGTCGAGGACGGTGCGTTCGTGTTTGCGGTGTGCGCGGGCCTGCAGATTCTGGGCACGACGTTCGCGGTGGACGGGGATGACGAGTACCCGGGTCTAGGGATCGTGGACGCGACTACTCGCCGGAGTCCGCGCCGCGCGGTTGGAGACCTCGTCGCGGACGTTGATGGACGTACGCTCGTCGGCTTCGAGAACCACGGTGGATGGACGACGCTGGGCCCCTCGGTTCGCCCGCTCGGCCGAGTGGTTCGCGGGCGGGGAAACGACGGCCGAGTCGACGGCTTCGTCACGGATCGGCTGTGGGCCACCTACGCGCACGGCCCGGTACTGGCTCAGAATCCCTGGTTCGCCGACGACGTGCTCTCCCGCGTGCTGGCGATGCCTCTCGATCCGTTGGCGAGCGTCGCCGACCGACTGTACGCGGAGCGCTGCCACGCGCTCAGTCAGCCCCGCCTCGGGCGCCGTAGAGCAAATTTCCGGATACCTGGCGTCCGAGGTCGATGACGGCCTGCTCGATCCGTGATCCGTAGCGACGTATGGACTCGTCCTCGAGCGCCCGCAACGGCTCGCCGAAGGCCACCACCACATGGTGACGTCGACGCGACGGTCCCTGGGTGTACTGGGGGGCCTTGGCGTACTTGGGACCCTTGAGCCAACCCGACTCGTGGACGTAGGTCGGTATGACCGTCGCGCCAGATCGCTCCGCGAGGTAGGCCGCCCCACCCTTGAAGTCGCCTAGGTTTCCGTCGGTCGTGCGGCCACCCTCGGGATAGATCAGCAGATTCCACCCCTGGCGGACGAGTTCGAGCGCCTGCTGGGCGCTACGACGATTGAGGCTGTGGCGATCGAAGGGGATCGCGTTGAAGAGAAGGACAGTGCGAAAGGCGGTTCGCGGATCCGTGAAGAAACTGTCCATCGCGGCCGCCACGACCGTCTTTCGGCGCACCGACGCGGGGAGCGAGCTGAGGATGAGTGGGGTGTCGAGATTGCTGGCGTGGTTGGCGACGAAGATCAGCGGTCCGGGCCCTTTGACGTTGGCCAGTCCGTGCACGTCAAGGGTCGCCGTGAAGCGCATGTAGGGAGCGATCCAGCATCGGTAGAGCAGGTCGCGTGCGACGCGCGTCGTTGCACGACGACCCCACTCGGTCGGGTAGTCGAGTCCGAGCTTGGTCATCGTTTAGCGACGGCGGGCCCGCTGCTTTGGCGTGTAGCGCTTGGAAGGAGAGGGCGCGACTACGGCCGGTTGTTTCGCGGAGGACTTGGCGTCGCGACGTGGGGCCCGCGGTGACGATGCGCGGGCCGCTCTCTTCTCGCGGGACATCTCCTTCGCGCGGCGAGTGGATCCCGAGAAGGAGGCATCGCCGTAGCGCTGGAGCCGTAGCGCGCGGATGATCAACCATCCACCTAGCAAGAGAAATGTGAGTCCAACCACGCCGAGAGCCAGTCCCAGCAACAGGCTGGCGACGGCGATGCCGGCCCGATTGCGACGCCACGTGAAGAACAAAATTGCCAGTCCGACAATGAGGATCTCCAGGAACTGCGGTAGCCAGGTTGATGGGTGCGTGAGATACGTGTGTTGACAGACGGCATGCACCAGGCGGTAGCCAGTGGGGCAGCCACCGGACTTGGACGGCTTGGCCGTGTCCGTGACCCAGGTGTTCTTGAACAGGTGCGGGCTGATGATCGCGGCGAGGACGAGGGCGATCGCCCCCGCGACGAGGCTGACGCGCCGCTCGACGTTGTCGATCCCCATGACGACCTCGCGGGAAACGGCTGACGTACGCCGGACGCGGCCGAAACGAGTACGCGCGGGCGCTTCGGGCATCTCAGACACACGAGAAGGCTACAACGTCGGCTCCTCAGTTGTTCGCTGTTCGATCACGTAGGGGCAGCGTGGCGGTCCGGCCCGACTCGCGACCGCAGAGTGCTGCGGCGCCGGGACCGCGAACTGAGCCCGCTGTTGCGCAAACCTCGCCGTACGTGATCGCCGCTACCAGCGCTGCACGATCGACGAGGGGAGGTGTGAGGTGAGAGGTTCTCCCCGTACCGGGCACTGCCGATGCCGCGCGGCGTACCGCGTGTGTTGGGGCTAGGTAGGTTGGCTGGCGTCCGCGCGGGCTAATCGGCGACGGATGTGTCCGCCGCCGCAACCGAGTGTTGGGACGAGCTCCGAAGAAGAGCTCGGTTGACGCGAGCGCTTCCGCGGGCGATTACTATTGAGCGTCCGGGCGCTTAGCTCAGTTGGTTAGAGCGCAGCCTTCACACGGCTGAGGTCACAGGTTCGAGTCCTGTAGCGCCCACTCCGAAGTTGGCGAAGAACCGAGCCTGCCGTGACGGTGCGTTCACGCATTCACTCGCCAGGTGTGTCGGCAACGTTACTTACGAATCACCTTCGTTCGTTGTGAAGTGATTCGACGTCATCGCAGTCATGCACGTTGCTCACCCGATTGAGCCCACCAAGTTCTTCGGATCGCGTGATCAGAACGTGGCTTTGGGGGTCTCCACTTAACCGGAGCGCACCTGGTCAGCGGTCTACGAGATGCCAGCAACTCAGCGATTTGCTCCGGTTAGATGGAGACCCCCTACGTGGCTTGTTGTATCGATGGCCAGCGAATGGAACTTCGGCCATCCCAGGACTCGTCTTATTCGAGGCGGAGCCGACGCGCAATTACTTCAACGTCCAGTCGCGAGCTGGCGACGTCGTAGACCAACTGGAATGCTTCGTCATCGGTGAGCTGCGGGGCGAGGCCGTTGAGATCGCAGAATACGACCGTGCTCAGCCACGCGAGTCGCTTATTGCCATCTACGAGGGCGTGGTTCTTGACCATCGAATGCAGGAGCGCAGCTGCCTTGAGACTGATGGTTTCGTAGG
>JAJYNX010000003.1 GCA_021786095.1 Actinomycetes bacterium | reverse complement strand
GTCGTCTGTGACTGGCATCGTGCCTTGATGTGGGATTTGTCGACCCAACTCCTCGCCGAGGGCGTGCACCAGCTGGCCGGACGGACGTGACCTAATAGGAGTCAATATGACGGTTGCGGTCACCCGTGATGAATGAAATGCTGTGGTCGGCTGCCGGTGTGGTCACCGATTTACGCTTGCAACTCAGTGTGCGTTAGGAGTCTGGTGCGAGGACCCCTGAGGACCATGGATTGTTACTACGAGTACGAACTCCAGCTTTCGCTTCGCCTGGTCCTCTCCGGCAGCCTTCCGTCAATCCAACGAGGGGGTACCAATGAGACGAATACGTAATCGCGTCGCGGGGCTGGATGTGCACCGCGACACAGTGGTGGCCTGTTGCCAGGTCGCCCATCCCAACCAGTCCGTCGAGGTGACCAAGCAGTCGTTCTCCACCACGGCCAAGGGACTCGGTGAACTCGCGGCCTGGTTACGCGACGCCGACGTCGAGACCGTCGCCCTGGAAGCCACGGGCGTCTACTGGAAACCCGTGTACTACGCCCTCGAGGGGCTGTTCGACGACCTCTGGCTCTGCAACGCACAGCACGTGAAGAACGTTCCCGGGCGAAAGACCGACCTCGCCGACGCCGAGTGGTTGGCCGACGTCGCGGCGCACGGCATGGTGCGCCCGAGCTTCGTGCCGCCACCCGAGATCCGCGAACTGCGCGAACTGACGCGCTACCGCAAGACTCAGGTCCAGGCGCGCGCCAGAGAGATCCAACGATTGGAGAAGGTTCTCCAAGACGCCGGCATCAAGTTGACCTCGGTCGCGTCGGGCGTGTGGAGCGTGTCGTCGCGCGCGATGATCGAAGCGATGATCAACGGCGAGCGAGACCCCCGGGTCTTGGCCGCGATGGCGAGGTCGCGACTGCGCGCGAAGATCCCCGAGCTCGAAGAGGCCTTCAGCGGTCACTTCGGTGCCCACCACGCCATGGTCGCTCGCCAGGTGATCGAGCACATCGACTTCCTCGACCGCTCGATCGCGACACTCAGTGCGGACATCGCCGAACGACTCTGCCCTTTTGAGTCGGCGTTCACCATCTTGTGCTCGATCCCGGGCGTGTCGGAGAGAACCGCGCAGGTGATGATCGCCGAGATGGGCGTCGACATGACGCGCTTTCCCACGTCGGGCCAGCTGTGCGCCTGGGCCGGCGTGGCACCCGCGAGTCACGAGTCCGCGGGACGACGCCGCCCGGCGGGCACGCGCCAGGGCTCCACGTCATTGCAGGTCGCCCTCGCCGAAGCGGCCAAGGCCGCGTCACGCACCAAGGGCACGTACTACTGCGCCCAGTACTCGAGGCTGGCGAAACGAAGGGGCCCCAACAAGGCCACGGTCGCCGTCGCCCACTCCATCTTGGACACCGCGTGGCACCTGTTAACAAACGGCACCCTCTACAGCGACCCTGGTGCGAACTACTTCGAGTCTCGTCACGACCCCCGCGTTGAAGCGAAGCGACTCCAGCGCAAGATCGAGGCCCTCGGCTTCGAGGTCAACATCACACCCACGGCTGCGTAGTTCTTCCCCGAGAACTCATCGTCGAGAACTTCCACCATCGTCTACTCGCACGTCCAACGGCGGCTGCGACTTGGGGCATTTCACTCCAGCATCTGAGTCTCACTCAGCGGCTGGCGAGGACACGCAAAAGGGAAGCCCGGCGTTAGTCGGGCCGAACAACTCCGTGAGGAGTGCGGCATGAGTGGACTCACTAAAGATCACTCAGTTGCAACGGGATCATCATGGCTCATCGTCCGTATCGGATCACCACCGGTCTGGCCGCCCTCGTCCTCGCGCTCGGCGGTCTCGCGACCCTGAGCGCGGGATCCGCCGACGCCGCGAGCGCCCACGCCAAGGCGGGCACCATCACCGTCGGCACGCTCTACGCCAGCACCGGCGCCTACGCGACGTCGTCAATGCCCGAGTACGCCGGCCTGCAGTTCTGGGCCAAGCAGGTGGACTCGCACGGCGGCATGTACGTCGCGCCGCTCCGGCGCAAGGAGAAGGTCAAGATCGTCGCGTACAACGACCAGAGCGACCCCGCGACCGCGACCTCGCTCTACGACCAGTTGATCTCCCAGAACCACGTCAACGTCCTGGTCGCCGACTTCGGCTCGGTGCTGACCGCCCCGGCGATCACGATCGCCAAGGACCAGAAGCAGCTGCTCTTCGACGTCACCGGATCGGGCACGTCCTTCTTCACCAGCGGGTCCAACCCCTACGTGGTGCTCACCTCGCTGCCCGTGTCGGCCGTGTGGCCCAAGCCGGTCGCCAAGCTGCTCATCCAGCTCAAGACCAAGCGTGTCGCCATCCTCTACTGCCAGAACGACTTCGACCAGGCCCAGGCCACCGCCATCCAGGGCTTCCTCAAGGCGGCGGGCATCACCCCGGTCTACTTCCAGGGCGTGCCGACCACCCAGAGCGACTACAGCACGCTGGTCCAGTCGATCAAGGCCACGAACCCCGACGCCGTCCTCGAGCTCGGCTACCCCAACAACGACATCGCGTTCCTCAACGAGCTCAAGGCCACCGGCACGCACTTCAAGTTCGTGCTCACGCCGTTCCTCGGCCAGCTGCCCTCGCTGTTCACCCAGGACGTGGGCGCGCCGGCGGTGAACTACACCTACACCTACGCGGTGCCGCCGACCCTCGTGATCAACCACGTGAACATCGGGCTGGGACTCACCGCCTTCGTCCGCCAGTTCGCCCCGGGCAAGCCCTCGACCGTGAACTTCCTGGACGTCGCCGGCTACAACGCGGGTCTCGCGGTGCAGGCGGCCTTCGCCCACGCCACGTCGATGTCCCAGCTGGGCATCCGCGCCGGCATCACGGCGGTCAACGGCAAGCTCCAGACCCTGGAGGGGACCTTCAAGGTCGACAACACGGGCGAGCAGCTCGGTGAGCTCCTCCCGGTCGCCCAGGCCGTTCCCCACGGCAAGGGCTTCGCGCTGAAGATCGTCTACCCGGCGACCCCGGCGCAGGTGAAGATGGTCAACGCGAAGGCGAAGTACCCGGCGCCCACGAAGTAGCCACGACCGACCCGTGCAGCTGTTCGAGTACGCGATCGTCAACGGCGTCCTGTTCGGACTGTTCTACGGCTTCATCGGGATCGGGCTCAACCTGCTGTTCGGCGTCATGCGCCTGGTCAACCTGGCCCACGGCGACTTGGTGGTGTTCGGCGGCTACCTGGGGTACTCCCTCGCGGTCGACGCGCACATCAACTCGCTGTGGGCCATCCCGCTCTCGATCCCCGCGGCGCTGGTGTTCGGCTTCCTCGTCTACCACGCCACGGTGCCGCGCCTGCGGCGCGCCGTCGACACCGAGACCGCCTCGCTCATCGTGTTCTTCGGCATCTCCCAGGTGCTCGAGGCGCTGATGACGATGATCTACGGCGCCAACCAGGTCACGCTCCCCTCGCCGGGCGGTCCCGTCAGCCTCTTCGGCCAGGACTACCCCGCCAGCGTCGTGATCTCGGCCGCCCTGTCGGTGCCCGCGCTCGCGCTGCTGTACCTGTACCTCTACCGCACCCGAATCGGTCTGGCGACGCGTGCCGTCATGGCCGACGAGGACGAGGCCGTGGCCTCGGGCGTGCGGGTCCGTCGCGTGGCGGTGTGGGCGTTCATGATCGGCGTGGCCTTCGCCACCACCGCCGGGACGCTCACGGCGTTCATGCTCGGGGGGATCAATCCCACCACCGGCAGCGGACTCACCATCACCGCCTTCACGGTCATCATCATCGGCTCGCTGGGCAACCCCCTGGGCACCGTGGTCGGCGGGCTGCTGGTAGGCCTGGCCTCCAGCCTCAGCCTCACCCAGGCCTACGCCACCGAGTGGACGGCCGTGGTCCCCTACGTCCTGCTGCTGGTGGTCGTCCTGGTGCGACCGAGCGGCCTCTTCGGAGCCACGGTGCGCCGTGCCTGAGGACGACGCCACCCCCGCCGACGCGCCACCTCCCCCGACCCCGCACGACGCGGCGGGTGCGGACCGCACCGGCCGCGCGGCGCCGAGCGGGCGGATCTGGGGCCTGCGGGCCCGCGAGGGTCGTTGGGTGCGTCGCGTCGTCCCGGTCGTCGCGACCCCGGTGCTGCTCTTCTTCGCCCCGCACGTCTACAACAACCTGGCGTTCCTCACCACGATGGTCGTCTACGTGGTGCTCGCCGAGGGTGTGAACCTGCTCTACGGCTTCACCGGCTACCTGCCCTTCGGCTACGTCGGCTTCTTCGGCGCCGGCGCCTACGGCGCGTCGCTGGCCGTGGTGGACTGGCACGTCACGGGCCTCGTGGCGCTGGTGATCGGGGGGCTGACCGCCGCGATCATCGGGCTGGTCGTCTCGCCGCTGCTGCGCCTGTCGGGGGCGTACTTCGCCCTGGCCACCCTGGCCGCGTCCCAGGTCCTGTACTACGTCGTGGCCAACGAGCCGTGGACCTACGGCGAGAGCGGGATGTCGTTGCCCGAGGTCTTCGGCGCCACCGAGACCTACGTCATCGCGCTGGTGATCATGGCCCTGGCCCTCGCGGTCACCGTGGCCGTGCGCGACTCGCGCTTCGGGCTCTCGCTGCGCGCCATCCGCTCCGATCCGGTCAGCGCCGCCATGGCCGGCATCGACGTCGTGCGCGCGCGCACCGCGGCGTGGTTCATCAGCGCGGCCCTGGCCGGCCTCGCCGGGGCGATCTGGGCGATCATGACGGCGGCCTTCTACGCCGAGAACCCCTTCGACCTGACCATCAGCGTCTACGCCATCGTCTTCGCGCTCTTCGGCGGCGTGCGCACCGTGCTCGGCCCGGTGATCGGCACCGTCGTGCTCTACTCGCTCTACCAGTACATCGGCATCTCCAACCCGCAGTACTTCGAGCTGGTCTACGGGCTCTTGATCGTGGGACTCGCCCTGTTCCTGCCCGGCGGACTCGGCTCGCTGGTGACCGGTTCCGCGGCGCGCTGGCGCCGGCGGCGCACCCGACCCGTGACGGGCGCGCTGGACGGCGCCGCGCCGGGAGGGGGCACGCCGTGAGCCCCCCGCCCGACGTCGGCGCCGAGAGGCTGCTCGAGGTACGCGACGTCACGCGCGTCTTCGCCAGCCTGATCGCGGTGGCCAACGTCTCGCTCGACGTGGTAGCCGGCTCGGCGACGGGCCTCGTCGGGCCCAACGGCTCGGGCAAGACCACCCTGATCAACGTGATCTCGGGGGTCTACCGACCCAGCGGCGGCACCGTGCGCCTGCGCGGGCGCGACGTCACGGGCACCGCCTCGCACCGGCTCTGTCGCCTCGGGCTGAATCGCACCTTCCAGATCCCCCACCCCCTGGGCGACCTCACGGTGGCCGACAACATCGCCGTGGTGCGCCCGCGGCGCGGCGCCACGCCGCGCTTCGACGCCGACCCCCTCGAGTTCGTGGGGCTCGCGGCGGCCGCCCCGGTCCTGGCCTCGCGTCTCACCAGCGGCGAGCAGAAGCTGCTCGACCTGGCGCGCGCGCTGGCCAGCGGACCCGACGTCCTGCTCGTCGACGAGCTCGGCGCCGGGCTCAGCGCGCGCGAGCTCGAGCACGTCGCGAGCCTGCTGGTGCGCCTGAAGGACGCCGGGCTGGGGCTGCTGGTCGTCGAGCACCTGATGGACTTCCTCGAGCAGATCGTCGACGACGTGCTCGTGATGGACGCCGGCGCCGAGATCTTCCGGGGCACCCTGCGCGGCGCCGTGTCGGACCCGCGCGTCATCGACGTCTACCTGGGTGGCGCGCCGTGACCACGCTCCTCGAGGTGCGCCACGCCACCACCGGCTACGGCACCATCCAGGTGCTCTGGGACGTGAACGTCACGATCCCCGAGGGCGTCACAGTCGGGCTGCTCGGCGCCAACGGGTCGGGCAAGTCCACCCTCCTGCGCGCGGTCATGGGCCTGCTGCCACTGTGGAGCGGGGAGGTGCTCTTCGACGGGGAGACGATCAACCACTGGGATCCGAGCCGCCGGGTCCGCTCCTCGATCGCCTACATGAGCGAGAAGGGAGTGATCGCGGCGCTGTCGGTCGAGGACAACCTGCGCGTCGGCGGGACGGGGCTCGCCGCGCGCGAGGTGAAGGCGGCGATCGCGCGCACCTGGGACGACTTCCCGATCCTGCGCGAGCGGCGCCGCTCACCGGCCGGCAGCCTCTCGGGGGGCCAGCGCAAGACCCTGGCCCTCGCCAAGGCCCTCATCCGCCAGCCGCGCCTGCTCGTCATGGACGAGCCCTCGGCCGGGCTCTCGCCGATCCTGGTCCACGAGATGGTCGAGACGCTGCGCCGGGTGCGTGACCAGTACTTCGTGACCCTCCTGCTGGCCGAGCAGAACTCGACGGTGCTGGACGTGGCCCAGCAGATCGTCGTCCTCGCCGGAGGCCGCAAGGGCTTCGACGGGCCGCTCGACGAGTTCCGCTCGCGCACCGACGTCGCCGCCCAGTTCTTCGGGCTGTCCGCGCCCCCGGACGTCCCGTCGAACGAGCGGCCCGCGAACGACTGAGCGAGCCGCCACGCCCTCAGGCGAGCAGCTCGCGGATGTCCTCGGCGCTCAGGGCTCGCGCGTCGAACTCGCCGCCGCCCATCACGTTGGCGAACAGGTCGGCCTTGCGGGCCTTGAGGGCCATGACCCGCTCCTCGATCGTGTCGCGCGCCACCAGTCGGTAGACCATGACCGGGCGGGTCTGGCCGATGCGGTGGGCCCGGTCCACGGCCACCTCTCCATCTCCGAGGGATGGCCGGGCTGCCCTCGCGCACGACACGGACCGAAAGGGCCACCTCCTACTCCGAGCGTCTCCGTGCGCTCCTCCTCGTCGACCCGCCCGTAGCACGCCCGAGAAGCCGTGAGTTCCGGCCCTCGACGACGTTCGCGGTGATGAGAGCGCCAGAGGGGCGATGTGACGCCTCGCGGGCCGAGAGCTCGTGGTTGACGCGGCTCACTCCGCATCGCACGACAACGACGTCGCCCGCGCCGACACGGCGGGGTTGCTGATCAGTGGGTCGCTCCACGCGGTGCTCTGTGGCGCAGGACTGGTCCGTCGTGCGACCACCCCGTCCCGATCAACGTCCAACGGTCCACCCACGACCGTCTCGTCCGGACCGCTCGGGACACGTCACGTCCAGGCGGCGAGGAGGTGCTCCGGGCCGAGCGTGAGTGCGGCACCCTTCGCCGTGACGCCCGTCCTGCTCACGGCCACCAGCGGCGTCGAGGCGTCAATCCCTGGAACACGCTGGGCGTCAATCACGAGTTTGTCGAAGTCCGCCTGCGAGAGGGGGGCGGTGTCGAGCCACTTGATCGAGCCGGCGAACGTTATCGACCGGGCCACCGGTTCTCGATCGGCACCAATGAGGTCGATCTCGGGCACGTTCGTTCGCGTCCAGTAGCCTCCTACCGCCCCGGCGTCGATCCCGTTGAGTGGTAGCAGCCGCTGCAGTGCCTCGCGGACGATCGGTTCCATGGCGCGACCCCTCCAGCGCGAGAACGAGAGCCGTGCGCGATCGAGTGTCCGGTCGCCACGCCCGCGGTCGATCTCGGGAAGGTGGGGGCCCACAAAGCGAAGCCAGAACTGCATGTACGGGTCGGTCACCCGATAGCGAGCCTCCCGGCTCGGCTTCGTGGAGAGAGGAACCTGGCGCACGACGATGCGGCGCGACGTGAGGATCTCCAGACCTCGGCTGAGGCTCGTGGCCTGTAGCCCTCCAGCGGCCCGGGCAATGTTCGAGAACGTCATCTCGCCCGATCCAATCTGAGTGAGGATGTCGCGCGCCAGTGCCTCGGTGGGGAACTCGGCGTCGAGGCTGCGAAGGGCTCCCGTCACGAACATCGACGAGGACTCGTGGAGCACCGTCTCGAGGTACTCGTCCGCGCTCGCCCCGGTCGGCCACTCGTCACACAGCATGGGCATTCCCCCCGTGATGAGGTAGGCGTCGAACGCCTCCTGTGCCGATGCCGAGCCCACAATGTCGCCGACCTCTCGCGGGCTGAGCGGTGGAACCACCATCTCGACGCCACGCTCGAACAGCGGGCGGCCCGACGTGTTCAGTGCTTCCATCGCCGCCAGGTTGGACCCTACGAGCAGGAGGAGCACGGGTTTCTTCGAGAGGTGTCGGTCCCAGTGCTTCTGGAAGGTGCCCTCGATGGACGGGTCCCCGTCGGTCAGGTATGGAAACTCATCAATCACGACCACCGAGACCTGGTCAGAGGGGAGCGCCGCGTTGAGCAGGGTCAGGGCGCCATCCCAGGTGTCGGGTGTGACGCCCGCGAAGGCCCGCGCGTTCCACAGTGTGGACGTCACCGCTTCCTCCGCGAACAGCCTGAGTTCCCGGCCACCCTGCTGCGACGCCGTAAAGAAGAGGTGGGGTACCCCCGCCCGGTCGATGAACACCTCCAGAAGCCGGCTCTTGCCCACCCGGCGCCGACCGCGCACGAACAGACACACGCCCGGCGTGCCGTGGTCCAGGTGATCGCCCACCCGGACCAGCGCGCTGGTCAGAGTCTCGAGCTCCTTCAGCCGGCCAACAAAGCTGCTCATCACTCGACCTCGGGTTCGTTCCTAATACTAACATTAGTGATAGTATCATTAGTGATAGTAAGATACGTTCCTCGGTGGTCGACTCCCCACGGTGGCGAGCAGCCTCGTCGCCACACGTCCTCAGGCGAGCAGCTCGCGGATGTCCTCGGCGCTCAGGGCGCGCGCGTCGAACTCGCCGCCGCCCATCACGTTCGCGAACAGGTCGGCCTTGCGGGCCTTGAGGGCCATGACCCGCTCCTCGATCGTGTCGCGCGCCACCAGCCGGTAGACCATGACCGGGCGGGTCTGGCCGATGCGGTGGGCCCGGTCCACGGCCTGGGCCTCGGTGGCGGGGTTCCACCACGGGTCCAGCACGACGCAGTAGTCGGCCTCGGTCAGGTTCAGCCCGAACCCGCCCGCCTTCAGGCTGATCAGGAAGACCGGCGCGCCGCCCTCGCGAAAGGCGGCGATGGCCCGGTCGCGGCGCCGGGTGCGCCCGTCCAGGTACGCGTAGGCGATGCCCGCCGCGGCCACCCGCTCGCGGGCGCTCACGAGGAAGCGGGTGAACTGGCTGAAGACCAGGACCCGATGCCCGTCGGCGACCACCTCCTCGATCATCTCCATCAGCGCGTCGAGCTTGATCGAGGGCACGCGGGTGCGGGTGGGGTCCACCAGAGTCACGTCCAGGCTGGCCTGGCGCAGCAGCGTGATCGAGCGCAGGATCTCGAAGCGGTTCCTCGCGCTGTCCTCGAGCAGACCCAGCACCTTCTGGCGCTCGCGCGCGAGGTAGGTGTCGTAGAGGGCGCGGTGACGCGGGTGCAGCTCCAGCTCGAGGACTTGCTCGAGCTTCTCGGGCAGGTCCGCGGCCACCTGCTCCTTGGTGCGCCGCAGCATCACCGGGCGCAGGCGCCGGCGCAGCTGCGCGAGGCGCTCGGCGTCGCCGTCGCGCTCGATCGGCGCGCGGTAGTAGGCCTCGAAGCGGTCCGCGCGCGCGAAGAGGCCCGGCGCGGTGATCGACAGCAGCGACCACAGCTCCATCAGCGTGTTCTCCAGGGGCGTGCCGGTCATGGCGACCTTGAACGGCGTGGCCAGCGCCTTGACGACCTGGTAGGTCTTGGACGCGCGGTTCTTGGCGAACTGCGCCTCGTCGAGGAACAGACCCGCCCACGACAGCCCCGCGTACTGGTCGTGCTCGAGGCGAAAGAGGGCGTAGGAGGTCACGACCACGTGGGCGCCCGCGACCACGTCGGCCAGCGACGCCCCCCGTCGCGACTGCGTGGCGCTCACCGTGACCACGTTCAGGTCCGGGGTGAAGCGCCGACACTCCGACTCCCAGTTCGCCACGACGCTGGTCGGCGCGATCACCAGGAACGGCTCCGCGCACCCCCGGCGCTCGACGGCGTGACAGATCAGGGCCAGCGCCTGGACGGTCTTGCCCAGCCCCATGTCGTCGGCCAGCACCCCGCCGAGCCCGTTCTCGAAGAGGAAGGCCAGCCAGTTGAAGCCCGTGGCCTGGTAGGGGCGCAGCGTGGTGCGTAGCCCCTCGGGCGCCTCGACAGCGACGCGATCGGGCGCCGACGCGAGCGCGCGAACCGCCGTCTGCCACGCCGCCGCCTGCTCCTGGACCACCGCGACCGCGCACAGGTCCTCCCACAGCCCGGCCTCCCACCGGCTCAGGCGCGCGTCGCCCGCCGGGGCGTCGTGGAGGGATCGCGCCTCGACGATGCACCGGCCGAGTTGGCGCAGGTCGTCGCGGTCCAGCGAGAAGTAGGTGCCCGAAGGCAGGACGAGGTGCGAACGGCCCTCGGCCAGCGCCACGAACAGCTCCTGGAAGGGCACCACCTCCCCCTCGACGGAGACCTGCACCGCGAGGTCGAACCAGTCCCCGTCGTCGCTGCGCGATCCCGCGAGGCGCACGACCGGGGCATCGCGCGCCTCGCGAAACGTCGGCGCCTCGTGCTCCCACTCCACCACGACGCCGGGGATCGCGGCCACCACCGGCACGACCTCGGCCACCGCGCGCACCGCCTCGACGCCGTCGAGCGACGCGTGCTCGGCCAGGCGGCCCCGCGGCTCTGCGACCAGACCGGGCCACGAGGGCGTCGCGCGCACCACCCGCTCCGCCAGCGCGTCGAGCTGCGCGTCCGCAGGTCCGTCGTCCAGCCGGCCGCGCCAGGCGCTGCCCGCACGGCTCCTCGACCAGGTCACGGCGAGACGTCCCTCGTGATAGGAGAAGCTCCCCACCAGGGTGACCGGGGCCGGCTCGGGCACCACCACCGACCCGTCACGCGAGACGACCTGGATGCCGCGCGGGAAGGCCGGGTAGAGCTCGTCGAAGAAGCGTGCCTCGTC
>JAJYNX010000038.1 GCA_021786095.1 Actinomycetes bacterium | reverse complement strand
CCGAGCCGCTCACCGTCGTGGTGGTCGTCAGGACGAACTGGGACAGCATGCCGCCGGGGCCGCTCAGGTAGAGCATCCCGGAGGTGGTGCCCACGGGCTGGGTGATCGCCGACACGACGCCGACGACACCGTGGTTGTCCTCGGTCGAGCCGTTCGACAGGATCTTCACGCTGGTGGCGGTCATCGTCGCCGTGGTCGTGGGCGCCGTGCCCGTGGTCGTCACCGAGAAGTCAACGCGCACGCGCTGGCCAGCCGTGAGGTTCGCCAGGGACAGAGTGGCGCCGTTGCCCTGCTGGTCGCCCGAGCCGCTCACCGTCGTGGTGGTCGTCAGGACGAACTGGGACAGCATGCCGCCGGGGCCGCTCAGGTAGAGCATCCCGGAGGTGGTGCCCACGGGCTGGGTGATCGCCGACACGACGCCGACGACTACCGTGCGATCCTTCGACCTGTCCTTGCCCCTGCGACCATGGTCTGCAGCGTGGTGATGCGGCGGCGACGCGCTGGCCACACCCTGGACCATACCGATGCCCGCGGCCGTCACGCCGATGGTGAGGACAGTCGCGAGACCGACCCGCCCGAGCACCCTTGTTCGTAGATGACGAATCATTGCAGTCCAACCTTTCGAGAACGTGCCGTACGTACCGTCCCCAGTGTGGCGGCCCTACCTGGGAAAGTCCTGTGGAGCGCATAAGAAAGCCGCATTTTTCAACGGTCGGCCACTGCGATGCCGGTGGAGCGCTCAGTGCGCCCGCGCCCGCCAGTCAGCCCACCCAGTCCTCGCGCCAGCCCCCCTCGCCGTCCGGGCGAAAGACGGGGATCGCGCCGAGCGCGTGCACGTGTTCGGCGTCCTCACCGAGCGAGGTGCGCCAGAGCGAGGCCTCGGTGACCAGGGTGCCGATGGCCACCACGTGCGCACCCACCGCGCGCAGAAGCCGCAGCGCCGTGCCCGTGGAGGCGCCCGTCGAGATCACGTCGTCCACGATCGCCACGCGCCGACCCGCGACGTCGGGCACCCTCGCCCGATCGAAGAGGAGCCGTTGCTCGACGCCCGTGGTGATCGACTTCACCGGTTCGCTGATGGCGTCCGCGAGGTGGATCTTCGGTGTCTTGTGCAAGATCACGTACTGATCGAGTCCGAGGTGACGGGTGACCTCGACGGCGACAGGGATACCCATGGTCGCGACCGTGACCACGATGTCAACATCGAAGGGACGCAGCACGCCAGCCAGCTCCGCGCCGGCCCGCTCCATGAATCCCACGCCCATGTCGACCGTGATGAGAAGCGCCAGGGCCAGATCCTCGCCCAGCGCCACGACGGGCAGGTCAACGTGCTGGGTCCCAATCGCCACCGGATACGTGCGTCTGTCCACGTCCGTGGAGCATACTGAGCGGGTGGACCCACGAACGACTCCCCTCGATCCCGACCTGACCCGCCACATGTTGCACACCGCCTACGCGGAGGCCGTGCGGGGTGAGAGTGAGGGTGGGATCCCGATTGGCGCCGCCCTCTTCCTACGCGACGGCACGCTGCTCGGGACCGGCCACAACCAGCGAGTCCAACGCGATGATCCCTCACTGCACGCCGAGACCGACGCCTTCCGCAACGCCGGTCGCCGCCGCCACTACGGCGACTGCGTCATGGTGACCACCCTCTCGCCCTGCTGGTACTGCTCGGGACTGGTGCGCCAGTTCAACATCGGCGCCGTCGTCATCGGCGAGTCGACCAACTTCCACGGCGGCCACGACTGGCTGGCCGACCTCGGGGTGGAGGTCACCGTCCTCGACGATCAGCCCTGCACCGACCTGCTCAGCGCGTTCATCACGCGCCACCCCGACCTGTGGAACGAGGACATCGGCCTCTGATCAGCGCACGGGCGGGCCGAAGAGCCGGTCCCCGGCGTCGCCGAGGCCGGGCACGATGTAGCCGACCTCGTTGAGCGTGTCGTCGAGGGCGGCCGCCACGATGGTGACCTCGGGGTAGCGTGACGCCACGTGCTCGATACCGGGCCGGGCCGCGATGAGACACAGCACCGTGACGTCGCTGGCGCCGCGCTCGGTCAGCATGTCCAACACTCGCACCAGCGAGCCGCCCGTCGCCAGCATGGGATCACAGATCACCACGTGGGCGCCGGTCAACGACTCGGGCAGGCCGTCGAGGTAGACGTCGGGCAGCAGCGTGGTCTCGTTGCGGCGTAAACCGACGAGGCAGACCCGGTGGTGAGGCAGAACCTCCTGGACCGCCGGACTCATGCCGAGTCCGGCGCGAAGAATCGGCACGATCACGTACTCGGTCTCCACCCGCACGGCCGGCGCGTCCTTCATGACCGGCGTGGACACCGTCGTCACGACCACCGGCGTCGTGCGAAAAGCCTCGTAGGCCACGAAGCGCGAGATCTCGCCCGCGAGGCGCAGGAAGTCGGCGTTCGTCGTGGTCTCGTCGCGTAACTGGCGCATCTTGTCCGCGACGATCGGGTGCTGGACGACGAGCGGTGAGGTCACGACGTCACACTACGCCGCCCGGGCCAGTCCAGCGCGGCCTCGTCGGCGTCGACGCGTCGGGCACCCGCGTAGAATTGACGGGTGACGCACCCCCCCTCCGCGAGCACCACGCGCGAGGGGGAGTCGCCCGGCACGAACCCCCTGGGCGGGGTGAGGTCGTCGTACCGGGGGCCGCGCGCGCAAATCGCTCGCGATCGGTCACTGCCCTGGTGGCGGCGGATCCTGCCCGTGATCCGCTCCCATCGCGTCACCTTCATCGCGGCCCTCGCGCTCTCCTTCGTGAGCCTCGTCTTCCAGACGCTGGTGCCGAACCTGCTGAACGGGGCCATCGACAACGCGATCATCAGGCACTCGCAATCGCTCAGCCGCCAGGTCATCGAGATCGTGATCGTCGGCGTCATCGCCGGGATCACCGGGATCGTCTCTCGCCAGTACGTCTTCGTGACCGCCTACAACGTCGAGGCCGACCTGCGCTCGCTCATCTACGAGCACCTGACCTGGCTCTCGTTCAGCTTCTACGATCGTGTCCAGTCGGGCCAGCTGATCAGCCGGGCCAACAGCGACATCCGCAGCGTGCAGCGCTACTCGACCTTCGCGCCGCTCATCGTGGTCCAGAGCTTCATCGGCGTGCTGGCCTTCGGGTTCATGCTCTCGATCGACGTCCCGCTGGCTCTGATCGCCATGGTGGTCATGCCCATCCTCTACGTCGTGGGTCTCAAGATGCGCCGCGTCATGTTCCCGATCTCGTGGATCACCCAGGCTCGCCTGGCCGACGTGGCGAC
Source organism: Actinomycetes bacterium (assembly GCA_021786095.1). GTDB lineage: Bacteria > Actinomycetota > Acidimicrobiia > Acidimicrobiales > RAAP-2 > RAAP-2. The sequence continues at coordinate 7,691 of JAJYNX010000038.1, read as the reverse complement.
CATCGTCGACGAGAACGTCAACGGCGTGCGCGTCGTGAAGTCGTTCGCCCAGGAGGAGGCCGAGATCAATCGGCTCGCCGACGCCGCCGAGGGCGTCGCCTGGTCGTACATCAAGGACGCTCAGTTACGCGGAATCTGGTCCCCCTGGGTGCAGAACCTGCCCCAGCTCGGTCTGGCGCTCGTGCTGTTCTTCGGCGGCATCATGGTGATGCAGGGGCACCTGCAGATCGGGGCGATCCTGGCCTTCAACGCCTACCTGCTCATGCTCCAGGCGCCCTTCATGATGCTGGGCCAACTCGTCATGATGGGCCAGCGTGCCAAGGCCAGCGCGGAGAGGATCTTCGAGATCCTCGACGAGAGCCCGGAGATCGCCGAACGGCCGGGAGCGTACGACCTTTCGGTCACCGAGGGGCGTGTCGACCTCACCCACGTCGACTTCGCCTACGCCAACGGCGCGTCGATCCTGCGCGACTTCGACGCGCACCTCGAGCCTGGCGAGACCGTCGCGCTCGTCGGGCGCACCGGATCGGGTAAGTCCACCGTCGCCCGTCTCATCACGCGCTTCTACGACGTCACGGCGGGCTCGGTCACGATCGACGGGCATGACGTGCGCGACGTGACGCTGGCGTCGCTGCGTGATCAGGTCGGGGTCGTGCTCGATGAGCCGTTCCTCTTCTCCATCTCGATCCGCGACAACATCGCCTACGGCCGCCCCAGCGCCACCGCCGAGGAGGTCGAGGCCGCGGCGCGCGCGGCCAACGCCCACGACTTCATCACCCGCCTGCCCGAGGGGTACGACACGGTCGTCGGTGAGCGCGGCTACACGCTCTCGGGCGGCCAGCGCCAGCGGATCGCCATCGCCCGCACACTGCTGGTCAACCCCCCGATCCTGATCCTGGACGACGCGACCAGCGCGATCGACGTGCACGTCGAGGCGGGGATCTACGAGGCACTGCGCCACCTCCTGGCCACGCGCACGACCCTGGTCATCGCGCACCGCATGTCCACGATCGCCCTCGCCCAGCGGGTCATCCTGCTCGACGACGGGCACGTCATCGCCACCGGCACACACGACGAGCTGCTGGCGAGCACCCCGCTCTACTCGGAGATCCTGGCCCAGACGACGAGGAACGCCTGATGTGGGGCGGCGGATTCGGGGGTGGTGGCGGCATGTTCCAGGGCGGCTCGGCCAGCGCCAACGGCCTGCCATTCGGGGGCATCCCCACCGAGCTGATGGACGAGGCCACCAAGCTCCTCGCGACCGAGCCGCATCGCGAAGCGTCACGACTGCACTTCACCCAACGCCCTCGTGAGGACGAGCGCCGCCGACTGAGCCTGACCCAGATCGTACGGCCCTACCCCCGCTACGTAGTGAGCGGCTCGGCGCTGGTCGTCGTCACGTCACTGGTCCTGCAGGCGGGACCGAAGCTGACCGAGTACGCCATCGACCACGGCATGCTGCCCGGGCACCACTCACTGGGGGTGATCACCTGGTGCGCTCTGATCTACCTAGCCCTGGCGGTGGTGAGCGCCTTCCTCCAACGGGCCCAGGTCGTCGTCACCGGGACTCTGGCGTCGCGCGTCATGCACGACCTGAGAATCCGGGTCTTCACGCACTTCCAGCGACTCAGCCTGGACTTCTTCACCGACGAGAAGGCCGGCGTGCTGATGAGCCGCATGACCAGCGACATCGAGAACCTCCAGCAGCTCCTTCAAGACGGCATCACCCAGTTCGCCCTCCAGGGTCTCACCATGGTCGTGATCACGGTCATCCTGTTCACGACGAACGTCGTGCTCGCCGCCTGGACCGTGCTCCTCGTCGTGCCGATACTCTTCGTGCTGTCGATCTGGTTCCACCAGGCGTCCGAGCGCGGGTACCTGCTGACGCGCGACCGGATCGCCAACCTGCTGGCCGACCTGTCCGAGTCGCTCTACGGCATCCGCGTCGTCACCGCGCACAACCGTCAGAAGCGCAACATCATCAATCACCGCCACGTCGTGGGCGCGTACCGCGACGTGAACAACTACACGGGCCGGGTCAGCGCCATCTACGGCCCCTCGACCAACATGATCGGCATCCTCGGCCAGGGCCTGCTACTGGGCATCGGGGGGCACATGGTGCTCGAGCACCAGCTCAGCGTGGGGGCGCTGATCGCCTTCTTCCTCTACCTCAACCGGTTCTTCCAGCCCATCCAACTGCTCGTCCAGCAGTACAGCACGCTCCAGCAGGGGCGCGCGTCGATTATCCGACTGCGCGAGCTGCTCGAGACGCCCCCCAGCGTCGACGAGGCCGTCGACGCGATCGACCTGCCGCCCGTCGAGGGTCGAATCACCTTCGAGCACGTGAGCTTCGGCTACGACCCCGCGCGACCGGTCTTGCACGACGTCGACCTGGAGATCGCCCCGGGCGAGTCCGTCGCCTTCGTGGGGCCCACCGGTGCGGGCAAGTCGACCATGGCCAAGCTCGCCACCCGCTTCTACGATCCCACGCAGGGTCGCGTGCTCATCGACGGTGTCGACATCCGCACGGTCACTCTGAAGTCGCTGCGCCGCCAGCTCGGCGTGGTGCCCCAGGAGGCGTTCCTCTTCGCCGGCTCGATTCGCACGAATCTGCGCTTCGGCGCCACCAACGCGTCCGACCGGGATATCGACGAGGCCGTCGACGTCGTCGGCCTCCGCGAGCTCGTCGACCGCCTGCCCCAAGGGCTGGACACCCCGGTGCACGAACGTGGCCAGACCCTCTCGGCCGGTGAGCGCCAGCTCCTGGCCCTGGCGCGCGCGTTCCTGGCGCGGCCGCGCGTACTGATTCTCGACGAGGCCACGTCGTCGCTCGATCTCCACAGCGAGATCGTGATCGAGCGCGCCCTCGACCGCATCCTGGAGGGTCGCTCGGCGATCCTGATCGCCCACCGGCTCACCACCGCCCAGCGCGCCGACCGAATCGTGGTCGTCGAGCGAGGTCGGGTCGTCGAGATCGGCACACCGGCGGACCTGCTGGCTCGCGACGGCGCCTACCGGGCCATGTACGACGCGTGGCTCGCCTCGGGTGGCCGCGACGCCACTCGCACCGCCTGAGCCGCGTAGACCCCTGTCGAGGACGGGCCTAGTCGACGAGCTCGCGCACCGTCTCGATGAGCGACGCCGCGGTCTGATCGCCCTGGGGCAGGGGCGCCACCTGAAGGTGGCTGACCCCAGCCTCGCGAAACGCCGCGATGCGCTCGGCGACGTACCCCCGGGGCCCGCAGAGAGTCGTCAGCTCCAGGAACTCGGCCGGCACCGCCGCCTCCGCCTCGCGCTTCTTACCCGCCAGGTAGAGGTCCTGGATCTGCGCGGCCTCCTTCTCGTAGCCGTAGCGCACGGCCAGCTCGTTGTAGAAGTTCGTGCCCTTGGCGCCCATGCCGCCGACGTAGAGCGCCACCATGGAGCGCTGCAGCTCGCGTAGCGCCACGATCTCCTCACCGTCGCCGATGGCCAGCAGGCCCCCGGCCGTGATCATCAGTTCGCCGAGCGACGGGTCGCGGCGCGCGCGCCCCGCGTCCAGGGCGCCGCCCCAGACGTCGCGGGCGCGCTCGGGGATGAACAGGATGGGGATCCACCCGTCCGCGATCTCGGCCGTGAGCTGCACGTTCTTCTCACCGAGCGACGCGATCCAGATCGGGATGGCGTCGCGTACCGGGTGAGCGATGATCTTGAGGGGTTTGCCGAGCCCGGTGCCGCGTTCCGGCGGCAGGGGCAGGGTGAAGTGGCGGCCGTGGTACTCGAGGGGTGCCTCGCGCTTCCACACCGCCCGACAGATCTCCACCACCTCGCGCGTCGTGCCCAGCGGGCTGGTGTAGGGCACGCCGTGGAAGCCCTCGATCACCTGGGGACCGGAGGCCCCCAGGCCGAGGTGGAAGCGCCCGTCGGAGAGGGCGTCGATCCCCGCCGCCGTCATCGCGATCAGCGTCGGGGTGCGCGTGTAGATGGGCAGGATGGCCGCACCGATCTCCACCCGCTCGGTGAGCGCAGCCAGGTACCCCATCAGCGAGGGGCTGTCGAACCCGTAGGCCTCGGCCACCCACACCAGGTCCAGGCCGGCGCGCTCCATGTCGGCGACCTCGCGCGCCGCCTGCTGGAAACCGCCGGCGTAGCTCAGCATCGTGGAAATCTTCATGGCCGCCCCTCTCGCGTCGTCAGTCACAGTACCGCCGGCCGCCGAGCTGACGGGAGTACGACACTCCCACCGCCTAGGCTGGACGTGAGAGCAACGTCGCTCTCAACGACAGAAAAGGCTGGTGACAACGTGGTCACGCAACCGGATCAGGTGCGCCCGGGGGTCTTCAATCCCTGGCTGCACGTATCCTCACTCATTGAAAACGCCGGACGGCTTCTCGGTCTGGCCGACGACATGATCCAACGGATCGTCACACCCGAGAGGATCCTCGAGGTCGCCGTCCCCGTACGGATGGACTCGGGCGACATCGAGATGTTCACGGGCTGGCGCATCCAGCACGACACCTCGCGCGGTCCGGGCAAGGGCGGCATCCGCTTCCACCCGAGCGTCAGCACCGACGAGATCGCGGCGCTGAGCGCCGACATGTCGATCAAGACCGCGGTCGTCAACATCCCCTACGGTGGGGCGAAGGGCGGCGTCAAGGTCGACCCCGAGCGCCTGTCGCGCGGCGAGCTGGAGCGGCTGACGCGCCGCTACGCCTTCTCCATCGCTCCGATGATCGGACCGGACCGCGACATCCCGGCCCCCGACATCAACACCGACTACCACGTCATGAGCTGGATCATGGACACCGTGTCGATGCTGGCCGGGCACAACATGCCCGGCGTCGTCACTGGCAAGCCCCTGGCGATCGGCGGCAGCTCGGGCCACGCGGGTGCCACGTCCGTGGGGGTCACGATCTGCGCGACCTCGATCCTCGAGCGCCTGGGCCGGCGCGCCGATCAGCAGCGCGTCGTCATCCAGGGCTACGGCAAGGTGGGTGCTCCGCTGGTCTCGATGCTCACCGCCCGCGGCATGAAGGTGGTCGGCATCGCCGACGTCCACGGCGCCATTCACGTGCCCGGGGGCATCGACCCCGAGGTGATGGCCCGCCACTACGCCGAGGCCAACACGGTCGTGGGCTACCCCGGGGCTGATCACGTGCCCGCGGATCAACTCTTCACCATACCGAGCGACATCGCCATTCCGGCGGCCCTGGGCGGCTTCATCACCGAGGACGTGGCCAACAACCTCGCCGCGTCCATCGTGATCGAGGCCGCCAACGGCCCCACCACCGGCGACGGTGCCCAGGTGCTGGCGAGTCGGAACATCCCGGTGATCCCCGACGTCGTCGCCAACGCCGGCGGCGTGGTGGCGTCCTACTTCGAGTGGGCCCAGGATCTGCAGGGTTTCATGTGGGAGCACGAGCTGTTCACCGCCCGCCTCGAGAAGACCATGAACGAGGCCTTCAGTTACATATGGCAGCGCAGCCTCGACCTCAACGTCACCTTGCGCGAGGCCGCCATCGCCGTCGGCGTCGAGCGCATCGCCGAGGCGACCGAGCTGCGCGGTCTCTTCCCCTGATCGACGCCAGCAGTGGCCCGAGGACGTCGCCGCGACGCCCTCGGGCCACTCTCGTCTCCGGGGTACCGTGATCGCACGCCACGGGCGTCGCCACGCCGCTCGCGACGGTCCCTGACGCAACGACGATAGGGTGGCCATCGGAGGGGCTTCTCACGTTACAAGGAGATATGCCATGGCGTACGTACTACCCGACCTGCCCTACGACTACGCGGCTCTCGAGCCGCATTACCAGGCGCTCAACCTCGAGGTGCACCACTCGAAGCACCACGCGGCCTACGTCGCCGGGGCCAACGCAACCCTCGAGCGGCTGGAGGAGGCCCGGGCCGCGGGGGACTACGCCGCACTGGTCAGCCTCGAGAAGACCCTCGCCTTCAACGTCTCGGGACACGTGCTGCACTCGCTGTTCTGGCGCAACCTCTCACCCGACGGCGGCGGCCTCCCCGAAGGGGAGTTGGCCGCCGCCATCGACGAGAACTTCGGGTCCTTCGACGCCCTACGCGCCCAGTTGAGCCAGGCCGCCGTCCTGGTGCAGGGCTCGGGCTGGGGGGCGCTCGCCTTCGAGCCCCTGAGCCGGCGCCTGATGGTCGAACAGGTCTACGACCACCACGCGAACCTGGTGCACGGGGCCATACCCCTGCTCGTCTTCGACGTGTGGGAGCACGCCTACTACCTGCAGTACCGCAACGTCCGGGCCGACTTCGTCAACGCCCTGTGGAACCTGGTCAACTGGCCGGACGTCGCGGCACGTTTCGCGCGGGCCCGAGACGTGGCGCCCGCCTAGGGGGGACGCCCACTTCGAGAGTAGCTGGCCCCGCCGCGGCGCCGCTCTCGAGGCGTGACTCGCGGTGCGAACCCCGACGGGGCTGTGCGTCACGGCATGCACGGTGACGGTCGGCGTCGACTGAGGTTCCCCAGTGAAAGTGGACACGGTTTATGCGGCCAGTGCTACTCGGGATAAGGCTAGTTCGTAGGTGACGGGACTGACGTTGCCGATGGTCGAGTAGCGACGATCGTGATTGTAGAAGTGGATGTAGTTCTCGACGCCGACGCGAAGCTCTGACATGTTGGCGAACACGTGGCGGTAGAAGTACTCGTGCTTGAAGATGGACCAGAACGACTCGATGCTCGCGTGGTCGAAGCAACTGCCGGTGCGACCCATCGAGCGAACGATGCCGAACTTCTCACACAGTTCGATCACGCCATGGTCGGTGAACTGTGCGCCTCGATCCGTGTGGAAAATAGTGCCGACACAGTTCATGGTGCGCGAGCGCACGGCGTCGTCGAGGGCCTCGAGCACGAGCTCGGCGCGCATGTGGTTCGCCAGCGCCCAGCCGAGCACGCGACCCGAGCAGGCGTCGCGGATCGCGCACAGGTAGGCCTCGCCGGTGCCGATGGTCATGTAGGTGATGTCACTGGTCCACTGGACGTTCAGCTGGGTGGTGACAAAGGCACGGTTCACGAGGTCGACCGGGTAGTGGGCGTCACGGCTCGAGATCGTCGTGATCTTGAAGGTGCGCGGGCTGATCCCCGCGATGCCCAGTGCGCGCATGCGCGCAGCCACCGTGTTCTCGCTGACCGTGTCGCCGGCCTCGTGCAGATCGCTCGTCACACGGGGGGATCCGTAGGTGCCGTGCGAGGCACTGTGCGAGGCGACGATCCGGTCGTCCAGGCTGCTGCGACGCTGCTCGCTCGCCAGGGGCTCACGGCCCTGGGCCTTCTTCCAGCGGTAGTAGCCCGCGGTCGAGACCTCCAGGAGTCGGGCCATGCGAGTGACCTCGAAGTTCGCGCACTCCGCGGCCATCAACGCAAATCTCTCTGCTTTGGTGGCTTCGAAGCGAAGTACGCGGCTGCTTTTCCCAAGAATGCCAGGTCCTTGTCCTTCTCGGCGACCTCACGGCGCAGCCGCAGCAGCTCGGCCCGTTCGGCGACGCTCAGTGGCTCGTTGCTGCTGGCCTGCAGCGCCTCCATCCGTCGACGCTCGTCACGCACCCACGTACTCAGCGAGTTCTCCAGAACCGATAGCTCCTTCGCCACGTCGCGCACCGTCCGGCCGGTGTCGATGACGCGGTGAGCCGCCTCGGTTCTGAACTCGAGAGTGAACTTCCTTCTCGTTATTCCCATGGTGACATCCTCC
>JAJYNX010000037.1 GCA_021786095.1 Actinomycetes bacterium | reverse complement strand
GTGGGGGACTGCACCACGTCGCCACCGGCTTCTCCCCCTCCAGTTCGCCGACCCACTGGAAGGGGATCCTCTTCGGCGTCCTCTACGGGGTGCTCCTGTTCACCGGTTTCGAGACGGCGGCGAACCTCGGCGAGGAGGCCGTGCATCCTCAACGCAACATCCCGCGCGCGGTGTTGATCTCGGTCCTGGCGATCACTGGCTTCTACGTCATCGGCGCCTTCGCCCAGGTCGCCGGTTACCACTTCAGCCTGCATCTCCTGGGTCGCAACGCTGGCGCGCCGCTGTTCACGCTGGCCGGACCGGCCTCGTCGGGCGGCTACGCGACGGTGTGGATTCGTCGCCTGGTCGAGCTGGTGGTGGTCTTCGACATGCTCGCGGTCCTGGTGGGGTGCGCGGTGTCGGCGTCGCGGGGCTTGTTCGCCCTGGCGCGCGACCGGCGCATGCCCTCAGTGATGACTCGGATCTCGCGCCACGGCACGCCGACGGGCGCGAGCAACTTCGTGCTGGGCGTCTACGCCGTCGTGATCGTGCTGGTGGTGGCGACGACATCGCTGGCGATACCCGGACTGCCCGAGTACGTGTCGATGTTCAGCTTCCTGTCGACCTACGGTGGCTTCGCCATCGCGGTGATCTACCTGTTGATCTCGGTGGGCGCGCTGCGCGGGCTGCGTGGCGCGGGCAAGACGTGGCAGCTGTACCTGGCCGCTACCGTGGGCGTCGCCGTGACCGTGGCCGCCATCTACGGCGCGGTCTACAAGGTGACGGCCCCCACCGTCTACGCCCCCTACGCCGCCGTGATCGTCTTGGTCATGGGCCTCGTCGCGTCCTCCCTAGTTCCCCGGGCGTCCAGCGGCGTGGCGGACTTCACCGGACTGGCGGCGCCCGACCAGGGGCCGATCAAGGTCTGATCCGTCACCGTGGATAGTCGGCCACACCCCTGTGACGAGTGATCGACACGTCATCCTCGCCGAGTAGCTCGACGTCGGCTAGCATGGGTTGGTCGGATGAGGCCCCGACGGGATTTCCCGAATCGCCACACGGCTAATGGCTTCTACGGGATCAGCATCACGTGGAGGACCGAGTCGTGGAATCGTCGGTGGTGCCCGTTGCGGGTATCCAAGCGCTGCAGGTTGTCACGATACTGCTGGGCGGTCCGCTAGTGAGTGGCGTGATCGCCAAGGCCGAGGCTCGTCTGCAGGGACGGCGCGGACCTCGAGTGCTGCAGCCGTACTTCGACATTGCGAAGTTCTTTCGCAAGGAGACGGTCGTCACGGAGGAGTCGAGTTGGGTCTTTGTGGCCGCACCGATCGTAGCCTTCGCGTGCTATCTCGTCGTACCGATGCTCATTCCGGTCCTGACCACTTTCCCCCTGCCGCTTGGCTACAGCGGCGACATCCTGGGCGGCGGGTTCATTCTCGCTCTGGCAGGATTTTCGATCGCCCTTGCGGGGGCGGAGTCGGGAGCACCCTACGCGCAGCTCGGGTCGAGTCGGGCGATGACCTTCGGGGCGCTCGTCGAGCCCACCATTCTGTTCGTGATTTTCGCGGTGGCTCTCATCACGCGCACGGACTTGCCCTACGCCCTTTCGGCCACGATTCGCTCATCGACGTCACAGCTTTTACGGCCTAGCCACCTCCTCGCATCGGTGGCCTTCTTCATGGTCGTGCTAGTCGATACGGGTCGAATACCAGTAGAGACCCACTCGGGGACACTGGAGTTTGGGATGATCGATGAGGCGCGGACTCTAGAGCATTCCGGTCCGTTGCTGGCGTTGCTGACGTGGGGAGCCACGATGAAGCAGCTCATCCTGTACACGATTTTGATCAATGTCTTCGTTGCACCCTGGGGCCTGGCGTCCACCGGAAGTGCAGTTGCAGTGGCACTCGCCGTTCCGGCGCTGCTCCTGAAGGCTACGGTGGTCGGTCTGGTCTTCGCGATCGTCGACAACACCTTCTCCAAGCTTCGGCTCTTCAAGATCACGGAGTTCGTCGCGAGTGCCTTCCTCTTCGCGGTTCTCGGTGTTCTCGTCTTCTTCATCGGGGGAGGATGATGACCTACTCCGCTCTCTCGACGTACGCGGACGTGACCGACGGGCTGGTAGTTCTCGTGTTGCTCTGCGAGTTTGCGATGCTGCGAGCGCCGTTACTCCGATCGCAGGTTCGACTGTACGCCTTTGAATCGTTGCTCGTGAGTGTCCTGGCGGCCTACGTAGCCACCGTGAAGCACATCGATGCGCTGTACGTTCTCGCCCTGCTGTCGTTGCTGCTCAAAGTGATTTTGGTGCCGTGGTTGATCAGCCGGCTGCTTCGCGACGCGAACGCCAATCTGGCTGGAAGCTCGGTGGTGGGGGTGGCGAGTTCGATACTCATCGCCGTCGTCGTCGCGGCGTTTGGCTTCTTCGTCGTCGGATCACTCAAGATCTCGTCGCGAGCCCTTCCGACCTCAGCGCTGGGCGTTGCGGTTGCCGTGATTCTCGTGGCCTTCGTTCTGATCGTTCTGCGCACCGACGTGGTGTCCCAGGCGATTGGCTTCTTCTCTCTCGAGAACGGGGTCTCTATCGCCAGCCTCGTCGTGGCATTCGGGTTGCCGCTGGTGGTCGAGGTGGCGTTCCTCTTCGATCTCCTCGTCGCGGTGGTCGTCTTCGGGGTGATCATGCGTGTTCACCACTTGCGCAACGACACGTTGTCCACCACTGATCTCGATCGGTTGCGGGGCTGACGGTGCCGCAGGTTCTTCTCGCCATAGTTGTGCTGCCGTTCGTGATGTCGGTAGTGGCGTGGTTCACACCCGTGATGTTCGCGAGGTACGCCACGATGGCGACGGGATGCGGCGCGTTCGTCCTGAGCGTGGTGCTGACATCGCGCGTCGTTCACGCTGACGTGACCGCGGGAGGCGTCCTACGTGCTGATCCGCTCTCTATCGTCTTTCTTCTGTCGGTGTCGTTTCTGTACGCCACGACGACGATGTTCAGCGTGGGGTATGTCGACGTGGCGCGCACTGCCAGTGGCACCCGTTACGGGCATAGGTTCTACGCCGGGTTGAACCTCTTCTGCTGGTCGCTGGTCGTCGTGCCACTCGTCAACGGCTTCGCGTTACTGTGGGTAGCAATCGAGATCACGACGGTGGTCTCGGCACTTCTGGTGGCCATCGACGATACCGATGGCTCGTCGGAAGCCGCGTGGAAGTACGTGCTGCTGGCGTCCCTCGGGCTGGGCATCGCCCTGCTGGCAACGATCTTGATGTACTACGCGGGCACCAGTGTGTTCGGAACGGCCTACGACCTCTCGTACGTGACGCTGCTGCACGGCGCGCCAGAGTTTCCCGCCGCTGTCGTCCGCCTCTCGTTCGGATTGGCGGTACTGGGCTACGGCACAAAGATGGGGCTGTTCCCCGTGCACACGTGGCTCCCCGACGCACACTCGGAGGCCCCCACGCCGGTCTCGGCACTGCTCTCCGGCGCTCTGCTAGCGGTGAGCTTCTACGCCATTCTGCGATTCTTTCAGATCGCGGTTGCTCGTCTCGGCCCCACATTCCCCCGTGAGGTCCTACTCGTGTTCGGCGTCGCGACACTCTTGCTGGCGTCGCTCTCGCTCCTGCGTCAACGGGACCTGAAGAGGCTCCTGGCGTACTCGAGCATGGAACACATGGGCATCCTGAGCATCGGGATGAGTTTCGCCGCGCCCCTCGCGATCTTCGGCGTCCTACTTCACGTGCTGGCACACGCCGCCGCGAAGGGAACGGCATTCTTTGGCGTCGGGTCGGTCGTGCGCAAGTTCGCCACTAAGGACATGACCAAGGTCAAGGGCGCCATCGGGTTTTTGCCCTGGTCGGGGTGGATGCTCGTCGCAGCCGTCCTGGCGCTGTCCGCAATGCCACCGTTCGGTCTCTTTCGCAGTGAGTTCTTGATCGTGTACGGAGGCTTCGCGCACGCGAGTACGACGGCCGCATCGTTGCTCGTCGTCCTGGTTACCGTCGCCTTCTTCGGCCTGTCGTGGTACACCACTCAGACCATGGTGAGTGCGAACGCCGTGAGCGGCGAGGACGTCAGCGCGACAATGAGGAGCGGTGAGATCAGTGGCTGGATCGTGGCGTCGATGATTGTTGGGCTCGCCGCCCTGCTACTCCTCGGCATCCACCTTCCGTCTGAGTTGAGTCTCGTGATTCGCTCGGCCGCGCGCGAGTTGGGAGTTGGCTGATCGTGCACGAAGTGACTCGCAGCGAGACGCCGGGCGCGTGGGAGCACGCCGTGCGCACGCGCCTCGTGAGCGGTGAGCGATTCTGCGGTGTGCTGGCTCGTGAGGGATCGGAAGCCGTCTCGTTACGGGCATTCTTCGATCGTCGCGGAGTGTTGGAGGCCGAGGAACTGGTGGTGGAGCGCCAGGTTGGTCGCTACCCGTCACTCACCTCCCTCACGCCCGCCGCCGCCTGGTACGAGCGCCAGGTCGAGGACCTGTACGGTCTGGTGGCTGCGGGCAAAGAGGATCGCGAACCCCTGGTGACGCGGCTGCGGTTCCGTGCTGGTGGTGAGCTCTCGGAGGCTCTTGTCTCGGGCGCGACGGAGGAAACGCTGCGCGATGGCTCCTTTGTCGTGCCCTACGGACCGGTACGCTCGGGAGTCTTCGAGTCGATCCAGTACGAGGTGACCACGAGCGGCGAGAACGTCGAAAGGGTTCGACCGGCGGTGTGGTTCAAGCATCGTGGCGTACACGCCCGCTTTGAGGGAGCGAGCGTGGCTGACGCCGTACTGCTCGCCGAGAGGAGTGAGGGAGTCGCATCGGTCGCCCACGCCCTGGCATTCAGTCACGCGGTGGAGCGGCTGGTGGACGGTGGCGTACCAGTTCCCGCCGGGTTGGTTCGGGTCATTCACGCAGAGTTGGAGCGTGTGGCCAACCACGTGGACTCAGTGGTTCGTCACGCTGAGGCAGCCGGTCAAGCAGTGGCGTACGCTAACTTGTCGCTGCGCAAGGAGCACGTGCAACGCCTGCGCGCGGATCTGTGCGGCAACCGATTTGGACGGTCGGTCGTTATCCCGGGTGGTGTCACCGGCGAACCGCGAGTCGACTGGGTCGACCTTCGGCGAGCTGTCGACTCGTTGGCCAGAGCCCTAGACCAGGACTTGCGAGCTCTGCTGGAGACGCCCTCGTTCGTCGACCGCTTGCGCGGGACCGGCACGCTGTCGTTGGACACCGTTCGCCGGTTCGCCGCCGTGGGCCCCGTGGCCCGTGGCTCGGGCGTCACGGACGACGTGCGGATGCTTCGGCCCTATGACGCGTACCCGACTCTTGGTCAGGTGGTGGTCGAGTACCCCAGTGAGGGCGATGCCCTGGCTCGTCAGATCGTTCGGGTCCACGAAATCGACGCGTCGTTTCACACGATCCGCCAGGCGATCGAGCAACTGGCGGGCTTCTCGTCGGGCCAGGAGAGATCCTGGCGTAGGGAGATCTCGCTCGTGGACGGCGAGGCGATCGGTTGGGCCGAGGCGCCTCAGGGGGAGCTGCTCTACGTCGTGGAGTTGGAGAACGGTGTGGTTCGCACGGTAGCGTCGCGTTCGGCGTCGTTTCACAATCTGGCGCTGTTCCCGTCAGCGTTTCCCCGAGACGTCTTCACCGACTTTGCCTTCATTGAGGCCAGTTTCGGCCTATCGATCGCGGGGGTAGCGAACTGATGCCCTGGATCATGCGAGGACTGCGCCACGGCGTAGTCACGTCTCGCTACCCCCGCCTGGGCGATGGCTACGGTGACGGCTTTGCTGGTGGTGTGACCGTCCGTGGTGACGTAGCCGACGCGGCGGTGCTGGACCTCTGTATCGCGGATTGTCCTACGGGTGCCATCACCGTCGAGGCGGACGGCCCTTTGCTGGATCGTGGCCGCTGTGTCCATTGTGGTCGCTGTGTGGACCACGCACCCGAGACGTTCTCGTACTCTCCGAACTTCCAGACAGCGCGATCGGGTCGTGAGGGGTTGGTCGTGCCCACGGTGGGCGAAGACGACGCGTCGCTGGCGGTGCTGCGACGGCGCGTAGCCCAGACGACAGCGATGTTTCGTCGTTCGGTTCACATTCGCCACGTGGACGCCGGATCCGACGGCTCGGATGAGTGGGAGGTGGCAGCCCTGACGAATCCCGTCTACGACGTGCAGCGACTCGGCATCTTCTTCACCGCGAGCCCGCGCCACGCCGACCTGCTCCTCGTGACCGGAGTCGCCACCGTGGGCATGCGCGATGCGCTGCTCGCGACCTATGAGGCGATGCCCGCCCCCAAAATCGTCGTCGCCGCGGGGGCCGAAGCCATAAGCGGCGGGCTGATCGGACACACTTACGCGTCGCTCGGCGGTGTGGATCACGTGCTGCCCGTCGACGTGTACGTGCCCGGTGCTCCGCCGACGCCGTTCGGTCTGCTCTACGGGATTCTCATCGCGGTCTCGATACTGGCCGAGCCGCTGGGGGGGACACGGTGACTGTCGGGCTGTTCGCGTTAGGTTTGGCGCTCTTCGCACTGGGTGCGGCCGTCGACCTCCTGATCGGGGTTGGCGGACCGTGGAGGCGAATGGCCCCTTACCTGCTGGCCGCAGTGGGCAGTGCCTGCGAGACGGTCGCTGGAGTGCGCGCTCTGGGGCCGGGCCGTGCCGCGGTGGACCTCTCCTCCGTGGTCGGCGTCGGCCGGAGCGGACTGTTGTTCGACCACCTATCGGGACTGTTCCTCACACTGCTCTTCGTCCTCGGCATGGTCATCTCGGTCAACTTCATCGGATGGTCGCGGCGCACCTCTCGCGACCAGCGACGCGGTGTCGCTTCGGGTTATCTGCTCATGCTGTTCTCGGTGGGCGTCGTGGTCGCTGCGGCGGACGCGTTCACGTTCCTGTTCGCCTGGGAACTACTCACCGTGTCATTCTTCATCCTGACGTCCGTCACTCGTCGACGCATCGACCAGGCTCGTAGTGCGTGGTTGACGACGGCAGTGGGCAAGCTCGGTGGCGCCGCGCTCCTCGTCGGCTTCGTGCTTCTTTCCAGCCATTCGGGAAGTCTGATGCTGTCGAGCTGGGCCACGATCGCGTCCGGACCTGTGACGGATGCAGCCTGGATACTCCTCCTCGTGGGATTCAGCGCCAAGCTCGGCGTCGTGCCTCTTCAAATCTGGCTGCCAGTTGGCTACCCCGCGGCACCGTCGCCCGCTCGTGCAGCGATGGCTGGTCTGGCCGCCAATGTGGCCGTGTACGGCTTGTGGCGTTGCCTCGAGGTTCTTGCTCCGCCCGCGATGTGGATCATCGTGATCGTGCTCGTCGCCGGTGGGGTCAGCGCGCTCCTGGGTGTGGCCTTCGCTGGCGTCCAATCTGGGCTGAACCGGGTGATCGCGTACTCGAGTATTGAGAACGCGGGGCTCATCATCACCGCGTACGGCGTCGCTCTCACCGGCCGACTCGTTCACTCGGTCGCGCTCACCGCGATCGGCCTCGTGGCCGCCACGCTGCAGGTCGTGACGCACGCGATGGCCAAGTCCACCCTCTTCATCGCAACTTCCGCGTTTGAGTCCGACGCGATGGGCGACGACCTCGACGACTTGCGGGGTGTCGGACGGCGAATGCCCTGGAGCGGGGGAGCCTTCGCCGTTGGCGCGCTCTCGCTGGCGGGATTGCCGCCGACCATCGGCTTCGTATCGGAGTGGTTCATCCTCGAGTCACTCATGCAGCAGTTTCGAGTGGCGAGTTTGACGCTGCGGCTCTCCCTGGGGATCGCGGCGGCCTTGGTGGCGCTCACCACGGGCCTCGCGGCGCTCGTCTTCCTTCGAGTGCTGGCCTTGACGATCCTCGGCCCACGCTCGGGTCCGCGGACCACTCAGGAGCCATCGGTCCTCGGCGCTGTGGCGTCGGTGTCCTTGGCGTTGGCCATGTTGGCGATCGCGGCGCTGAGCCCCTTGGAGTTGCGCGTGCTCGCTCGAGGTTTGAGTCCGCTCATACCGACCAGCGTGACGCTGTCGGGGTTGCGCTCCCCGTGGGTCTTGCAGCCGGTCTTTCGAGGTTTTTCGATCCTTTCGCCATCGTGGCTCTGGGTCGTCCTCGTGATAGCGGCCCTTGCGGTCACGCTGATGACCCTGGTACTTTCGCGCGGGCGCCTCTTTCACTTGCGCCGGTCACCATCGTGGCACTCGGGCGCGTCGGTACGAACCGGTCCGACGAGCTACACCGCGTTCGGTTTCGCCAACCCCTTGCGTCACGTATTGAGCAATGTCCTCGGGTCCAAGCGCGCGAACGCCGCTCGGGCCTTGGCCGACTCCACGCTCGACGGGCCCCGTGGTGCCGGGGTGACGGAGCCCGTGGAGACGTATCTGTACCAGCCACTGGCGCGTGCCGCACTGGGCGTCGCGAACCTGGTCAGGCGGCTGCAGTCGGGCCGCCTGAACGCCTACGTGGCCTATATGTTGGTGGCGGTTCTGGCGTTGTTCGTCATCATTGGATCACTTAGGTGATTAGTCGAGGGGGAGGGCATGGAGAGCGGTCGCGGTAGCGGTAGCGGTAGTGAGATTCGTCCGGCTGCGGGTATCTTTCGTTCGATCGTGGCGGCCTTCGACGGCTCGCCGTCCTCGAGACGGGCGGTGCTCGTGGCGTGTGCTCTCGCCTCAGAGCTGGGCGGTGAGGCGCACGTGGTTGTGGTCGTCGTACCACGAAGCCGGGCCGAGACACCGGATGAAGAGGCGGAGGAACTGGCTCGTGAGAGCGACCAGCTAGTGAGCGACGCGATCAGTCTCGGGGCAGAACAGCATCAAGATCTCACAGCCGCTGTCCACGTTCTGGTGGACGAGGACCCGTCCGCGGCCATCGGCGACCTCGTCGTGCAGCGCGCGTTCGATCTCATCGTCGTCGGAGCACACGGCCGTGATCGCGTGATGCACCACGGCATTGGCCGTGCGCTCGAGAATTTGTTGAGCCGTCTCGTGTGCCCCGTTCTGGTGGTGTGAGGCTCGTGCTTCACGTGGATCATCACGGTGCTGGCGGCGTCGCGTCGACTATTACGACGCTCTCAAGGGTGATCAGTGCGTCGCCCACGATACCGTCGACGTCGCGCAGGAACGCGGTGATGCGATCGGGTGCGTCGATGGCCTCCATCACCATCGGGAGCCCGGTATTCGCATCGGATAGTCGATTGGTTCGCAGGAGACGCGAGCGCCCGTACCCCTCGATGCCGCGCCACATGGTCGCTCCCGCCAGCGGGAGTTGTCGTGCTCGCGCCAGCAGGTGCTCGTGAAGAGGCTGACCGTTGACTCGATCGTCGTCCGCCATGAAAATCATCAAACGAGTAGCCGCACCCATCGGACTCCCTCCCGCATCGCCGTACGAAACGGCGATGATGACGACGCCGAGAGATAGGATACTGTACTCGTGAACCGTCGGCGAGAGGTGGGAGAGCGGAACTGCCGACACGACGTCGGAGTCTCCGCCCGCCAAGGAGTCACGTCTGGGGGGGCTCGATGGCCGGCGTGACGTCGCGTGTCGCCGAAGGATGGAGGTGGCGGGGCCGGGCTGGTTACCTGCGGCGTGCGCAGATCATCATCGTCGTGGCGATTGGCATAGGCGGATCGGTGGGCGCCGTGGCACGATTTGCTATTGCAGAAGCCCTGCCGACGTCGTCAGGCTCGTTCCCGTGGAGCACGCTTCTCATCAATCTCACGGGTAGCGCGGTTCTCGGATTCCTTCTCGTGATTCTCTCCGAGCAGTTCCCCCGCGGTCGCCTCGCCCGTCCCGTGCTGGGGACAGGCGTCATCGGCGCCTACACGACCTTCTCTACGCTGGAGGTGGAGAGCCTGCTTCTCCTACGGCAGCACGACATTCTTACTGCGGTCGTGTACGAGGGGACGAGTGTCGTGGGAGGTCTCGTTGTCGCATGGGTGGGTGTCGTGACCGCTCGGTTGCTCCTGCGCCTCGAGCACTATCTCGCCCGAGAACTGTCGTGAACGAAGCGAGTCGAGGCGAGGGAGCGGGGCTGGAGACCTTTCCTGCCCGGCGCGTCACGTTCATGTTCAGCGCGCGAACGTCGGATCATCATGGCTCGCTTCTCGTTCATCTCCTGCAACGAGCACGGCGTGCGCGGCTCGCGGGAGCCACGGCCTTCGAGGCGGATCGTGGGTACGGGGTCTCGGGTGGGCTACACCGCCATCACGCGGTGGTTGACGACGCGCCGGTGATGGTCGTGGTGGTCGATCGGGCTGAGCGGATCACGGCCTTCCTCTCGAGCATCGAGGACTTGTTGGACCGCATGACCGTGGTGGTATGTGACGTCGAGGTGGTCGCTCGCGGTTCGCGGACGTCGCCTGTTGATCGGTCGTGACACCGTGGCTATACCTCGCGGTGGCCCTAGGAGGTTTCGTCGGAGCGCCACTTCGCTATCTCATTGACCGTTCCGTGTCGCGCCGGGTCGAATCCGACCTGCCGTGGGGGACACTGCTCGTGAATGTTTTTGGATCCCTGCTCCTCGGCGCCCTGACCGGATTGGCGCTCCATCATCACGCCAGCGCGCTGACCTCCGCGTTGTGGTCCACCGGTTTCTGTGGGGCGCTGACGACATTCTCGACGTTCACCCTGGAATCGCTGCGCCTAGTGGAGTCCGGTCAGTACTGGGACGCTACGGCCTACGTGTTGGTGAGTCTCGTGGTGGGACTTCTCGCGGCGTTGGCCGGCCTGGCGCTCGGTCTGGCGGTGTCGTGATGGCACCGCAACGTGGGTCGGGCAACGTCGAGCGAATCGGCGCAGCAACGCGCGTCGTACGTGGGCCGAGTGGTCGCGAGACACCTCTGGCAGCACGCCCAGTGCGAGGCAGATCGATCTGGACGGGGGACGGAGATGGATGACCGGTTAGGGGGGGACAACGTGGTTGGTGCGGCCTCGGTCTGGCCGATGCGGGTGTATCTCGTTCGTCACGGGCAAACCGAGTTGAACGCGGCCGGTCTGATCCGGGGCCTACTAGATCCGCCGCTCGATAAGGTTGGCCATCTGCAGGCGCAGGAGGTGGGAGCGGCTCTCGCCCGACTCGCACCACGCGCGGTGGTTTCGGGGCCATTGCGTCGCACAGTGGAGACCGCGCACGCGATCGCGTCGAGCTCGGAGGCGCCGCTGAGCGTAGACCGGCGTCTTCAGGATCGCGACTATGGCGAATGGACCGGCAAGAGTGTACGGTCCGTGCAGGAGCAGTGGGGGTCGCTCGATGACGCCCCGGGGGTGGAACTGTGGACGGAGGTGGCCGCGAGGGCACTACAGGCTCTGGAGGCCCTATACGACGAGAACGCGCCCCGGCCGGTGGTCGTCGTCACCCACGACGCGGTCGTCCGCGCGCTCCTTATGACCTGGGGTCGCGTGCGCGGCGCTGACAGTGTCGTGGATCCCGGTAGCTATTCAGTTGTGGAGCGGTCGGCTGACGGTTGGCGGGTTCTCAGTGTGAATAATCACGTCGGGTGAAGTCGGCTGGCCAAGGGGGGCGGTTACTCGAATCCCCCCAAGCGGGCCATAATGTCGCTGGCGAAGCCCGTGGGCAGGGGCTCGCCGGGTACCAGGCGGTACGATGTGCTCCCCGCGACGGCGCGGGTGGCTTGCAGGAAGAGCGCCGAGTCGCCTCGGCGGGTCTGTAGGGCGGTGGCCAGATCGAACATGTGGGTCACGAGCAGTACGCGCACATCGGAGTCGGCGAGCGCGTTGATCACTTGCTCGGCGAGGCTCGATCCCTCCCTCTCGTTGGTCGAGGAGAACGATTCGTTGAGCAGAACCCACTGGCGGGGACACACACCGTCCACGATGCTGCTCATACGAGCAACCTCCTCTTCGAACTTTCCCTTGCTCAGCGTCTCGTCCTCTTCGCGGGCGAAGTGGGTCCAGAGACCTGAGTGGAGACTGATCGACAGCGACGACGCTGTCACGAACATACCCGCGTTGGCCATGAGCATCGCCAGGCCTACGCTGCGGAGATAGGTTGACTTGCCACCGGAGTTGGCTCCGGTCACCACGATGAGATCACAACCGGTGGCTCGCGAGTCGTTCCCGACGACGCGCGCTGGACCTTGGAGCGTCAGTGCGACGTCCTTGAGGTCTGTGAACTCCAGAATTTCCTCCTCCCACCGGTGGACGCTCGGGCGACACGTGCGCTCATCTTTCGCGTGCAGCGCCGCGCGGAGATTGAGGGAACCCACGTAGAACGCCAACTCGGTGCGCAAGGCCGCGAAGAACGACGACAGATGGTCCACCGCCTGCCCAACCTCGTTGGCAATGGAATTGGTTCCACGATTCAGCAGGTCCGTCAGGGCCTCGAAGCCCGCTTCGTCGCGTGACGGCACCGAGAACGAGTACACTTTGCCGCCCCCGGTGAGCCTCCCGAGCCACCCGCGACGCCGCCGTCTCGGATCGCGAAGCGTATGGTTTTGGCCGTTGCCCCCGGGTCCGAGTTCGACGCTCATGAAGGCGCCCTCGGGAAAGGCCAACTCGCGGGTGTGCTGTGCCACCTCGTCGAGATAGTCCTCGTTCAACTCGGCAATCAGCGTTGCGAACAGTGCGCGGAACCCATCGGAGACGAAGTGGTCCTGGACCTCGTCCGCCAGCTCCTTCAGTTCGCGCAGGTGCGGCAGGTACAGTTGGATTCCCTGGACGGCCCGGTAGACAATCCTCGACGGTTGTGTTTGCTGTCCCATCCAGAAGTGGCGTCGCTGTTCGGCCGCCACGTTGATGGCCAACTCGTAAAGGCGCCGGACGACCGACTCATTCGCGAGCGCATCGTCGAGATTGTCCTGGCGGAACCGGACTACCGCCGGATCGCCGCTGGCGTGCAGGAGCGCCGTGAGGACCACACGGTGGATGAACGTGTCGCCGCGTGACATGGCATCGACTAACGGGGCGAGATTGAGGTCCTGGGCCAAGTCCTTTGCGCTTGCGGGCGGGTTCTCATCTATGTTGAAGTCGCGGTCGGGGTACATCAAATGAACCTTCACGAGCCGACCCGCGCTCGTATCTGATCGTACGTGAGGTCGTACTTCTCTGCGATGACCAGGGCATATGCGCGTCCGTCGGCCGGACGGGGCAGGATCTTGAATGTCCGTATCGTGGCGTCGACTGGGTCGATGGTGCTGACCATGCTGATGATCGCGGGGTCGAGACGGCTGAGTTCGTCGACGAACGTAACGTACACGCATCGGCATCCGAGCGACACGAATCGTTGGAGCGCCAGCGTTCCCAACGTCACGGCATCGCTGACGGTCGTGGAGGAGAAGACTTCATTGGCGATGACGACGCTGCTGGAAGTGGCCCGTCGAAGGATGTCCTTCATCCGCACAAGATCCTGTTCCAGTTTACCCGCCTGCATGGTGTTGTTCTCCGCCCGAGAGAAGTGGGTGAACACCTCGTCCACGAGAGAGAGGCGAGCGCTGCTCCCGGGCACCGGAAGTCCTCGGGCCGCCAGGTAGTACACCTGGCCCACCATTCGTGCGAAGGTCGTTTTGCCTCCCTGATTGGGACCCGACACGACGATCACGCGCTCTGTCGGTCCGAGACGGAACGAATTGGTGACCACCTTCGCGCTCTGGCGGACAAGCTTGTTCGCCAGAGCAACATCGAAGGCGTCGTGCACCTCGACACCATCACCAGATGACACGATCTCGGGAAGCGAGAAGTCGAGTTCAAGAGGTTGAAATCGCTTCATAAACTGGTGGTAGCTGGTGTAGACCTTGAACTCGCTTGCGAGACGACGGATTGAGGATGTGACGAACGTCCCGTGGGCGCTCTCGAAGGCGGTCAGCGTCGCGAACGCGTGGGGAAAGAGTTTGGCCACACGGTTGGCAATCGCTGCTTCGACGTGATTCATGGAGTAGCTGTCGCGGTAGGCGACTCGGTAGGTCGTCGTGGCTCCGCCCTGATTGAATCGTTCGAAGAGAGCTCGTATTTCGGCGGCGTACTCGTCGTCGCCGCCGAACACGCCAACGCGGACCGTGGCCCCCCTTATAGTGAGCGAGTAGCGAATCTGATCGAGCTCGTGGCGAGCCGCGGTCGCGTCATCGCGCAGGGCGACGAACGCGGGGTCGTTAGTGTAGAGGGACAGGTAGTCGCGAACCGCGGTGAGGCCCCTTGAGCGCGGCGACGCACCCTCGAGCACCCCGTACAGGACCGCGATGGCGTGGCAGTAGCGCAGTGCGGCGTCAAGGTACCAGCTGAGCCGTTCCTCGTTGAAGCGCGTGTCGCGCGACCACTGCAGACGAAGGTCGACCTGGTGCAGTGCCGCCGCAAACTGAGCGAGTGACTCCACGAGGCTCGCGTCCTCCAGGTCTCGCCACACTTCGTGGCGAAAGCGCACGTCGTCGGGCTGACGAAGGCCGGCGAGAAAGTAGGGGAGCAGCTCGTCACGATCGGCGTCGTCGATGATCGTGGCCAGCACCTGGTTGAGGGCGAGGTCGGTGATGTCCGCCGCGTCAGTGAGACGAGTCGGGCGATCATCCGAAGAGGGAGTGGCGAAGAGGACGCTCACCCACTCAGCGGCAGCGGCGGGGGACCCAGGACTCGTTCTTGAGTGCGACCCTTCGGACTGGGAGGACGGCGGTGATACGGATTCGTGCACGATCCTCGAATCAGCCACCTCGTCTCGCTCGGGGCTGCGTGGTTGCGAACCAGTGGCATCCTGGTACACCCGGACCTCCTACGTCTGCTCATCACGTAGAGGCCATCAGCTCGCCCGCCGAGCATTCGAATCTTTCGATCCGCCGGGGCATCATCCGGTATAGCGAGTGTACCAGAGCGAGTTGGCCGACACGCCGATGACGAAAGCCGACCAGTCTCGCCGGTGGCACGGTCGGCGTCGCCTTCTAGTATCGTGGACGACGCCCAGAGGCGCGACGATCTCTACCTCAGCCTGTGCGGTGTCGCGACGGCCGCGTCCGCTCGATGACGCCCAATTCTTCGCTCGCCGCGTCAGCGGTCCGGTGCACTTGTTGGCATCGCCGTGGCGTTTTCGCGCGCGAGACCAGTCACGGACGGTACGTGATGTCAAAAGGAACACCGGGCGCGCCCGCCTGCGAGACATCGAGCCGTTGGCGCCGATCGCCTCTGCGATTGGCCTTACTTTACATAACGACCCTTATCGGCGCGCCGGTGGTTGAACGGCGTTATACTGGCGTCGTGCGTCGGTGGATGGTTGCCCTGCTGGTGGTGATCTCGGGTCTCGGGATCACGGCGGGCGCCGCCGCGGCCGACACCTCGACGAGCAACCCGATCACGCTGTCCTACGACTTCAGCGACAACGGCGCCGCGCCGTCGGTGAGCGGTGGCGTCTTCAACGTGGCGGTCGACGTGCTGCCCGAACAGACGCGGGGCGTCGTTCGCATGGTGGCCGTGGCGCCCGCTGACTCTGGCGCGTCGACGATGGTCTGCAAGTTCCAGGACGTCGTGAACAGCCGCGTGCGCTGCGCCTTCACCTTCACGGTGTCGGGAACGTGGACGCTGCACGCGCAGTACGCGCCCGACCGCTTCTCCCCGGTGGCGGCTGCGGCGACCACCAACATCCGCGTCGGCAACTAGCGCGCCGCGCCGCGTGTCACGTACGCCGCCGCGTACACTTCGCTCGTGAGCTCTCTCTTTGACGTCGCGGGCAAGGTTGTCGTGGTCACGGGCGGGAGTCGGGGCATCGGCGAGATGATCACCCGCGGCTTCGTCGACGCCGGGGCGCGGGTGTACATCTCCTCGCGCAAGGCCGAGGCCTGCGCCGAGCTGGCCGCGGAGCTGTCGCGGTCGGGTTCGTGCGTGGCCCTGGCGGCTGACCTGTCGCGCGAGTCGGAGTGCCGACGCCTGGCTGACGCCGTGGCCGGCTTCGAGGACCACGTGGACGTACTGGTGAACAACGCCGGGGCCACCTGGGGCGCCCCCATGGCCGAGTACGACGACGCGGCGTTCGAGCGCGTGCTCGCGCTCAACGTGAAGGCGGTGTTTCACCTGACGAAGTTCTTCCGCCCCTGGCTGGAGAGTGCGGGGACCCCCGAGGCACCCTCGCGCGTGATCAACATCGGCTCGATCGACGGCCTGCACGTGCCCGACATGGAGACGTACGCCTACTCGGCGTCCAAGGCGGCCGTGCACCAGCTGACGCGGCACCTGGCCAAGGCGCTGGCGCCGCGCGTCACGGTCAACGCGATCGCACCGGGCCCCTTCGAGTCCAAGATGATGCGCGCGACCCTCGCCGCCTACGGCGAGCAGATCGCCCAGGGCGCCCCCCTGAAGCGGATCGGGCGACCGTCGGACATGGCCGGCGCGGCGATCTTCCTCGCCTCCCCCGCCGCCAGCTACATCACCGGTGCGATCCTGCCGGTCGACGGCGGCATCGCGACGCTGGCGTAGCCGGTCTAGCCCCCGTGGGGGGCGGTCCCCAGGGTCACGGTCAGGGTCAGGTGCCGGGTGCCGCGCACGATGCGCAACGTGACGTGGTCACCCGGGCGCAGCCCCGACAGGACGCTGGACAGGTCCTGAGCGTTGCTGATCGCGGTGTTGTCGAGGCCCACGATGATGTCGCCCTGGCGCACGCCCGCCGCCGCCGCGCCGGTGTGGGGGATCACGCTGATCACGACGGCTCCCACGTCCGTGGTGAAGCCGTACTGCTGTTGGATCGTGGGGCTGTTGGACATGATCTCGACGCCGATGAACGCACCGTGGGTGACGACGCTCTCCCCCGCCAGCAGAGACTTCAGGAGCGACTGGATCGTGGCCACGGGGATGGCGAAGCCGATGTTCTGGGCGCTCTCGCCGTCGGGCAGGGTGCCCGCGACGGCGGTGTTCATCCCGATCACGTCCCCTCGCGCGTTCAACAGGGGTCCACCGGAGTTGCCGGGATTGATCGCCGCGTCGGTCTGGATCATGTTGCTGAGGGTCTCGGTGGACGTTCCCGAACCGGCCGTGACGGTCCGCCCGAGCGCGGACACGATGCCCTGGGTGACCGTCGGGGTGCCGGCCGCGAGCCCGAGCGCGTTGCCGATCGCCACCACGGCGTCGCCGACGACCAACTTGTTGGAGTTGCCGAAGGTCACGGCCGGCAGGCCGGACGCCCCGTTGATGCGGATCAGGGCCACGTCGTTGATCGGGTTGGTGCCGATCAGCGTCGCGGGCAGGCTCGCGGTGGATCCCGAGCGCGTGACGGTGATCGTTCCCCCGCCGATCGAGGCGGCGATCACGTGGTTGTTCGTCACGACGAGACCGTTGGGCGAGATGATCATGCCGGTCCCCTGATCCTCGGTCCCCTGGCCCCTGACGTCGATGGAGACGACCGAGGGCAGGACCCTCTCCACCAGCGTCGGAATGGTCAGTCCCGAGGGCAGTACCGCGCCGGGCGAGGTCGCCGACACGGCGTTGATGGTGACCCCGCCGCCGGTGGAGCTGGGGGCGGAGAAGTGCCCCGCGAGCCCGCCGACCAGTGCCGCCACCAGCAGCAGCGAGAGCCGGTTGGACCACGGCGAGCGACCGGCGCGGGGCGCGGCGTCGCGGGGCGCGGCCCCCACGGGCACGTAGGGCCCGTAGGGATCACGGGTGGGTGGTGGCGACGGCGGCGTGTCGAAGGTGGGCGACGTCGCCACCGGCGCCGAGTCGCGCTGGTCGAACGTCAACGCGTCGCGCGGATCCAGCGTGTCGGAGGTCCCGTCCGTCGGCGGCGGCGCGGCGGGCATCTCGGAGGATTCGTCACTCATCTCTCCATGGTACGCACCGCGCTCTCAGCCGCGATCACGTGCCCGCGCGAGCGGACGCGGCGAACGGAGTAGATTGGAACCCTATGTCTCGTCGCATTGAGATCGAAATCACCAGCCTGCAGGGCGACGTCGCCACGTGGCGCGCCGCCGGCGCGAAGTTGCCCAAGGGCGTCCTCAGCGCGTCGCTGGTGCCCGGCGCACCCGTGGTCGGACAGGTCTACCGCGCCGAGGTCGAGCAGTACATGGAGGGGATGGAGGTGCTGGCGGTCTACGCGCCCAAGACGGCGTCGCCGCTCGATCCGCGTCACGAGCGCCTGGAGCTGCTGCCGAGCGTGCACACCGGACCCGACGTCGTGGTGACCTACGCCCCCAAGGGGCGCGGTCCGCGGCGTGACGATGACCGGCGCGGCCCCTCGCGCCCCGGGCGATCCCCGTCGCGCGACCGGTCGGCGCGCGGTGAGGGCGCACCGCGTCCGGAGCGGGCCCCGCGTGGCGACGGCGACGCGCGCCCGTCACGTCCGGCTCGTGACGAGGGCGCGGCGCGTGCGACGCGCGGTGCGGGTCCCGCACGGTCCGAGCGCCCGTCGCGGCCGACGTCCGAGCGTGCGACGCGCGAGCGCGGTGGTCGACCCGGATCGGATCGTTCGGCGCGACCGAGCGGTCCCCCCGTCACGACGACGCACCGCAACGCGTTCCTGGCGACGCTGTCGCCCGAGCAGCTGCCCGTGGCCGAGCAGCTGTTGCGCGGCGGGATCCCCGCCGTGCGCACCGCCGTCGCCGAGCAGAACAAGAACGCGAGCGCCCAGGGGCGCCCGACGGTGGACCCGGTCACCATTGAGCGGATCGCCGAGGACCTCCTGGGCCGTAGCAGTCTGGCCCTGTGGAAGGACCGGGCCGCCGGGGCAATCGGTGCGGGCAAGGGACTGCACCTTCGCGACCTGCGCGCCGTGGTGACGTCCGCGAAGGTGGTCACTCTCGACGAGGAGGCCCGCGCCCAGTTGAAGGAGTTGCAGGCCACGCTGCACGCGCGTCTTGAGGTCCTGCGTACCCAGTGGAACGAGCGCCTCGAGGCGGCGGTCACCAGCGGACACGCTGCCGAGGCGTTGCGCCTCGTGGCCCGGCCCCCGGACATGTCCACACGCGTCAGCGGCGAGATGGCGACGCGCGTGGCGAGCATGGTGTCCGACGCGTTGAGCGCCTCGAGCGAGCCGGCCGCGTGGCAGGAGATCGTCACCCTGGCGGTCGACACCTCGATCCGGCGAACCATCAAGCCCCAGGGGATCCCCGACGACGCGGCGTGCCGGGCCCTCGCGGTGAAGAGCGCGGGGGCGATCCCCGAGTTGGCCAAGCTTCTCGGGATGCGGGTGCCACCCCCTCCCCCGCCGACGCGGCCCGTGCGCCGCGCTACGCGCCCCGCATCGTAAGCAGGCGGGCGCGCCAGCCCACGTTCTCGTAGAGGGACTTCGTGGCGCGATCACCGGGTAGTGCCCAGGCGTCCAGCGGCGCGTCGGGCAGGGACGCGAGGGCCGCGAGGATCGTTCGGGCTGTGCCGTGGCGCCGCTCGTTCGGGTCCACCCACAGCCCCTCGATGACGCGTCGGCGTACGACGGCGAATCCCCGCACCGTGTCGCCGAGGTGCGCGACCCACAGACAGTCGTGCGCCACGAGGTCGCTGAGCACGTCCCCGTCGGCGTCGCCGGCGATGGTCGCGAGCAGAGCGGTCCCGCCGCGCAGTGCGGACGTGTGTCGCCAGGCCTCGTCGAAGGCGTGACGCAGCGGGACCGAGACCGTCGCCGAGCGCGTCACGCGGATCACTGAGGAGCCGCTCCCCGCGTCGCTCACACGCAGTCGCGGCAGAGCATGTGCGTCTCGTCGGCGAGTTGGCTCATCTTCTTGAGCAGACGGCACGACGAGCAGCGAAATTCGTCATCCTGCTTGGGCAGGATCGCCTCGGTGGCGTCAAGGGTGGCGTCGACGTCGCTCACCACCTCGTCCTCGTCGTCCTCGGGGAGGGTGGCGCGACGGATCGTCTCGGCGAGCACTTCGTCGAGTGCCAGCTCGACGTCGGCGTCGTCGTCGAGGTCCTCGTCGTCGCTGGTCGCGATCTCCGCCAGCACCTCGTCGGCCTCGTCCTCGACGTCGTCGAGAACCTCGTCGATGACGTCATCGTCGTCGTCCTCGTCGATCGCGACGACGTCCACCTCATCGGCGTCGTCCGCGCCGAGGATCTCCTCGTCGAAGCCTTCGGCCAGTTCTTCCTCGTCGAATACCTCGTCGGTCTCGTTGTCGCTCACGGTCGTCCCTTCTCTGTGGCGCAGGCAGTGTAGAGCCTTTTGGGCCGGGCGTGCGCCTTAATCGCGTTAAAGAATCGATAAACCCACGGATCAGGACCCGCCGCGGCGGCGCCGCTCGGCCCGCCGTTCGGCGGCCAGGCGCTCCAGGTCGGTCTCGGTGCGATCGAGGAACGCCAGCGAGTCGGCGATGGCGTGGTGACCCGCCTCCTCGCGGATGAGCCGGGCCATCTCGTGGGCGATGTGCCGGTAGTGGGGGTGGCCCTGGGGGCTGGAGCGCAACTCGATCAGGTGCATCGCCTCGCGGGCGTTCATCTGGATCACGTAGCGGATCCGGTGCGCCAGGGCCACGGCGTACTGGCTCTGGTGGGGAAACTCGTCGTGGAGGTCGTGGTAGAGCTCGGCCGAGCGGTGCAGCGACTCCTCGTAGGGCTCGGCCAGCCCCGCGTCCACGATCAGCTCGGGCACCTCGTAGCCGAGATCGGCGCCCAACGCCTGCCACTCGATGGACAGGAGCCGGTGGCGCTGGAGGTCGCGGAATGCGCCGTAGTCCGACACGATCTCGAAGCGGTAGTCGGTTCGCTCGAAGGCGCGGCCAGGACGGTGACGGCGATTGTGCCGCTCGCCCACGTAGCGGGCGAAGAGACTCGCCCGCTCCCCCGCGTCCAGGCGCGCCACGACGGCGCGAGCCTGGGCGTCGGAGAGTTCCGACGCCTCGAGGACGATCGCCTCGAGGACTCGAGTCTCGCCCGCCGGGTCGAATCCGACGAGGCGGACCCGCTGGTCGAAGCCGGCCGGGCTGACGTCGACGGCTAGTGACGACACGAGCTCGCGTGTCGCGTCACTCGTCTCGCGCAGGTACGCGGACCACGCACCGCCGCGCTCGGGCAGGTCGAGGCGGCGCAGGAATGACGGGATGACCTTCATCAACTCGCGGCGCATCAGCTCGGCGTACTCGCGGACCTCGGGCAGGGGGTGGGCCCGCATGCGCAGCAGGAGGGCCTCGTAGGCTTGCCCCGTCCCGTAGATGCCCAGGTTCGACAGGGCGCTGGCCGGGAGCAGCCCGCGGGCGGCGTCGAGCGCCTTGGCGCGAATGGCCTGGCGGTAGACGAAGTCGGTGTCCTCGGCGGTCTTGGGGTAGCGGCGCGTCAGCCACTCCGTCAGCGGTGCCAACAGGGCGCCGTAGGTGTCGAAGACGCGGTCCATCTCGCCCACGTAGCGGGCGCCGAATCGCGACTCGAGGATGTCGTGGTCCCGGTAGAACCGGTAGTGCCCGTTGCCCAGTCGTCGGTCGTAGCCGAGGTAGCGGGTGGACTGCTCGAGGTAGCTCATCAGCCGGCCTCGCTCGAGCACCTTGGTGAGCAGGTTGCTCGCTTGCTCGCACGCGAGGTGTACGCCGCCCAGCTGGGCCACCGAGTCGTCGCCGTACTCCACGAAGATCCGCTGGTAGAACTCGTCGGCGCGGGCGAAGCCCACCGTGGCGTCGAAGGAGACGTCCCCGGTGAGGTCCAGGTCGCCCGCGAACTCGTCGAGGAACAGACGGCGCAGGCTCTTCGAGGATCGCGAGTAGCGCGCGAACAGGGCCCCCTTGACGACCTCGGGCAGGTTCACCAGCGCGAAGACCGGACTGTCGAGGTTGGTGACGTACCGGCGCAGGACCGCCGCCTCGGCGTCGGTGAACTCTTCGGCGACGTAGGGGTGCATGGCCCCTACGAGACTAGGGCCGAACCTAGCGCGGAGGGTGGACGCTGAGGTCGCTGGCCACGACGCTGCGCACCAGCGCGTCGCGGGCCTGTCGAGCCACCCGAGCGACGTCGCGGTGCTCCCCGAGGCGTCCCAGCTGGTCACACAGGTCCGCCACCTGCTTCACGGTGCGCACGAAGTCCCCCGGCGAGGTCAGGCCCACCTCGAGGTCGGCGAGGTCCAGGACCGTGCGCAGGGTGGCGCCCCGGGCCCAAGCGGCCACCGGGCGGGCGAAGGAGCCATCGGGCTCGCGCGCGTGGGGCACCTGGTAGCGACCCTCGATCTGCGCGATGGTCGCGGCGGCGACCTTGACCTGGCTCACGCGCTCGCCCAGTGTGTCGCGACGCTCTTGACCGAGGTGGTCGTGGAGCGTCCGCGACCGGGCCACGCTCACCCGAGCGCCGGCGTGGTCGCGCCGCGAGGAGCGTCGTCCCTCGTAGACGAAGCCGGACAGGACTCCCGCGAGGGTCGCGGGCTCGAGGTCGTCGAAGATCCCGGCGGCCAGGGAGTGGGCGATCAGGAGGTCGGACTCGTGGTAGAGGGAGCGTAGGAGGTGTCCCGGTGCGAGCAGCCGCCAGCCGTCGGCGTAACCCATCTCCTCGAGGACGCGGTGGCGAGCCGCGAGCTGTTCACTGAGCGAGCGACGGCTCGCGGTCGGTCGATGGTCGGCCTCGAACTGCGCGTAGGAGCTGCGCACGATCTCGAGGGCCGTCTCCTGGGTGACGTGGGCCATCAGATTCGCGGTCAGGTTGTAGGTCGGCTTGAACGAGGAGTGCAACTCGGACGGCGGCGAGAGAGCCACCCGGGCGACGTCGCGCAGGGCGACCTCGTTGGCGAAGCACACCACCGCGTGCCCCTCGTCGTCCAGACCGCGGCGCCCGGCGCGACCACTCAGCTGGGAGAACTCGCCGCTCGTCAGGAACTGGCGACCGGCGTCGGAGAACTTCGAGAACTTCTCGAGTGCGACCGATCGGGCGGGCATGTTCACGCCCAGGGCGAGGGTCTCGGTGGCGAACACGACCGACAGCAGGTTGCGTTCGAAGCAGTGCTCGACGATCTCGCGAAACGCGGGCACCATGCCCGCGTGGTGCGCGGCCAGACCCCGACGCAGGCTGTCGAGGAAGTCGCCGTACTCGAGGGCCGCCAGCTCGTCGTCACTGAAGGCGTCTAGATGGCTCTCGGCGATGCGCTCGATCTCGGCGCGTTGCTCGGCGTCGGTGAAGCCCAACCCGTCACGGCGACACTGGCGCACGGCGTCGTCACAGGCCGCGCGCGAGAAGATGAACACGATCGCCGGCAGCAGGTCGAGCTGATCCATCGCCAGGAGCAGCTCGCTGCGTCGAGGCGTGCGAAAAGCCGCCGGGGGCGTCGACGCCCTCCCCTGCCATCGGGGTCCGGGCCGGAACCGACGGGTGGCTCGCACGAGGTTGTCGATGCGCCGCGCCTCGTCCGATGGCCGGTCGTGCGCGAGAAGGTCCACGATCTCGGCGTCGCTCTGGCCCCGCCGCACCACCGCGACGTGGTGGTGCAGCGTGATGGGGCGCTGCGTCTCGACGATCACGCGCGTCGTCCCTCGCACCGCGCTCAGCCACTCCCCCACGAAGTCGGCGTTGCCCACGGTCGCCGAGAGCGCCACGACGCGCACGTGCGCCGGCGAGAGGATGAGCACCTCCTCCCACACCCCCCCACGGAAGGGGTCCTGCAGGTAATGCACCTCGTCGAGGATGACGAGGCCGAGCTGGGCGATCTGGTCCGAACGAGTCAGCAGCATGTTGCGCAGGACCTCGGTGGTCATGACGACGATCGGCGCGTCACGCTGGACGGACGTGTCCCCCGTCAGCAGGCCGACGCGCTCGACGCCGAAGAGGCGGCCGAGCTCGTGGAACTTCTGGTTGGAGAGAGCCTTGAGCGGGGTGGTGTAGAAGGCGCGCTGGCCCTCGTCCAGGGCGCGGGCGATGGCGTAGTCGGCGACCAGGGTCTTGCCAGAGCCGGTCGGGGCGCTGACCAGGACGTTGACGTCGTCGTCGAGGGCGTCCAACGCGCGGGTTTGGAAGTCGTCGAGGCCGAAGCCCAGTCCCGCGAGGAAGCGCTCGCGTCGTGACGCGGCGCTCACCGGCGGAGCAACCGGCCCACCCCGATGGCGAGGAAGTAGAAGAGGGTGAGGGGGATGCCGAGGGCCAGCATGGACAGCGGGTCGCCGCTGGGCGTGAAGATCGCCGCGAAGATCGTGATCACGATGAGGGCGTAGCGCCACGTCCGCAGCAGCTGGGCGGGAGTCACCAGCCGGGCCAGCTCCAGCGCGACGAGCACCACTGGGAACTCGAAGGCCACGCCGAAGATGAACATCATCAGTAGGAACAGGCTCAGATACTGGTTCGGGTTGTAGTACGACACCAGCGAGTGGCCGCCGATCGACTGCAGCCACGCGATGGCGTTGT
Source organism: Actinomycetes bacterium (assembly GCA_021786095.1). Lineage (GTDB taxonomy): Bacteria > Actinomycetota > Acidimicrobiia > Acidimicrobiales > RAAP-2 > RAAP-2. The sequence goes on along the minus strand of JAJYNX010000037.1, from coordinate 25,284 downwards.
CGAAGCTGTAGTAGGCCACGATGACGCCGCCCGCGAAGAAGAGCACCGTGGCGGTGACGAAGGGGATGGCGTAGCGGCGCTCCTTCGCCTTCAGCCCGGGCGTAATGAAGCGCCAGACGTGCCACAGGATCAGTGGCGACGCGAACAGGACCCCTCCGAAGAGGGCGATCTGGACGCGCAGGTTGAGCCCGTCGAGAGGATTGGTGACCAGGAACGAGCAGTGGCGTGGTGTGGCGCGGCAGTAGGGACCCTGGAGGAAGCGCAGTATCTCGGGATACACGATGAACGCGACGATGCCCAGCACGATGACCGCGGCGCCGGACTGCAGAAAGCGTCGACGGGCCTCGGCGAGGTGTTCGGCCAGCGTCATCCCGCTGGCGGCTTTGCGAAAGTTCGACACGTCGGACTAGTTGAGGGAGGGATCGACGGTGGGCGCGTCGCTCGACGACCACGAGCGCTCCGCGGGCGGGAGGATGCCGGGTCCCGCCGGGTCGCGAGGCGAGAGCGAGGGTGGCGGCGGTGACGGCGGCGGTGGCGGTGGCGGTGGCGGCGACTCGGTGATGTCCTGCACCGAGGCGGCTCCCGGTGACGCCTCGCGGTCCTCGACCCGGTTGGCCAGCTCGTTGAGCAGGTTCACCGGGCTACGCGCGATGCGCGCGAGGTCGGCCGCGCTGGGTAGGTCGGGGACGGCCTCGCGGACCTCAGCCTCGATGCGCTCCTGGAGTTGACGCAGCGCTCGCCAGCTCGAACCCAGCTTGCGAGCGACCTCGGGCAGCTTGTCCGGACCGAGCAGGAGCATGACCACGGCGACGATCACCACGATCTTGATCGGGCTGAGTGAGAGCACGGCTCCATTGTAGGGGCCGACGTCGAAAATCTCCTAGAGGAAGCCGAAGCGCGACAGCGGCCAGATCCGCAGAAAGGCCTTGCCGATGATGTCGTGGCGGGGCACGAACCCCCAGAAGCGGCTATCGCAGGAGTCCGGCTGGTTGTCACCCATGACGAAGTAGGAGTTGGCCGGTACGGTGACGTTCCCGATCGGGGTGCCCAGCGGCTCGACGTGCGACCACGTCTGGTCCAGCGGCTTGCCGTTCACGTAGATGGTGTTGCCGCGCGAGGTCAGGTGGTTGCCCGGTAGACCGATCACCCGCTTGACCAGATCCGTGACGGGCTCGCCACAGTGCTCGGCCGGCGGATGCTTGAAGACGATGATGTCGCCGCGGTGGATCGTCCCCCAGGTCACGCTCAACTTGGACACGATGATCCGGTCGCCGATCATCAGGGTGGGCTCCATGGAGCCCGAGGGGATGTAGAAGGTCTGGATGACGAAGGTCCGCAGCAGGAAGGAGATGAGCAGCGCGACGACCACGATGCTGCCCCACTCGATCATCGCGCGTCGTCGCGAGCGTCGTGGCGGGCGTCCGACGGGCCCGGATCCCTCGGCCACCTCGTCGTGCAGGCTGGTCACGGACTCGGCGGATGTCTCATCGGGCACTCATCAAGGCTACTCGCGCCGACTGGTCCGGGACTCGACAGACCCCGCCGGCGTCGTGGCTAGTCGCGCCGCTCCGGGCGTTGCAGGGAGATCAGGAGCTTCTGGAAGCGCTCGTCCGAACTCTTGAAGGGATCCTTCAGCAAGACCGTTCGCTGCATGTCGTCGTTCAGCTTGAGGTGGACCCAGTCGACGGTGTAGTCGCGGTGCCACTCCTTGGCGGCGCGAATGAACGTGCCGCGCATCAGCGCGCGGGTCGTGGCGGGGGGCGTGGTGGCGGCGTGGGCGACGGCCGCGTCGTCCACGATCCGCCGTGAGTAGCCCTTGGCCTGGCGACGGTAGTAGAGGCCTCGCGTGAGGTCGGTGTCGTGATAGAGGAGATCGATCAACGCGATCCGGGGATCGTTGAGGGGCACCCCGCTGCGCTCGCGCTCTCGGTCGATCAACTGCCACTTGGCGATCCAGTCGACCCGGTCCGCGAGGCCCATCGGATCGCTGCGATACTGCTCGATGACCTCGCGCCACATCGCGACCGCGCGTACCTGATCCGCGGGCAGGTCACGGGTGGCCACGAACGACTCGGCGCGCTCGCACAGGTCGTCTTGGATCTCGAGTGCGGTCATGTCCCGGCCGCTCGACAGGTGGAGGGTCTCCTTGCTCCACAGGTCGTAGGAGATGTCGCGGAGCGCGTTGATCGGCGCGGCCAGGTTGTAGTCGCGCAGCACCGTCGCGCGATCCTCGATCATCGCCAGCACCACGGCGGCGGTGCCGGCCTTGAGGAAGGTCGCGTACTCGCTCATGTTGGAGTCGCCCACGATCACGTGGAGGCGTCGGAAGCGCTCGGGGTCGGCGTGGGGCTCGTCGCGGGTGTTGATGATGGGTCGACTGCGCGTCGTGGCCGACGAGATCGACTCCCAGATGTGCTCCGCGCGCTGGCTCATGGAGAACGCGGTACCCTTGGCGTTGGTCACGACCTTGCCCGCGCCCGTAAAGATCTGGCGGCTGATCAGGTAGGGGATGAACACCTGCTCGAGACGGCTCAGGTCGTCGATGCGCTCGATGCAGTAGTTCTCGTGGCAGCCGTAGGAGTTGCCCGCCGAGTCGGTGTTGTTCTTGAACAGGTAGATCGAGCCCCGCACGCCCTCCTCGTCGAGCTGGGCCTGGGCGTAGGAGACGAGCTCGCGCAGGATCGTCTCACCGGCCTTGTCCTGGGCGACCAGATCGTCGAGGCTGTCACACTCCGCCGTGGCGTACTCCGGGTGGCTGCCCACGTCCAGGTAGAGGCGGCTGCCGTTCTCCAGAAAGACGTTGCTCGAGCGGCCCCAGGCGACCACCTTGCGAAAGAGGAAGCGCGAGACCTCGTCGGGACTGAGCCGACGCTGACCTCGCAGAGCGAAGGTGACGCCGTACTCCGTCTCGATCCCGATGATTCGCCGTAACACGACTCGACCTGTCTATCCGCTGAGCAGTTCGGACACCTGGGCGTCGCTCAGGCGCGAGAAGGTTCGCCGGCTGCCGCGATCCTCGAGGATCGCGACCTCGAGGTCGCTCACCGGTATCGTGCGGTCGGCCCCGGCGAGGGCGTCGACGGCGTGGCGCAGGGTCACCGCGAGGTTGGCTGGTGACGTCTCGGTGGCTGCGAAGCGCCCCTTGATGGTCTCGGCGTCGCCCCCGAGCACGGCGAAATGGGGCTCGTCGGAGATGGTCCCCTCGTAGGCGACCCGGTAGAGCTTGGTCGCGCGGAACTGGTTGCCGAGCTGAGCGACGAGGATCTCGACTTCCAGTGGCTTGGGTCCTTCGCTGAACATGTCGCCGACGTGTTGGGCGTAGTAGTTGGCCAGGGCCCGCGCGTCGACGTCCTCGCGCGAGTACGTGTAGCCCGTACCGTCCGCCCAGCGGATTCCCGCCTCACGAAGCCGGTCGAACTCGTTGTAGCGCCCCACGCCGGCGAAGGCGATGCGATCGTAGATCTCGGAGATCTTGTTGAGCGACGCCGACGTGTTCTCCGCCACCATCACCACGCCCCGGTCGTAGATGGCGGCCAGGATGGAGCGCCCGCGCGCGATGCCCTTCTGAGCGAACTCCGCCCGGTCCTTGATCATCTGCTCGGGCGCGACGTAGAAGAAGTTGCTCATCGTAGGGTGCTCCCCGCCACGCCGCCCGAGGCGGTGCGTCGCTCGGCGATGGTACGAAAGTGCGTGGCCGTCTCGTCGTCGGACAGCTCGTAGTAGCCGTCCTGGTCGACCGTGACCATCAGCGGGAAGATGTTGCGCACGAAGTCCGGGCCACCGGTGCTGGGATCGTTGTCGCCCGCCTCGTAGAGGGCCAGTGCCCCGAGCTCGAGGGCCGCCGCCCGGTCGAGGTCGACGCGAAAACCCAGGCGAAGAGCGCTCTCGGCGAACGGTGACCCCGAGCCGATCGTCGCGAAGTCCTGGCGCTCGTAGCACCCGCCCGCCCCGTCGTACTCGAAGATCCGCCCCATCTCGTGGCCCCGGTCCCAACCCGCCAGCAGTGGCAGCACGACCAGCGGTGTGGACAGGTTGTTGCGCTGGATGATCGGCGAGAGGTAGTTGGCCTTGCCCTCCAGGGTCAGCGCCGCGTCGGTCATCTTCTCGTAGTGCTCGAACGACAGCTGCGCCATGCGGATGAACTCGATTCCCCGAGCCGCCGAGCCCGAGATCGCGATCGCCGTGAAGCGGTCCGCGGGCTCGATCTTGCGTACGTCGCGGCTGGCGATGTAGTTGCCGGTGGCCTGGCGGTCGCCGACCATGACCACGCCGCCCACGTAGCGCACCGCCACCACGGTGGTGGCGTGGGGCGCGCCGCCGTCGAGGGCCGCGGGTCCACGTAGACCGGCGGCGTCGGCGAAGTGCACGAAGGAGGGGCCGGGGTCGTCCTGAGCCCGAAAGAGGGGCAGGCCCACGTCTACTGGCCGCCCTTCTGGACGAAGTTGCGGACGAACTCCTCGGCGTTCTCCTCGAGGACCTCGTCGATCTCGTCCAGCAGCTCGTCCAGATCGGCTTTCAATTGCTCGCCCTTGGAGGAGTCCACCGTGACCTCGCCGGTGGCGGGGGTGCTGCGCTCGGTGCGCTGTCGCTTGATTCGCTCTTGTTCTGCCATGACTTCCGTTCTACCCGTCGAGGGCCGCCAGTAATGCGTCGGCCGTCTGACACTTGTCTAGCAAGTCTTGGGTCAGTGCGGCGGTACCTCGCAGTGGATCCATCATCGGCACGCGCTGCAACGGCCCGTGGCCGAGGTCGAAGACCAGCGAGTCCCAGTTCGCCGCCGTGACGGCGTCGGGGTAGCGCGCGACGCACTCTCCGCGAAAGTACGCCCGGGTCGTCGTCGGCGCCTTGTGAACAGCCTCACGAATTCCCTCCCGATCAGCGATCTCGCGGAGCCCGACTCTCGCGGCGAGGGACTTCTCGGGGCGCAGGTCGTGGTACTGCAGGTCGATGGCACGCAGGCGCGCGTGGGTGGGTGCCAGCGCGTAGCGCTCGCGGTACCCCTCGACCAGGCGGCGCTTGGCGACCCAGTCGACCCGGTCGGCCACGCGCGATGGGTCGTCACGCACGCCGTCGAGCATCTCGCGCCACTGGTCGAGGACCATCGCCACCGCGTCATCATCGCCCAACGCGACGCCCCCGCCGCGGGCGACGTAGCGCGCGGCGAGGGTCCACAGGAGGTCCTGGTAGTCCCAGGCGGTGCGTGTGCGCCCGTCCTCGTCGGGCTCCACGACTCGCAGGTCCGGATCCAGCGCGTAGTGGCGTAGCGCCCGTACGGGGTCGTGGGGTAGGGGCGGGAACGCACCCACCCCCTCGTCCTCGAGCAGCGCGAGCAGCAGCGCCGTCGACCCCAGCTTGACCAGCGTGGCGACCTGGCTCATGTTCGCGTCGCCGATGATCACGTGGAGGCGGCGGAAGCGCTCGGCGTCGGCGTGGGGCTCGTCGCGGGTGTTGACGATGGGCCGCTTCATGGTCGTCTCCAGACCCACGACCTCCTCGAAGAACTCCGCACGCTGGCTCAGCTGGTAGGTCGCGCCGCTGGCGAGACCGTCGTCGGTCTCGGTGCCCACCTTCCCCGCACCCAGAATGACCTGACGCGAGACGAGGTGGGCCACCATCGCGCGCACGACGTCGTCGAAGGGGACGTCGCGACGTACCAGGTAGTTCTCGTGGCAGCCGTAGGAGTTCCCCTTGCCGTCGGAGTTGTTCTTGTAGAGCGTGATGGCGTCGACGTCGCGTAGTGAGTCGTTGGCGACGCGCAGGGCCCGACGCATCACCTCCTCCCCCGCGACGTCGTAGAGCAGGCCCTCGAGGGGCGTGCGGCACTCGGGCGAGGAGTACTCCGGATGGGCGTGGTCGACGTAGAGGCGCGCGCCGTTGGTGAGCACGGTGTTGGCGAGGTGCGTCTCGACGATGGGGGCGAACGCGGTGCGCCCCACCTGGGCTCGCGCGTCCAGGCCCGGGTTCTCCCCCTCGAAGTCCCAGCTGATGCGCGCGCGGGCGCCCTGAGCGTAGGCGTTGACGATGATGCTCGAGGCCACGACCGGGTCGGACCCGGGACCGCCAGTCACGCCGTACTCGGTTTCGATGCCGAGGACCTTCTCGACCGCCACGACGCTAGGAGCCCACGACGCTAGAGGTACTGACCAGTGTTGACGTGCTGGAGAGAGCGTCCCCCGCGCACGTTGGCCTCCTCGCGATTGATCAGCGTGCGGATGAACACGATGCGCTCCCCCTTCTGGCCCGAGATCCGGGCCCAGTCGTCGGGGTTGGTCGTGTTGGGCAGGTCCTCGTTCTCGCGGAACTCCTGGCGGATCGAGTCGAGCAGGTCCGCCGTGCGCACGCCGCGCCCGGCCCCGGCGATCTCGCGCTTCACCGCGAGCTTCTTGGCCCGTCGCACGATGTTCTCGACCATGGCGCCCGACGCGAAGTCCTTGAAGTACAGGATCTCCTTGTCGCCGCCCTGGTAGGTCACCTCGAGGAAGCGATTCTCGTCGTCGACGCGGTACATGGCGCTCACGGTCTCCTCGATCATGACCCGTACCGCCTTGTCCCGATCGCCGCCGCCGAGCTCGCGAACGACCGACTGGTCGATTGGCAGGTCCCCGTTGAGGTAGCGCTGAAAGATCTGGACGGCGGCGTCAGCGTCGGGTCGTTCGATCTTGATCTTGACGTCGAGGCGTCCCGGGCGCAGGATGGCGGGATCGATGAGGTCCTCGCGGTTGGTCGCCCCGATGACGATGACGTCGCGCAGCGACTCGACGCCGTCGATCTCGGCGAGTAACTGAGGCACGATAGTGGACTCCATGTCCGAACTGATGCCGGTGCCGCGGGTGCGAAAGAGCGAGTCCATCTCGTCGAAGAACACGATGACGGGCACGCCCTCCTCCGCCTTCTCGCGCGCTCGCTGGAAGACCAGGCGAATCTGGCGCTCGGTCTCGCCAACGTACTTGTTGAGTAGCTCGGGACCCTTGATGTTCAAGAAGTACGAGCGCACGTTGCGGTTGCCACTCAGCTCGGCCACCTTGGTCGACAGGGAGTTGGCCACGGCCTTGGCGATGAGTGTCTTGCCGCAGCCCGGGGGGCCGTAGAGGAGGATGCCCTTGGGTGCGGGAAGGTCGTACTCCTTGAAGAGCGCCCGATGAAGGTAGGGCAGCTCGACGGCGTCGGTGATCGACTCGATCTGCTCGTCGAGGCCACCGACGTCCGCGTAGCTCACGTCAGGCACCTCCTCGAGGACGAGCTCTTCGGCCTCTTGGCGCACGAGCCGCTCGGTGAGCAGGTTCGATCGGTGGTCGAGCAGCACGGCATCCCCACTGCGCAGGCGCACGCCGACCAGTGAGGCCGCGATCTCGACGACGCGCTCCTCGTCGGCGCGTCCGTAGATGAGGACGCGCCGATCGTCCAGCACCTCCTTCACGGTCACCACGTCGCCCTGCCCATCGGCGTCGCGCACCGCGATCACCGTGAACGACTCATTCAGCACGACCTCGTCGCCCCGGGTCACCTGGTGGGGATCGAGCGCGGGGTGCAGCGCCACGCGCATCTTGCGGCCCGACGCGACGACGTCGACCGTGCCGTCGTCGTTCAGGTCCACGAAGGTGCCGTAGACGGCGGGCGGTTGAGTCAACTTTTCGACCTCGTCGCGCAGCGCCGCGATCTGGTCACGTGTCTGCTGGATCGTGATCGTCAGCTTCTCGTTGTTCGATCGGCTCTGCGCGAGTTGGCCCTGGGCGGCGAGCAGCTGCTCTTCGAGCATTTCGATTCGTTGGCGAGCCAGGTTGAGCTCGCGTGGCTCCGGGCGACGCGGGTCGTCGGGAGCGGGTTGGTTGAGGGGTCCGGGACGCTCCATAACGCCACCCTAGGCCGGAGTGGTCAGGGTGCGGCGGCGCTAGAGTGTCCAGACCAGGGGAGCAGGGAGGACGCGGGAATGAGGGTATGGATCGACCAGGACCTGTGCACGGGCGACGGACTCTGCGAGGAGATCTGTCCTGACGTGTTCACCCTGCTCGACGACGGCCTCGCCTACGTCAAGGAGGGGTCCGCGGTCAAGGACTCCCCCGGCGGCTCCGAGGGCGTCGCGGTGGTTCCCGCCGGCCTCGAGGACGCCGTCGTCGAGGCCTCCGAGGAGTGCCCCGGCGAGTGTATCTTCATCGAGCGCGACTGAGTTTGCCGCGACGCGGATGGCCCTAGTCGACGGCGTCCAGGCGCTGGGCCGTGCGCCGCGCCGACGTCAGAAAACCCGTGTGGGCCACCATGCGGTGATCGGGTCGTACCGATCGCCCATCGACGTGCCAGGTTCGACGCAGTATCTCGACCGTCTCGGCGAGTGCGAAGTGATGCTGGTGCAGCGCCTCGCGGAGTAGTTGGGTTTGGTTGATCGTCGGCAGGTACGCCAGGAGGATGCCTCCGGGGCGCAGCGCCGTCTGGGCGTGCGCCACCACGGCCCACGGCTCGGGCATGTCGAGGATCACGCGGTCCAAATCGGTCTCGTCGATGCCTTCGGTCACGTCGCGGATCCGCACGTCGTAGGCGACGTCCGGTCCCAGCATGTCGTGGACGTTCTGGATGGCGTGCTGGGCGAAGTCCTCGCGTATCTCGTAGGCCGTGATGAGGGCACCGGCCCGCAGCAGGGTCATCGACAGCGCGCCCGATCCGACTCCCGCCTCGAGCACCCGCATTCCCGGAGCGACGTCGGCTTGCAAGAGGATGGCACCAAGGTCTTTGGGATAGATGACCTGCGCGCCTCGGGGCATCTTCAGCACCACGTCGGCCAGGGTGGGGCGAACCACGAGGAATGACCGCTCCGTCGTGGAGCGAACCAGTGAGCCCTCGTCGGCTCCGATCAGGTCGTCGTGGGCCACGATCCCCGCGTGGGTGTGGAAGGCGGACCCCTCGCGGAGCGTGACCAGGTAGCGCCGATCCTTGGCGTCAACGAGCAGGACGCGCTCGCCGGCGCGTAGGACGCTGCTCACGCGCGGCGCGCGCGCGGCGCGCGCCCGGCCCGCGCGGCCATCCGGTCGACGAGGCCCATTACCGCGACGACGGCTCCGAGCACCAGCCAGCGGCGCGAGCGCTCGGCGAGCGCTCGTCCGAGGACGAGACGCAGAACCCAGCCCCACGCCCAACGACTCATCGTGGACTGCGCCGTGCGCGTCGGGTGCGGCGACCCCGCCACCAACCCCACAGGTAGCCCACGACGAAGCCCGACACGCCCGCCGTGGCGATCGTCGGCTCGGGGAGGTCTACCGCCGTCGTTTCGGGCAGCAACGCGCGTAGCGAACGTTCCAACTCACGTCGGGTCGCGGAGTCGCTCATTTGGTGGTCTTCACCCGCCGCTCACCCGCCCCGCTCACGATTCGCCACAGCGTCAGGCCCGCCACGATCAGCGCCAGGGCCGCCACGATCAGGTACGGGATCCACGAGAGGGTTCCGTCGAACACGCGAAACTGCTCCTGGAAGAAGCGCAGGACGGCCAGGAAGATGAACAGCACGCCGAGGCCCACGAAGACGCTTCCGAGGGCTCCGTAGAGCGCGTAGCGCCCCATGTCCTTGAGCGGCTGGACCGTCTCCTCCTTGATGTAGCGCACGGCGAGGTCGCGCAACTCGCTCAGGTCCCGGCGAACGCCCGCGCCTCGAAGCAGTGAACGCCACGACGGTACTCTCACGTCGCCAGCCTACTCAGTGCGCTCGCTGATCACGTAGTTTGAGCTGGCGGTGGCGATGAGCCGCCCCTCGTCATCCTCGATGCGCGCGTCCACGAAACTCACCACCCGCCCGGGCTTGACGACGCGCGCCGTGCAGGTGAGGGTCATGCCGGGACGGGCGGGGCGGATGAAGGAGATCTTCATCGAGGTGTTGGCGACGTGCACCTTGCGCTCGCCGGCCGCGGTGACCGCGCTGGCTCCCATGGCCGAGTCGGCGATCGCCGACAGGAATCCCCCCTGCACGACGCCCACCGGGTTCACGAAACGCTCGTCGAGGGTCACGCGCCACACGCTGCGACCCGGTGTCGTCTTGTCGACGCAGGTCAGGCCCAGGGTGAGATCGCAGTTGGGCGGGATCTGCAGCGTCACGGGCCCAGACTACCCAGACGCCCCGCGTGCGGCGAACGCGTCCGTTAGGGTCGTAGGCATGGCTGACGACATCTATACGGGGGCCTCGCTCGACGAGGGGCGGGCGATTCGCGAGATCGTGGCGGTCGCCATGGACGCTCCCGCGGCCGCCAACTCCGGACACAGCGGCACGGCGATGGCGCTGGCGCCACTGGGCGTCACGCTCTTCGGACGCGTTCTGCGCCACGACCCGACGATGCCGTCGTGGCCCGATCGCGACCGCTTCGTGCTCAGCGCGGGTCACGCCTCGATCCTTCAGTACTCCCTCGCCCACGCCTTCGGCTACGACGTCACCCCCGAGGATCTGCGAGGCTTTCGCCAGCCGCACTCGCGTACGCCCGGTCACCCCGAGGCCGGGCACACGCCCACCGTCGAGGTCACGACGGGTCCCCTCGGCCAGGGGGTCGCCAACGGCGTGGGGCTCGCGCTGGCCGAGAGGGTGCTACGCGCCGAGTACGGTGACGATCTCGTCGATCATCGGACCTGGGTCATCGCGGGCGACGGGTGCCTCGAGGAGGGCATCAGCCACGAGGCGGCCTCGCTGGCCGGCTCGCTCGGTCTCGATCGGCTGACGGTGTTCTACGACAACAATCACATCACGATCGACGGACCGACCGAGCTGGCGCTGCACGACGACCCCGCGGAGCGTTTTGCGGCGTACGGGTGGCACGTGATCGACCTCGGCGAGTCGGCCAACGATCTCGACGCCCTCGAAGCGGCCGCGCGATCGGCCATCGCCGAGACCAATCGTCCCACCCTCGTGATCGTGCGGTCGCACATCGGGTTCCCCTCGACGGTCATGATGGATCGACGCGAGGCGCACGGGACGCCCTTCTCGCCCGAGGCGATCAGCGAGGTCAAGGCGACGCTCGGCGTCGCCGACGAGCCGTTCCACTTCGACCCCGAGCTGCCCGCACGCCTGCTCGAGTCACTCGGTGGGCAACGGGCGAACCGGCGAGCCTGGGAGCAGCGGGTCGAGGCGGCCGGGAGCCGCGGCGAGAGGCTTCTCGAGCAGCTGCGCACGAACGGCGCGGCGCTCCCCGGGGTCGCGGCACCGCGCTACGAGGGTGGCGCCGTCGCCACGCGCAAGGCCATGCAGCGAGCGATGGACGCCCTCGCCCCGCGCACTGCGGGCTTGACCGCGGGATCGGCCGACCTGACCGATAACACGGGCGTCGTCCTCGACTCCCCGCCCCAGAGCCACGCCAATCCGGGCGGACGACAGATCCACTACGGCATTCGCGAGCACGCGATGGGCGCCATCATGGTGGGCCAGGCCCATCACGGAGGGGTGCGACCGGTGGGATCTACGTTCTTCGTGTTCAGCGACTACGCGCGGCCCGCGATTCGTCTGGCCGCCCTGAGCCACGCCAGCGTCCTGTTCGTCTTCACCCACGACTCCGTCGGCATCGGCGAGGACGGGCCCACTCACCAGCCGGTTGAGCACCTCATGTCGCTGCGCGCGATGCCCAACCTGCACGTCGTTCGTCCGAGCGACGCCAACGAGACTCTCGACGTCGTGGATCGGTACCTCAGCGACCCGGCTCCCCCGCCGACGGCGTTGGTGCTGTCGCGCCAGGACGTCCCGGTGCTCGAGGGCGCCGACGCGGAGGCCTCGCGCCGCGACGCACACCGGGGAGGTTACGTGGTGCGCGAACGTGACGACGCCCGCTTCACCCTGGTGGGAACGGGCTCCGAGTTGACCCACTGCCTGCACGCCGCCGACGAGCTGGCCGAGCGGGGCGTGGCGACACGCGTCGTCGCCTTGCCGTGCTGGGCGTGTTTCGACGCGCAACCGGCGGACTATCGGGCCCGCGTGCTGCGTCGTAGCATCCCCTCGGTGTCCCTCGAGGCCGGGGCGACACTCGGCTGGTCGCGGTACGTCGACGAGTCGTTCGGCATCGACTCGTTCGGGCTGTCGGCCTCCGGATCGTACGTCCTCGCCCATTTCAACATCTCACCGGCCATCCTCGTGTCGCACGTGGAGTCGGTACTGGAGGTCCACGGATGACTCGCCTGCACGACCTGTACGACCAGCACGGCCAGAGCCCGTGGATCGACAACATACGCCGGGACTGGCTCGACGACGGCACGCTGGCGGATCTCGTCACGCAGGGGGTGCGCGGCGTCACGTCCAATCCCTCGATCTTCGCGAAGTCCCTCGCCTCGTCACAGGCCTACGACGCGGCGATCGCGGCGCTCGACACTCGCGACCCGGAGGTCGTCTTCGAGTCCCTCGCCGTGGCCGACGTGCGCGACGCCTGTGACGTTCTCGGCGCGGTGCATCGCGCGTCGCGCGACGACGTCGCCGCCGGACGGCGACGCTACGCCGACGGCTTCGTGTCCCTCGAGGTCTCGCCGCGCCTCGCCCGTGACACCGGCGCCACCATCGCCGCGGCCCAACGCCTCGCCAGTGAGGTTGATCGGCCCAACGTGATGATCAAGATCCCCGCCACGCGCGAGGGTCTCCCGGCGATCACCGAGGTGCTCGGCCAGGGCATCAACGTGAACGTGACGCTGATCTTCTCCACGACGCGCTACGGCGAGGTGATCGACGCGTGGCGCGACGGGCTGTCGCTGGCCGCGAGCCGTGGTCACGACCTCGTCGGCCTGGCCAGCGTGGCGTCGTTCTTCGTCTCACGCCTGGACGTCGCCGTCGACGCCGAGCTGGCCGAGGGCGACCCGCGACGCGGGACGAGCGCGGTCGCCCAGGCCGCCGCCGCCTACGAGATCTTTTGCTCGCGTCGGGTCGCGCCCGACGTCACCGCCCTCCTGGCGCGCGGAGCGCAGATCCAGCGGCCGTTGTGGGCGTCCACGTCGACGAAGGACCCCCGCTACGACGACCTGCTCTACGTGGACGACCTCGTGGCCGACGAGACGGTGAACACCATGCCCGACGCCACGTTGCGCGCGGCCCTCGAGCGTCTCGACCCCGCGCGATCGGTGCTCGCGGACCCCGTGACGGCGGCGGCGGCGGCGCACCGGCTCAACGCGCTGGGCACGGACGTCGACCTCGAGGAGGTCACCGTACGCCTCGAGGACGAGGGTGTCACCGCCTTCGCCGACGCCTACGACGCCCTGCTCGCGACCATCGCGACGAAGATCCCCGCGTCGCCGTCGCGTGACGGCGCGCCGGCCTAGAGGGCGCCGATGACGACGCTCGGAGCTGATGCGTTCGACGACCTGTGCCACGCCCGGGCCGACGAGGTCGCCGTGGCCGCCGTGGCCCGGGCTCGCTCGCTCTTCGGGTCGGTCATCACCTACTCGCCCAAGGTCTTCGTCCCCCTCACCACGCTGTGTCGCGACCGCTGCGGGTACTGCACGTTTGCTCAGCCACCGGCTCGACGGCGTGACCCCTACCTCGCGCTGGACGAGGTGATGGCGATCGTGCGCGCCGGTGAGGCCGTGGGGTGCACCGAGGCGCTCTTCACCCTGGGCGAACGACCCGAGTTGCGCTACGACGACGCGGCCCGGTGGCTCGCCGCTCGTGGCTATCGATCGACGGTGGACTATCTGGCCAGCGCGACGCAGATGGTGCTCGAGTCGACGAGCGTCCTCCCCCACGCCAACGCCGGGGCGCTGTACCCGCACGAGCTCGCCCAACTCCGCGCCAGCACCGCCTCCCAGGGCATGATGCTCGAGTCGCTGGCAGACCTCGAGGCGCATCGTCTCGCCCCCGACAAGTTGGCGTCGCGGCGTCTCGCGACGCTGCACGCGGCGGGCGAACTGGCGATCCCCTTCACGACGGGCCTACTGGTGGGGATCGGCGAGTCGCGCCGCGATCGCCTCGACGCGCTCGGGGCCATCGCGGCGGCGCACGCGCGCTTCGGCCACGTCCACGAGGTGATCATCCAGAACTTCCTCCCCAAGCCCGGCACCGCCATGGCCCGCGTGGCGCCGCCGACGGACGAGGAGTACCGTTGGACACTCGCCGTCGCGCGCCTGCTCCTGGCCGACGACGTTCACGTGCAGGCGCCGCCGAACCTGAGCGACGACCCGACTCGCCTGCTCGACGCGGGCGTCGACGACTTCGGTGGGATCTCGCCGGTCACGATCGATCACGTGAACCCCGAGCGTCCCTGGCCCGCCGTCAGCGCGCTGGAGGAGATCTGCGCGTCGCGCGACCTGCACCTGGTCGCGCGACTGGCCGTGCATCCCGCGTGGATCCGTCAGGCCGAGACGTTCCTGGACGGCCGGGTGCGGCCGGCCGTGCTGCGTCTGGCGGACGCGCACGGACTGGGCCGCGGCGACAGCTGGAGCCCCGGCAACGACGCGGACCCCCCGCTCGCCAGGCCGTCGCGCGTGCGCACGAGCGAGGTACAGGCCCTGCTCGCCCGCTACACGCCGGGCTACCCCCTCGAGCGCCGCGAGCTGACGTGGCTGTTCGACGCGCGCGGCGGCGACCTCGCGGCGCTGATTGAGCTGGCTGACGAGGTGCGACGGGCTCGGGTGGGTGACGACGTGACGTTCGTGGTCAACCGGAACATCAACTACACCAACGTGTGCACCTTCAAGTGCCGCTTCTGCGCGTTCTCCAAGGGGCCGCTCTCGCTCAACCTTCGTGGTGACCCCTACCGTCTTTCGCTCGACGAGATCAGCGCGCGCGTGGTCGAGGCCGAGGAGCGTGGGGCGACCGAGGTGTGTCTGCAGGGCGGCATACACCCCGACTTCGACGGCGACTACTACATCGACGTCGTGGCGGCCGTGCGTGCCGGCTCCCCCACCATTCACGTGCACGCCTTCAGCGCGCTGGAGGTGTTCGAGGGCGCCCGCCGTTCCGGCCAAGACCTCGCGACCTATCTGACACGGCTGCGCGAGGCCGGCCTTCGAACACTGCCCGGCACGGCCGCGGAGATCCTGGACGACGACGTCCGCCGAATCCTGTGCCCGGACAAGATCACCTCGGATCAGTGGCTGGAGGTGCATCGAGCGGCGCACTCGGTCGGCCTGCGCTCGAACATCACGATCATGTTCGGTGCGGTCGAGAGCCCCCAGGAGTGGATCACCCACCTTCTGCGCACTCGGGCGCTGCAGGGCGAGACGGGTGGCTTCACGGAGTTCGTGCCGCTGCCGTTCGTGCACATGGCCACACCGCTGTATCTGACCGGCCGGGCTCGCAGGGGTCCGACGTTCCGCGAGACGGTGCTGATGCACGCGGTGGCGCGTTTGCACTACGCCACCCTGATCGACAACGTGCAGGTGAGCTGGGTCAAGTTGGGCCCCGTCGGCGCCCGGCGCGTGCTCCACGCGGGTGCGAACGACCTCGGCGGCACGCTCATGGACGAGAACATCTCGCGGGCCGCCGGCGCCGTCCACGGCCAGGCAATGGACGTCGAGGCACTGCGCGAGCTCGTCGCTCCGCTCGGGCGTCCGCTACGACAACGCACCACTCTGTACGACGTGCTCGCCCGTGAGTGACACGGCCAACGCCAGTGTGTCGCCCCCGGACGAGCCGGAGCGCGAGCACGACGAACAGGTCGCCCAACTACGCGCCTACGTGGATCGAGTGGTGGCGTCGGCGACGGATCCCGAGCAGTTGGGCCTGACGATCACCACGCTGCGCGAGCTCCTCGACGCCGGCGACGTCTTCTCACCGTGGCGTGATCGAGCCAAGGTCACCATCTTCGGCTCGGCCCGGGTCCTCGCCGATGACCCGCTCTACGCCATGGCCCAAGAGTTAGCTGGCGCCATGGCCACGCGGGGCTGGATCATCGTGTCGGGGGCGGGGCCGGGAATCATGGAGGCTGCCGCGCGCGGAGCCGGGGCGCAGAACACGCTCGGCGTGAACATCCGCCTACCCTTCGAGCAGAGCGCCAACCCCTTCGTCGATGCGGAGTCTCGTCTGGTCGAGATGAAGTACTTCTTCACCCGCAAGGTGGCTCTGACCAAGGAGTCGCTGGCCTTCGTCTTCTTTCCCGGCGGGCTGGGCACGATGGACGAGGCGTTCGAGATCCTGACTCTGCTGCACACGGGGAAGAGCCGCCCGGCTCCGGTCGTGCTGGTCGACACCCCCGCGGGCGACTACTGGCGTCGCTGGTACACCTTCCTGGAGTCCGCGGTCGTCGCGCGCGGGTACGTCGAGGCCGAGGCGTCCGGGTTGGTCGAGCTGGTCAGCTCGGTTCCTGACGCCATCCGTGCCATCGAGCGCTTCTACGCCAACTTCCGCGCGGTGACCATTCACGGCTCGTACGCCGAGATCACGCTGCGGCTCCTCGATCGCGAACGCGTGCCCGCGCTGGCCGCGCAGTTCCCGATGTTCGATCGCGACGGCGCGATGCGCGCTCGCGACTCGACCACGCTGCGCATCAGTTTCGACGGGCGCGACTACGTGAGCCTGCGCCGGCTGATCGACGCGCTGAACGGCTGGGTCGACTAGCCCTCGTCGAGGTCCATCGCGCGCAGCACGCTCTCGGCTTTGACCAGGCTGCGGCGCACGCGACTGAGTTGGCGCTCGCGATCGCGCGCGCCGGCGTCGTCGCCGCGCAACTGATCGCGCACGGCGGTGAAGATCACCTCGCCGACGCGCCGTTCGATCTCGGCGATCTGGTCGGCCAAGTCGTGCAGCTCGTGCGGGCCCTCCACTAGTTCGTGGTCACCACGTCGAGGGTCCCCTCGGCGTAGAGGGCCCGGAGCACTTTCTTGTCGAACTTGCCGACGCTCGTCTTGGGGATGGAGTCGAGGAAGCACCATCGCTCGGGCAGCCACCACTTCACGACCCTCGTCGCGAGGTAGTCGCGCAGCTCCTGGGCGCTCGCGCTCTGACCGGGTCGCAGGACGACGCAGCACAGCGGGCGTTCCTGCCACTTCTCGTCGGGTACCGCCACCACCGCCGCCTCGAACACGGCGGGGTGGCTCATCACGGCGTTCTCCAGCTCCACCGAGCTGATCCACTCGCCACCGGACTTGATGACGTCCTTGGTGCGATCGCTGATCACCATGAAGCCCAGCTCGTCGAGCGTGCCCACGTCTCCCGTGCGCAGCCAGCCGTCGTGAAACCGCTCGGGCGCCTCCACCCCGTAGTACGAGCCGGTGATCCACGGTCCGCGGATCTCGAACTCGCCGACCGAGGTGCCGTCGTGGTCGAGCACCGTACCGTCCTCGGCGGTGACGCGCACCTCCACGCCCGCGACGATGCGCCCGGCCTTGGCACGAAAGTCGATCTCCTGATCGCGCGGCGTGCCCGCGGGCGGGATCGAGACGGCGCCCAGCGGGCTGGTCTCGGTCATCCCCCATCCCTGGATGATGTCGACGCCGTACTCGTCGCGGAAGGCCTCGATGAGGTGGCGCGGTACCGCGGCGCCTCCCCCGAGGAGCCCGCGCAGGCTGGAGAAGTCGGCCTCGCCGGACGCCTCGGCCGCGTGCAGGACCTCGTTCCAGATGGTGGGCACGCCGAGCGACACCGTGGGGCGCAGCTCGCGGATCATGCGCACGATGGGATCGCCCTGCAGGAACATCTGGGGCATCACCAGGTCCATTCCCGCCAGATAGGCCGAGTACGGCGCTCCCCACGCGTTGACGTGGAACATCGGCACGATGAGCAGGCACCGGTCCTTCTCGCTGAGGCCGATCGAGTTGGCCGTCGTGGACGCCAGCGAGTGAAGCCAGATCGAGCGGTGCGAGTACACCACCCCCTTCGGATCACCGGTCGTGCCCGAGGTGTAGCACATCACCGAGGCGTTGCGCTCGTCCATCTCGGGCCAGTCGTACCCGCTCGGGTAGCGACTGATCAGCTCCTCGTAGTTGATCGTCTCGCCGAGCAGGCCGCCCTCGTCGGTGCCGTTGACGATGATGTGGCGAACGGTCGGGATCTGGTCGCGCACGCGCGCGAGCAGCGGGATCAGGGTGTCGTCGACGATGATCACCTGGTCCTCGGCGTGGTTGATGATGAAGGCCAACTGCTCGGGGAAGAGTCGGATGTTGAGGGTGTGCAAGACCGCCCCCATGCAGGGCACGGCGAAGTACGCCTCGAGGTGCGCCTGGTTGTTCCACATGAAGGTGGCGACGCGATCACCGTCGCCGACACCGAGGTCGGCCAACGCCGCGGCCAGCTGCTCGCTGCGCCGCGCGACCTGGGCGAAGGTCGCCTCGCGCACGCCGTCGGACGTGACCGTCAGTACTTTCTTGTGAGCGTAGAGGAACTCGCCGTGACGCAAGATCCGATTGATCAAGAGCGGCGCGTCCTGCATCGTACTGCGCATGTCTTCTCCTCCTCGTACCTGGCGTCGATGTTACTGAGTGGTATCGCTCACCCGTCTCATCCACCGTACTCGCGCGCCGTGCGTCGCCGGCGTCCGCGCCGATCCGCGCGGCGCTACCACGACGACGCGTAGGGGGTGACGGGAGCGGGCAGCCCCGACGGGGCCGCGCGCAGCGTACGGTCGACGGCCGCGGCGGCACTGCGCCCCTCGGCGATGGCCCACACGATCAGGCTCTGGCCGCGCACGGCGTCACCGCACGCGAACACCGGGGCACCGGGCGTACTCACGTCGAGGCGCCACGACGCGTCGACCCGTAGGGTGTCGCGCTCGGTGCGCCACACCTGGTCCTCGAGTCCGAGGGGTGCGAGGTCGGGACCCGTGAAGCCCGCCGCGATGAGCACGAGGTCCGCCGGCTGGGTGTGAACCTCGCCGGTGGCGCGGTCACGCAGGCGGATGCGCTCGACCCGGTCGGTCCCCTCGAAGGCGAGGGTCTCGGTGTCGAAGAGCCGCTCACCCCCCTCCTCGTGCGCCGTCGTCACCTTGAACAGCCGCGCCATCGTCGGCCAAGGCGCGTCCGCCGGCCGCTCGTCGGGGGGTCGCGCCAGGATCTCGATCTGGTGCACCGACGACGCTCCCTGTCGGTGCGCCGTGCCCAGGCAGTCGGCGCCGGTGTCACCACCGCCCAGGATCACGACGTGGCGGCCGGCGGCGTCGATCGAGGGCGCGGCGGCGTCGCGCACCGCGCGGTTCGCGGCCTCGAGGTAGGTCATCGCCGGGTAGACCCCCGCCAGGTCCGAGCCGGTCACGTCGAGGCGGCGCGCCAGTGTCGCGCCCACCGCGAGCACGACCGCGTCGAAGTGCGCGCGCAGGTCCTCGAGCGAGAGGTCCTCGCCGACTGGCGTCGAGGGATGAAAGACCACGCCCGAGCGGGCGAGCACGTCGAGACGCCGGTCCAGGACCGACTTCTCGAGTTTGAACGCGGGGATGCCGTAGCGCAGCAGCCCCCCGATCGCGTCGCTGCGCTCGAAGACCTCGACCCGGTACCCCGCGGACGCCAACTGGGCGGCACTCGCCAGGCCGGCGGGCCCCGAGCCGACGACCGCGACGCGCGGGCCGTCGGAGGACGCGGGGGTGGGCTCCACGACGCCGCGGGCGAAAGCGTGCTCGACGATCTCGTACTCGAGGCGCTCGATCGTGACCGGGTCGTCGGCGATCCCCAGCACGCACGCCGACTCGCACGGGGCGGGACAGAGCCGGCCCGTGAACTCCGGGAAGTTGTTGGTGGTGAAGAGCGCCTCGGCCGCCCGGTCCCAGCGGCCGCGGTAGACGTGATCGTTGAAGGTGGGGATGGGGTTGCCCAACGGACAGCCCTGCGTGCAGAAGGGGATGCCGCAGTCCATGCAGCGCGCCGCCTGGAGGCGGACCTCGTCGTCGGACTGGGGTGCGTACACCTCGCGCCAGTCAGTGCGCCGCTCCGGTACCGGCCGCGGCGTCGGGCCACGTCGCGGGAACTCGAGGAATCCGGTCGGCTTAGCCAAGACGGGTCTCCTCGCGCGCTCGCTGGTACTCCGAGGTCTCGACTCGGACCATGCTCATCCGTTCGTGGCGCCACTCCTGGACCAGGCGAGCCGCGAGGGCGGAGTCGGTCTCCTTGACGAATCGGGTCAGCAGCGCCAGCAGCACGTCGTCGTCGCGCGCGTCCAGGGGATCGATCTCGTAGACGCCGTTGCTCAGGTGCTCGTGGATCGTCTCGTGGGGGTCGTACAGATAGAGCGTCCCCCCGGACATGCCCGCGGCCAGGTTGCGCCCGACGCGCCCGAGGATCACCACCATCCCTCCGGTCATGTACTCACCCGCGTGGTCGCCCGCCCCCTCGACCACGATCACGGCGCCCGAGTTGCGAACGCCGCAGCGCTCCCCCACGACCCCGCTGACGAAGATCTCCCCGGCGGTGGCCCCGTAGCCGATCACGTTCCCGGCGATGACGTTCTCCTCGCTCGTGAAGGTCGCCTCGCTGGACGGTGCGATGACGATGCGTCCGCCCGACAGGCCCTTGCCGACGTAGTCGTTGGCGTCGCCGCGCAGGCGCAGGGTGAGCCCGCGGGGCAGGAACGCGCCGAGGCTCTGGCCCGATGAGCCGGTGACGGTGATCTCGATCTGGTCGTCCACCAGCTCGCGGGTCCCCAGAGCGCGCGTGATGGCGCTACCGGTCAGGGTGCCCACGGCCCGGTTCACGTTGGTGATCGGCAGGGTCGTGCGCCAGTGACGCCCCTCGCGGGCGGCCGCCACCGCGTCGTGGAGGAAGGTCCAGTCCAGCGCGGACGCGAGACCGTGGTCCTGGGCGCGGCGTCGACGGCGCTGTGACGGGTCCACCGGCGCCAGCAGGGCCGCGAGATCGAGGGCGGGGCCCTCGCTGGGGTTCACGGCCTCGAGGTGACGGGTGTCACCGACGATCTCGTCGAGCGAGTGCACCCCCAGCCGCGACAGGTGCTCGCGTACCTCCTCGGCCAGGTACTGAAAGAAGGTCTCCACGAACTCCGGCTGACCCCGGAAGCGCTCGCGCAGGACGGGGTTCTGCGTGGCGATGCCGACCGGGCAGGTGTCGAGGTGGCACACCCGCATCATGACGCAGCCCATGACGACGAGCGGTGCCGTGGCGAAGCCGTACTCCTCGGCGCCGAGCATCGCGGCGATGATCACGTCGCGCCCGGTGCGCAGCTGACCGTCGACCTGCAGGACGACTCGATCGCGCAGCCCGTTCGCGGCCAGCGTCTGGTGCGCCTCGGCGAGACCGATCTCCCACGGCGTGCCCGCGTGCTTCAGTGAGGTCAACGGCGCGGCCCCCGTTCCGCCGTCGTGGCCCGAGATCAGGATGACGTCGGCGTGCGCCTTGGCCACGCCGGCGGCGATGGTGCCCACTCCCTGCTCCGACACGAGCTTGACGTGGATGCGTGCCGCGTCGTTCGCGCTCTTCAGGTCGTAGATCAGCTGGGCCAGGTCCTCGATCGAGTAGATGTCGTGGTGGGGCGGAGGCGAGATGAGTCCGACTCCCGGCGTGGAGTGGCGCGTGGCCGCGATCCAGGGGTACACCTTGGTGCCGGGCAGTTGACCGCCCTCGCCGGGCTTGGCCCCCTGGGCCATCTTGATCTGCAGGTCGTCGGCGTTGACGAGGTAGCGGCTGGTCACGCCGAAGCGGCCTGACGCCACCTGCTTGATCGCCGACCGGCGGTTGTGACGGGGGTCGGGAGCGACGAAGCGCTCCTCGTCCTCGCCGCCCTCGCCGGTGTTGGACTTGGCGCCGAGGCGGTTCATCGCCACGGCCAGCGTCTCGTGCGCCTCGGCGCTGATCGAGCCGTAGGACATGGCACCGCTCGAGAAGCGTGCGATGATCGACGCCGCACTCTCCACTTCGTCCAACGGTGTCGCGACGGCCGCCTCGCGCAGCCGCAGGAGGCTGCGTAGCGTGACCCGCCCGTCCTCCTGACGGTTGACGGCGTCGGTGTACTCGCGAAAGATGTCGTAGCGCCGAGCCCGTGTCGCGTGCTGGAGCCGGTGCACGGCGCGCGGGGTGAACAGATGGATCTCGCCGTCGCGGCGCCACTGGTACTCGCCACGCGACGTGAGCGATCGGTGGGTGGCGCGCGGGCCGTAGGCGTCGGAGTGCCAGCGGAGGACGCCACGAGCGACGTCGTCCAGCGTGGCGCCGCCGAGGCGTGAGTGGAAGCCCGTGACGTAGCGTCCCAGCACGTCGTCGCTCAGTCCCACCGCCTCGAAGAGCTGCGCGCCCACATAGCTGGCAACGGTGCTGACGCCCATTTTCGACATCACCTTGACCACGCCCTTGGTCAGTGCCTTGGCGTACTGGTAGCGGGCGTCGTGGGCGTCGAGCTCGATCTCGCCGTCGGCGACCAGCGCGTCAATCGACTCGTACGCGAGGTACGGGCAGACCGCGGACGCCCCGAAGCCCAGCAGGGCTGCGACGTGGTGCACCTCGCGCACGTCACCGGCCTCGACGATGAGGGCCGCTCGGGTGCGCAGGTGATCGCGTACGAGCCGGTTGTGGACCGCCGCGGTGAGTAGGAGGCTGGGTACCGCGGCGTCGTCGGGCGAGGTGTGCCGGTCCGAGAGGATGACGATGCTGGCGCCCTCACGCACGCGCGTCGCGACGAGGTCCGTGACCTCGTCGATCGCGCGGGCGAGTCGCTCACCCGCCGGGTCCTCGCCGTGGGCTGCGAACAGTCCGTCCACCGCGACGCTGGTCACGTCGCGCCCCCGATCCGTCTCGTCGAGGTAGCGAAGCTTGGCCAGGTCCTCGACGCTCAGCACGGGCGAGCCGAGCACGACCTGGTGACAGTGGCGCGCCGACTCGCTCAGTAGATTCTCCTCGCCTCCCAGCGCCACGCGCGTCGAGGTCACCAACTCCTCGCGGATGGCGTCGAGGGGTGGGTTCGTGACCTGGGCGAAGAGCTGGGAGAAGTAGTCGAACAGCGAGCGGGGCTGGCGCGACAGCACCGCGAGGGCCGCGTCGTTGCCCATCGAGCCCACGGGCTCCTCGCCGACGAGCGCCATCGGTGTCAGGATGAGCCGCAGATCCTCCTCGGAGTAGCCGAAGTTCCGTTGGCGCTGGGTCACCGAGGCGTGGCTCGGCGTGAGCATCGGACGCGGGGGGACGTCATCGAGGGAGATCTGCTCGTCGGTCAACCAGCGTTCGTAGGGTGCGGCGTGGGCCAGCTGCGCCTTCAACTCGTCGTCGTCGACGATGCAGCCGCGGTCGACGTCGACCAGGAACACTCGCCCCGGCTGGAGTCGTCCCTTGCGCTCGATGAGGGCCGGGTCGATGGGCAGGACACCGACCTCGCTCGCCAGGATCACTCGCTGGTCCTTCGTGACCCAGTAGCGCGCGGGTCGCAGCCCGTTGCGGTCGAGCACGGCACCCACGACGTGCCCGTCGCAGAAGGTCACCGACGCGGGCCCGTCCCACGGCTCCATCAGGGCCGCGTGGTAGCGGTAGAACGCGCGCCGGGCGGGGTCCATCGACGTCGAGCGCTCCCACGCCTCGGGGATCATCATGAGCACCGCGTGCGCGAGTGATCGGCCACCGTGGACGAGCAGTTCGACCACTTCGTCGAAGCTGGCGGAGTCGCTCAGCCCGTCGGTGATGATCGGCGCGAGGGCCGACACCTCTACCGGCAGCGGCGCGCGAAGCGTGGACTCGCGCGCGGTCATCCAGTTCCGGTTCCCCCGGATCGTGTTGATCTCCCCGTTGTGGGCGATGAAGCGGAACGGTTGGGCGAGGGACCACCGGGGCAACGTGTTGGTCGAGAACCGGCTGTGCACGACGGCGATGGCCGACGCGAGACGGGAGTCGCGAAGATCGGCGAAGTAGCGGCGCAACTGCGGCGAGGACAGCATCCCCTTGTAGATCAGCACCTGGGACGAGCACGAGGCCGCGTAGACGTCGAGCTCGTGCTCGGCCAGTTTGCGGGCACAGAACAGTCTGTGCTCGAGGGCGGCGCCGCACTCGCCCGACGCCGAGTCGAGCAGCTGTTGGACGAAGTGCGGCTCGCTGGCGCGTGACGTCGGGCCCAGCACGCTCGAGTCGACGGGAACCGAACGCCAGCCCAGGGTGCGCAGCCCGACTCGGGCGAACACCGCCTCGAGCGCGGTGCGTTGGGTGTCGGAGACGTTCGACGCCATCCACTGGGCGAGACCGTACGCACCGCGGTCGGGTACGACGACGTCGAAGACGTCGCGCACGAACGCGTCGGGCATCTGCAGGAGTATCCCCGCCCCGTCCCCGGAGTCGACGTCGGCGCCGGTCGCGCCGCGATGCTCCAGGTTCTCGAGGATGGTCAGTGCGTCGTCGACCGTGGCGAAACTCGCGGCGCCCGTCAGGTCAGCAATCATTCCGACGCCGCAGGCGTCGTGCTCGAACGAGGGGTCGTAGAGGGAGGGCTGTTGGTCCATGGGTTCACCGTTGGGGCAACGCTGACCCGCACTCACTATAACGAATGGCGCGGCGGTGGCCGCGCCCTACGCTGGAGTTGACCACCACCTCGTCGTTGCTGCGCCGACGGGCTGTCGGCGACGGGGGCCGAGGACCAGAGGAGAGACCATGGCAGTAGAGGCGTTGATTGAGGCGCTGGACGAGCGAATCCTTGAGGCGCTGCACGCGAAGGCGACCGGCGAGTCGATCGCCTTCCTTTGCGAAGCACGCGCCTGGCTCACCCATCCCAATCAGTCGCACGGGGCCCACCGCCAAAGCGCGTAGTGCCGGCGGCTATCATTGGCCTCTCGGGCTGTGGCTTAGTTTGGTCTAGAGCGCTCGGCTGGGGGCCGAGAGATCGGGAGTTCGAATCTCCCCAGCCCGACCAGGAGGGATTCGGATAAAGGTCCCTCAACGGTTCGGACAAACGTTTGGACAAAGACGCACGCGGTTGGGCGCGGACCCGCCCGGACGATTTCGCAGTGGCCAGCTACCGGCAAAACCGCAACAGTTCAGGGGTCACGGGTGATCGCACGGACATCAACCTCCGCGCACGCCTCATCTCTCTCTTCCCACAGGATCAGCCAGTCTCCCTCGTGGTGAAAGACCATGATGCCCCAGAAGCCGATGTTCTGAAACCGCCGCCGTCGGCATCGGGCATCCAGCGGATCGGCCTCGAGCATGTCGAGAGCGGTGTTGATACGCCCGAGGAGGTCGTGTCGGCTGGGGGTCTCCTCTAGGTGCATGGGTCAGAATCCACCACTGACCCGACCTCGGCTGTGAGAATTGTCCATGACCTTCCTGTGCGAAGACGATCGGCTGTTCCAGGTGGAGGCTTCCGAGTCTCGGGCTCGCGAAGTATCCCAACCAGCCGGCCGCGACAAGACCTTTCGCCCCTACGACCAACACCAGAACTTCCTCTTGCCGCCCTCGCTCGACGACTGGCTGCCCACTGAGCACACCGCCCGGTTTCTCTCCGAGACGGTGG
>JAJYNX010000082.1 GCA_021786095.1 Actinomycetes bacterium | reverse complement strand
CTCCTGGTCGAACACGCCCAGGTCGAAGTCGAAGGTCCCGAAGTTCGCCTGCTGGAGCCAGGTCAGCCAGCCGAAGAGCCCGAGGTAGACGGCGAGCAGTGCGGCCAGCGTGATCACCGGACCCCGGGTGGCGACGCGGGCGAGCGCCGCGCGCGGACCCGTCGCCGCGGTCGCGGGCGTGGGCGCGGCCGGCTCACCCGCGGTGACCCCCTGGTGGGTGGGACCTCGGACCGCCGTGACCTCTCACCTCCCGCTCGCGCCCATTCCTACCAGAGCCGTCGGGCTCGAGCCGTCACGACTGGCGTGCTCGCGGCGCGCGCACCATCATGGGGACGTGACCGGCGAGGAGGCCTCCGAGCCGGCGACGGATCCCCCCGTCGTCGACGACCACGGCGCGGCGGCGAACGCGGCGGCGAACGCGGCCCCGCCCGCTGCGCCAGCGGCCGGTGCGGAACCGAGCGGGCTGACCGCGGACGAGGCGCGCCGGCGCCTCGAGCGCGACGGACCCAACGCGCTGCCCGAGACCCGCGCCCACCCGCTGCGCCGACTGCTGGCCACGGTGACCGGCCCGGTCCCCCTGCTGCTGGAGGCGGCCGTCGTCCTCGAGATCGTGGCGGGCCACCCCACCGAGGCGATCATCATCGCGCTGCTGATCGTCTTCAACGCGGTGCTCGGCGTCGTCCAGGAGGGCCGCGCGCACGACGCCCTGGCGGCGCTGCGCCAGCGGCTGGCCGTGAGCGCCCGGGTGCGCCGCGACGGCCAGTGGCTCGTCGTCGACGCGACCACCCTGGTGGTCGGGGACCTGGTGCACGTGCGCGCCGGCGACATCGTCCCGGCCGACCTCACGGTGCGCGAGGGCTCGACGACGGTGGACCAGTCGGTGCTGACCGGGGAGTCGGCCGAGGTCGACGTCGGGGTCGACGCCACCCTCTACTCGGGGGCCGTGGTGCGTCGCGGCGAAGCCACCGGGGAGGTCACCGCCACCGGGGCGCGCACCTTCTTCGGCACGACCGCCCAGCTCACGCGCACCGCCACCACGGTCAGCCACCTCGAGACCACCATCTTTCGCATCGTCTGGGCGCTGCTGGCGATGGACGGCGCGCTGGTGGTAGCGGTGCTCGCCTACGGGCTGGTGCACCACCTGTCGTGGAGCGAGCTGGTCCCCTTCGTCCTGATCCTGGTGGTGGCCACCGTGCCGGTGGCCCTGCCCGCCACCTTCACCCTCACCACGTCGCTGGGCGCGCTGGAGCTGGCGCGCCAGGGCGTGCTGGTCACGCGCCTCTCGGCGATCGAGGAGGCCGCCGCGATGGACCTGCTCTGCACCGACAAGACCGGCACCATCACCCAGAACCGGCTGCGCGTCGCCGACGTCCTCGGCTACGGCGCCCCGCGCAACGAGGTGCTGGCTCTGGCCGCGGCGGCGTCGGACCGCGCCACCCAGGACCCGCTCGACGTGGCGATCCTCGACGCCCTCGGTGATGTCCCCCCGCTCGAGCGGCTCACCTTCACCCCCTTCGACCCCTCGACCAAGCGCTCCGAGGCCACCGTGCGCCAGGACGGGGTGACGCGCCGCGTGGCCAAGGGCACGCCACGCGTCCTCGCGGCGCTCGGCCGGGCTCCCGCCACGCTCGAAGCCGACGTCGCGCGCCTGGCCGCGAGCGGGGCGCGCATCCTCGCCGTGGCGCGCGGGGACGACGCCTCGCTCTCGGTGGTCGGGCTGGTGGCGATGGGCGACCCGCTGCGCCCCGACTCGGCCCCGCTGATCGAGCACCTGGGCGAGCTCGGAGTGCGCATCATCATGGTGACCGGCGACACCGAGGCGACGGCGCTGGCCGTGGCGCGCGAGGTCGGCCTCGGCTCGCGGGTCGTCACCCCCGACGTGCTGCGCGCCCAGGCCGACGGTCCCCTCGACTTCGACGTCGTCGCTGGGGTCCTGCCCGAGGACAAGCTGCGACTGGTCGAGCGTGCCCAGCGCGCCGGGCACGTGGTGGGCATGACCGGCGACGGCGTGAACGACGCCCCGGCTCTCAAGCGCGCCGAGATGGGCGTCGCCGTGGCCAGCGCGACCGACGTGGCGAAAGAGGCCGCCAGTGTGGTGCTGACCGACGAGGGGTTGACCAACGTGGTCGCCGCGATCGAGACGGGCCGGCGGGTCTACCAGCGCATGCTGACCTACACGCTGAACAAGATCGTCAAGACCTTCCAGGTCTCGCTGTTCCTGGCCCTGGGCCTGCTACTCACCGGCCAGTTCGTCACCACGCCGCGCCTGGTGCTGCTGCTGCTGTTCGCCAACGACTTCGTGACGATGTCGATCGCCACCGATCGCGTGGGCTTCTCCCCCCAGCCGGACCGCTGGCGCGTCGCGCAGCTCTCACTGGCCGCGCTCGGCGTCGCACTGCCCTGGCTCGTCGTCTCCTTCGCCACCTACTACGTCGCGCGCGACGTCGCGGGCTACTCGCTCGCCGTCACCCAGACGCTGGTGTTCGTGATGCTGGTCGTCACCGGTCAGGCCACCGTCTACCTGGTGCGCGACGAGCACCACCTGTGGCGGGCCCGACCCAGCCGGCTGATGCTGGGGGCGACCGCCACGGACCTGATCGTCATCGGCGTCCTGGCGGACCGCGGGTGGCTGATGGCCCGGGCGGGGGCGGGCGCCATCGGCGTCGTGCTCGGAACGGTCCTCGTCGCCACGTTCCTGCTCGACCTGGTGAAGGCGCCCCTGTCGCGACGGATCCGCTCGACCACCGACGACCCACCGGCCACGCGCACGACCGTCGCGCCGCTCGGCCAGTGAGTGCGACGTGACCGATGCGACGACGTGCGTGACACCAAGGGGACGGTCGACGTACCGTCGTCGACGACCTCGGCAAACCACGACGGCCGTCGTCGACGCCGCACCATCCAGACGACCGTGACCGGGAGGCGGGTCTCGATGGCGTCGACACCCGCCGGGCTCGTGGTGGCCGCACTGCCGGACGACTATCTCGGCGACGCCCCCACGCCGGGTGACCAGACCACGAGTTCGATGACGGCCAACATTCTCGGTACCACGTCCACTGACCACCGTGGCCACTGGCGACCGGCGCCACCCGGGGTCACCCTGCGCCGTGCGTCTCGTCGATGATGTCGAGTGCAGCCCGGGGTGTCAGCTCCGAGACGCCCGCGCGTTGCAGCGTCGTGAGGTGCGGATCACCCGACACGAGTGCGTCGGCCCCCACCGCCTCAGCCAGCGCCACCAAAGAGTCGTCGTCGGGGTCATCAGTGATTGGCGTGCCATCCATCGGCGGGTCATCCATGACCCGCGCCAGTTCTCGAATTACCTTGACGAATTCGGACGCATCCGCAGCGCTGAGGTAACGCCGAAACTGGGGTCAGTGAAGCACCGTCGACAACTCGTCGAGCAGCAACGGCGAGACGATCACACGACAGCGTCCGGTCCTCGCGGCGAGCAGGAGTCTCGCGGACACGCCGTCTCGCGAGGTGACCGCCGCCACGAACACGTTGGTGTCAACGACGAACGTCGGTCGTTCACCCACCGCGCGCCGATCGGAGACGACGCTCGTGACGAACGGCACGCACCTCGTCCACCGCCCGCTCCAACGCCGCCTCCTCGTCGAGGTCGCTCGTCGCGGTGACGCGTTCCAACAGCGATCGCAACTCGTCGCGTGCGACGTCGCCGTGGCCACTGCGAAGGTACGACCGTAGGGCGTCCTCGACGACGGCGCTCTCCGACCGGTGCGACGTCAGCGCCGCCGCCTTGGTCGCGGTGAGAACGTCGGAGTCGAGGTAGACGGTCGTCTTCTTCTTCATGCGTCCAGTCTAGTGACGTACCACTATGACGTCATAACGGTATTTTTGGTAACCTTCCCAGGAAAGGCCTTTCCATCTGAGTGCAGCGGCTGGAGCACCATCCCTCTTCAGTGGTCATGTTCCGAGTTCGGCGGAAGTTCATGGTGGCACGCTTCTTGAATTGGGAAACGCGGGACATGCGGTGTTCTACTGCACCAAGATGGAAAGGCCATTTCCAGGAACGTATCGTCTCGCACGTTCGCTCGCGTGGTCGCGTGGTCGTGACGCTCCCCGACACCACGAAGGCCGTGGGTGCCGTCGTCGAGAAGGGTGTGCAGAATGGCTGGCCACCAGGGGTGGCCAGCGAGAACGACTCTGACACGGACGTTGTAGGCCCCGTGTACCCAGCCCCTGGTGATCTACCCAGTGGCGTCAACGACCGCTACTCTCGCCCAGTGCAACGACTTCCCCCTTCGGCAGTCATTGGCTGTCACGATCGCCGTGAGCGAACTCTGACCACTCGTCGTGACCCATCGCAATACTCCTCCCGACAGCCGAGACACACTGGTTCGGTCCAGCAACTCTGCACGTCAGGTCCAGGGCCCTCGGTTCTCACGACCTTCCTCATCTTTATCCCGTGATCACGGCGCTCGCCTGACCCGTCCTCGATGACCGGCAGGCGACTGCGGACACCTGGTCAACCAGCGAGGTGGAAGAGCCTGCTGGCGCGGTCAGCCATCACCCCCTACAGGTACGGGGCGACGTCCTGGGCCCAGGTGAAGGTCATCGCCGGCGGCGCGCCGGCGGGCTGCTCCACCAGGTCCACGAAGGAGCCCGAGCGACCCAGGACCGCGAAGCCGGTGCCCATCTCGCAGTCGGTGCACGACAGGCCCACGCCCGGGTTGTAGCTCGGGTCGTAGCCGAGCAGCTCGTCGCGGTGCGCCCAGGATGCAGGACTGATGCAACCGGCTCGACCGGAAGGCCGCCCGGTGGTGAAGGTCGAAACGCCATCAACAGAACACCGGGCAACTGATCAGCGTCAGCAGCCCGGTAGACCGGGTCGGTGAGTATCACGTCATCCTCGTTCTCCGACGTGTTCACCCACCCTGGGCATCTCCGCGTTCCAACTCGTGCGACGAGAACCTTCGTGCTAACCGTCACGTGCGCCGCAGGCGACATCGCCTCACGTAACCCCATCCGCTCGCGGATCTACTGGCCGCCACGTGAGTGACGACACGTCGGCGGCGTAGGACGTCTCGATCAACTGAAACGAGATCCTCGCAGCCGTCGCCGCTTCGATCTGATCCGCTAGGCCGAACGTCGCCGGAATAGCCTGGGCGATGGCGGCAAGCCATTCGCGCACTTCCTGCTCGTCGTCTTCGTGGGCGAGGACTGCGAAGAGCGAGAACCGCGTCGGTGAGGCGCCCTCGTCGAACTGCATGAGGACATCGCGGATCCGTCGCCCGACGGGCCGGTGCCGTCGGCGGGTGACCTCTTCGGCGATGCGTTTGGCAAGAGGGAGTACGGTGGGCGGCACCGCAGGGCGGTCGTAACGCAAGCCCAACCACGTCGTGAAGGCTTGGCGACGGACAGGATCACCGTCGCGCCGTCGGCCGTCGCCGCTGGTGAAGAGCGCAGCGAGGAGTACGGCCGACACAAACGTTCGCGGACTCGCAGAGCGCACGTACTCGCCCTCCGCGACGAGAAACTGTGCCGAACGAATCCCCCAGTCAGCGGGCGGTCCATCGAGAAAGACCGGTCGCAGCTCGACCGTGGGCTCGGCATTAGCTCTGTCCGTCTGATCGAGGTCGCAGTCCTGCGTGGCGACCACCCACCGGCCGTGTTCGCCCTGGCGACGCTCGGCATACCCCGTGGGGCCGAGTATCACCGCGTCGAGGGGGAGAGTGGCCTCCAGGATAGAACCTTGCCGCCAGCCGTCCTCGTACAACGACGCCATGCGCGAGGCGCTAGTCGTGCAGGGGCGCTGTCGCGCCGTCGCGCCGTGGTCGACTCCCGACAAGCAGGCCGGGAGTCCGGCGCCGCAGGACGTCGATGGCGGCCAGGTAGGCCCTCGCGGCCTCGCCCGCCTGCATCTCCTCGATCGCCGACCTTCGTCCAGGGGGAGCCGTGTCGAGAAGGCGCGCAACCTTCTCATGGTCGCGGTTCGCGAGGAGATAGATGCGCTCGACGACGTCGTGCATCTCGGTGAGCCGCCGACGGAGATCACCGCTGCGGCCGTTGACGAGAGGACGACCGCTCTCGATGCCGAGTACCGTCGTGTGGCTGGTGTTGAGCGCCTCGGCGAGTCGACGAGCCGACCAGCCCGTCCACTCCTTGAGATGGCTGACGATGCGCTGCATCTCCGGAGCGGGGCGTGGTATCGGCGGAGGAACGATGAGCGCCCAGTCGCCGAGGGTCCACAGGCTTGTGACCGTGTTCAACGGAGGAGGGACGACGACGCGCTCGAACGGCTCACCACGCAGGGCCTGCTCGTAGATCGTTCCGTCCTCAGTCAACGTCATCAGAGAACCTCGAGACCAAAGTATGTCGCACCCTCTGGAGCGACTGCCCAGAAGAAGAAGCGATCGATTTGGTCGTGGAGCATCGTCACCTGGCGGGACAGCTCGTCTGGATCGAAGGGTTGCGGAGCATCGACGAGCAGTTCGACGTCGAGGAGAAACGCGGCATTGCGCGGCTGGGCGGGGAGGACTCCCGGAACCATCGTGTTGGCCGGAATGAGCCCGTGCCGCACGATTGCCTGGATGTCGACCGGGGGACCGCTCAACTCCCCGACGGGCGATGCGGCCAACTGCGTCTGGGTGATGCTCGTGACAAGGCGGGTCGCGTCTCCGATCGCGTCCGTCGCGCTCCACCCCGTCAGCTCGGGCTTGAACCAGTGATGCCACGCGGCGTCATCCCCGGGCGGGACGTCGGCGATGTTCAGATATCGCACCCCGAGCCGATCCCCTCGTGACACTCCCGCTCCCTCCGCCAGGGCCTGCAGCACCGTGCGGAACCGGTCGGAGAACTCCGCGAACTCGCCATACTGCGAACCGACGCCGAGCGTCGCGCTGTCGGGAGCAAGGACGAGCCACCAGCCCGCGTCATCATCGAAGCGCCAGGTCTGAGTGACCTGAGCCTCGCCGGCGGCAGGACCGGCCGGCCCGACGAGGAGCGAGACCTGCTGTACCTGCTGTTGTTTCATGTAGGGGAAGATCGCGTCGAGCCGTTCCTGAATCGGAGCGACACCCTCCAGGGTCGCGAGACGTGACCGCACCGGAAAGCGCACCTGACCGAGGACTTGGATCAATGGCGGGCGGGCGAGCCGGTAGCGGGGAGCGGGATTCAATCCGAACATCAGCGAGCATTCCACAAACGTTCCACACGACGAGCATAGCGAGTCCGGTCATCACCGTGAGAACGGTGACACCGAGTCGTCACTCGAGAAGTAAACCGCCACGAAACGATCCTTCCGCTGAGCGGCTGATGAACTCAGGCCCGCGGGCCAGATTCAGCACGGCAGACAGCGCTGCGCCCCATCCGGCACCGCACCAACGGACAGAGCCACACCGCCACGACCGGCACGATTCGACGCATCACGTCGCCCCCTACAGGTACGGGGCGACGTCCTGGGCCCAGGTGAAGGTCATCGCCGGCGGCGCGCCGGCGGGCTGCTCCACCAGGTCCACGAAGGAGCCCGAGCGACCCAGGACCGCGAAGCCGGTGCCCATCTCACAGTCGGTGCACGACAGGCCCACGCCCGGGTTGTAGCTCGGGTCGTAGCCGAGCAGCTCATCGCGGTGCGCCCAGCACGCGGCTGCACCGGCCGAGGTGCAGGCGACGTTGGACGTGTCCGCGGCGCTGCCGCCCCAGCCGTCGGCGTACATCCAGAGGTAGTCGGCCGCCAGCACCGAGAAGCCGGCTGACCAGGCGCCCCCCATCCCCGGGTAGCCCTGCGGGTCGGTGCCGGTCGCGAAGCCCGGGGCCAGGCCCGGGTCGGAGTTGGTGGCGGCGGCGTGCTGGGCCTCGGCCGAGAGGGCGGCGTTGAGACCCAGGTAGGGCGGCAGTCCGCGGGCCGTGCGCTCGAGGTTGGCGACCACGAACAGCTGCTCGGGGATCGAGAGCGACGCCCAGTTGCTCGGCAGCACCATCGGGCCGATGCCCTCGACGGTGCGCGCCGCGTCGATCGCCTGGAGGATGTAGTTGGTGCACGCCATGCCGGTGTCCACCGTCGGCCAGGCCATCGACGAGGTCACGCACGGGTTGGCGCAACTCCACGCCCCGCCGCTCTGGCTGCACGGTCCGGACTGGAGGAAGTCGGGGCTCGGCGCGATGTTCGACGCCGGGTTGAGGGCCGTCAACAACTTGGCGCGCACCGGGGCCGGGCGCCGAGGTGGGGCCGGGCGCTTGGTGGTCGGCCGGGCGGTCGTGGTGCGGCTCACCGTGCGCGTCACGGTGCGGGTGACGGTGCGCGTCACCGCCGGGGTGGGGCGACGAGCCACGGTGCGCGTCACGGTCGTGGTGGTCACCGGAGTGGGCCGACGCGTCACCGTGGGGGTGACCGTCGTCGTCGTGACCGACACGGGACGACGGGTCGCGGTCACCACATGCGCCGTCGGCGAGCCGCCAGCCACGGGTCGGGGGACCGTGGAGCGCGCCGTGGGGGGCGCCGCGTGACGGGCGACCGTCGCCCTCGGTGACGTCGTGGTCGTCGTCGGCGCGACGCCGTCGCGACGTCGCGACGCGAGCTGCGCCCGCTGGGACAGCTCGGACGCCGTCGGTCCGACGGACAGTGAGTGACTCGACGAGGCGGGAACGGTCGCGACCGACGAGGTCGCGGACGTCGCCGCGCCGGCGAGGTGTCCGCTGACCACGTAGCTGCCGCCACCCATGGTCACGACCGAGAGAACCACCACCTCGACGCGCCGACGCAC
Organism: Actinomycetes bacterium; assembly: GCA_021786095.1. GTDB lineage: Bacteria > Actinomycetota > Acidimicrobiia > Acidimicrobiales > RAAP-2 > RAAP-2. The sequence goes on along the minus strand of JAJYNX010000082.1, from coordinate 2,543 downwards.
GACGTGGCGCGACGAACGCCGCGCCGACGAGGCGACGCCGGCGGTGGAGAGATCCGAGTGCCCTTGCGTATGAAACTTCATGGTCTCGATTGTCGAGAACCAGAGTCACCTCACTCTCTCGGCGACCACAACACTTCACCAACCTTGCTCGATCAAATCTCACCATGTCCGTCGACGGTACGAGTCGAACATTGACGTCAAGTCAACAGGATTACTGTCGACTACCGGGGTTTGAGCACGTGATTCGGCGACCTCGACGATGCCAACACGAGACCGATTACCGCAACGAGGAAGATGGTTACGTGACAAATCGACCACGAGACAACGACGTGACTACGTGAAAACAATGGCGCCAGCACCGGTCGATTCGAGCCAGAGAAGACCGTGGCCCTCCCGCAGCTCCCGCGCGAGTGCGCCGCTCACGTCGGCTCCGTCCCAACACCGAGGGAGCGAGCCCGAAGCCGCATCGGGACGTGGCCCACTACGCAAGGGCATGCTGGTGGACCACCTCAGTCACTACTGAGATCGAACCTCGTCGAAAACGAGGTGTGTAGAGACTGCCACACGCTCGCGACGATTTCGCCGTCTTGTTGGAACTTTGCTCAAAACTAGTTGGTCCGTGGTGACACGCGAGTCTTATAGGCGTGCCCGGTGCATCGCAACTCGCCCGGCGCGATCAGTTGACGATGCGCTTGGTGTACACCACGATGTTCGAGAGGTAGTGACCGGTCGAGTGGTCGAAGACCCCGCCACAGGTCACCAGCTGCAGTCCTGCATAGGAGCGATACCCGTAGACGACCTTCTCGGGAAACTGACCCTTGGTGTACTCGCGCAGCCCGATGACCGAGAAGTTCACGAAGTGACGATCCGCCAGTTCGACGCGCACCAGATTCCCGGGGCGAAGGTTGCGCAGGTAGAAGAAGACGCCGATGCCGCGGTAGGAGTCGACGTGACCGAGGATCACCGACGAGCCCCGCTGACCCGGGGTGGGCCCGTACTTGTACCACCCGGTCTCCACGGTGTTGGGCGGAACCTGCACGCTCCCGTCGGGGTTCAGACCCAGCACGATGACCGAAGCCGACACGTTCAGGGCGGGGATCCAGAGGTGGACGGGCCGCGAACGCGCCAGGAACGCCGGACCTCGAGGGGGGCGATGGGTGGGAACTCGGGTGGCGTGGGCCACGCGCCCCCCAGCCACGGAACGCTCAGTCGCGGGGGCGGGTGACCTGGTCGACCAACTCACCGACACCAGCCGCACCGACGGGACGGAGGAAGGTAACGACTGCGGGGTGGCCGTGGTCGGGGTGACCCCCGTGCTGCCGATGGGTCCGGGGATCCCCGGGCCGACGTCCTGGCCCCGCGCCCCCATCACCAGGAGCGTGACACCAACAACGATCAGCACCAGGGACCCCACGGCCCACGGCCACCACCGACGACTCGTACGACGTCTCATCTCAAACAACTGCTCTGGTCACCCACCCGCACTAGAGACGACGCCGGCGACGCATCGCGTAGGCCAGCATCAATAGACCCGCGAGCAGAACCGAACCGCCACCCGCCAGCAGGCCACCGTTGTAGACCATCCGCGCGCTGCCGCCGAAGCCCGTCTTGGGCGGCTTCGTCGGGATCTTGTACGGCGGAACCGTCGGCTTCTTCGGCTTCTTGGGCGGCTTGGGCGGACTCACCGCAATGATCGTGAACGGCTCCGCCGTACCCGTCGTGATCGCCGAGTAGGTGGCGTCACCGCTGTAGGTCACCATGAAGTAGTAGCTACCCGCAGCCAGCGTCCCGGTCGACCGCGAACTCGCCGATCCACTGACCAGGCTCACTGTGTCAGCCGCGAAACTCGCCACCGGCGTGCCACTGCCCGGCGAACCCGAGAACAGCGTGAAGGTCACCGTGCCGGTAGGCGTTCCCGACGTGCCCCTCACGGTCGCCGTGTCACTAGCCGTCGCGCCACTGACGACGGGCGTCGTCGACAGACTCGCGGACGGCGTCGAAGGTGGCGGTGGCGGTGGGGTGGTGCTCACCACGGTGAACGGCTCACACGGTCCAGTGCCGGACAGATACGTGACGTCGCCACCGTAGACGCTCATGAAGTAGTAACTGCCGACCGTCAGGCTGCCGAAGGCGCCCGACGTCGCGACGCCGTTCACGATTGCTCCCGAGGACTGACCAAGCAACGCATTGGCAAGCTCCGCCACGGCACCACCATTCGGCGGCAGCGGGCAGGTACCCGAGTACAGGTAGAACGTCACCGAACCCGTCGGAGCGGGACCCCCTGGTACCCCGGTCACCGTCGCCGTGTCATACACCGACGCGGGTGCGCTCAGCGACCCCATGACCGCGGTACCGCCAGTCATCACGCTATTCACCAGGGAACCACCACTGAACACAGTGGTAGCGATAGCGGGCCCCTGCTGGCCAATGGTGAAGGGCTCAGCCGTGCCCGGCGTGATCGCCGAGTAGGTGCCGTCGCCGCTGTAGGTGACCATGAAGTAGTAGCTGCCCGCCGCGAGGCCGGTGGCCGCGCTCGAGGTGGC
>JAJYNX010000103.1 GCA_021786095.1 Actinomycetes bacterium | reverse complement strand
GTTCGCCGGCTTCGGCACCGCCCGTGACACCAACGAGCGTTTTCGCGAGATCATCGACGCCGGCGGCACGGGACTGTCGACGGCTTTCGACATGCCGACGCTGCTCGGCATCGACTCCGACGACCCGATGGCCCGGGGTGAGGTGGGTCGCTGCGGCGTGGCCATCGATTCGCTCGCCGACATGGCCGACCTCTTCGACGGCATCGATCTAGGCGCGATCACCACCTCGATGACGATCAACTCGCCCGCGGCGGTGATGCTGGCCCTCTTCGTCGCCAACGCCGAGGCGCACGGCGTGCCCCGTGAGCGGCTCGGGGGCACCCTGCAGAACGACATCTTGAAGGAGTACCAGGCCCAGAAGGAGTTCATCTTCCCGCCGCGCCAGTCCATGCGCCTGGTGCGCGACACCATGGCCTTCACGGCGGCCGAGATGCCCAAGTGGAACTCGATCTCGGTGTCGGGCTACCACATCCGCGAGGCCGGGTCCACCGCCGCCGAGGAGCTGGCCTTCACGCTGGCCAACGGCTTCGCCTACGTCGAACTGGCCCGCGAAGCCGGACTCGGCGTGGACACGGTGGCCCCGCGCCTCTCCTTCTTCTTCAACGCCCACATCGACTTCTTCGAGGAGATCGCCAAGTACCGGGCCGCGCGACGTCTCTGGGCTACCTGGATGCGCCACCACTACGGTGCCACCGACGAACGCTCCTGGCAGTTGCGCTTCCACACCCAGACGGCGGGGGTGTCGCTGACCGCCCAGCAGCCCGAGGTCAACCTCGCCCGCACCGCCATCGAGGCTCTGGCGGGGGTCTTGGGTGGCACGCAGTCGCTGCACACCAACTCCATGGACGAGGCGCTGGCACTCCCCTCCCAGAAGGCCGCACGCCTGGCCCTGCGCACCCAGCAGGTGCTGGCCTACGAGACGCACGTGGCGGACGTCGCCGACCCCCTTGGGGGCTCGTGGTTCATCGAGGAGCTGACCGACGAGATGGAGCGGCGTGCGGAGTCGTTGTTCGCCGAGATCGTCGAGATGGGCCAAGGCTCAATGCTCGAGGGCTGCATCAAGGGCATCGAGGACAACTGGTTCCAGGGCCACATCGCCGACTCCGCCTACGAGCTCGAGCGCGCCTTCAACGCGGGTGAGCGGATCGTAGTGGGCGTCAACGCCTTCACCGAGGGCAATGACGACAGCGATCTCACGCTGCTTCGCGTGACCAACGAGGACGAGTCCCGACAGATCGCGCGCCTGGCGCAGGTGCGCCAGTCCCGCGACGACGACGCGGTACGCGACGCGCTCGCCCGTCTCGCTCACGACGCCGCCGACCCCACCGTCAACCTGATGGAGAGCCTGATCGGCGCGGCGCGCGCCTACGCCACGGTCGGTGAGATGATGGGAGCGATGGTGAACGTCTTCGGGCGCTACGTCGAGGTGCCGTCGCTGTGAGCGTGCGCGTGCTCGTCGCCAAGGTCGGGCTCGACGGCCACGACCGGGGCATCAAGGTCGTCGCCCGCCTACTGCGCGATGCGGGGATGGAGGTCGTCTATACCGGTCTCTTCCAGACGCCCGAGTCCGTCGCCGTCGCGGCGATCCAGGAGGACGTCGACGTCGTCGGACTATCCATGCTCTCGGGCGCGCACCTGACCCTGGCACCACTGGTCGTGACGGCGCTGCGCGAGCGCGGCTCGGACATCCCCGTCATCGTGGGGGGCATCGTCCCCGCCAACGACGTCGACGAGCTACGCGCCCTCGGCGTGGCCGACGTCTTCGGGCCCGGCGCCAGCGCCCAGGAGATCGTGGCCGCTATCTCGGCGTTGGCCCCCCACTCGAGTTAGGTGTCGCCCTCGGCTCGCGCCGGCAGGGCCAGGGCCACCACCACGGCCGCCACGCCCACGATGAGCGCCCCGACGTCCACGGCAAAGATCATCGCGCTCACGTAGGCCTGGCGCGCGGCCAACGCGAGTGATGGGCCGAGCGCGCCAGCGCGGCCGGCGGCCAGCAGGGCACCCCCCAGCGATCCCTCGATGGCGCGCGCGATCACCGACGGCACGCCCCGCGCCGTGACGAGGCGCGTCATCGTCGCCTGGTAGTGCGTCGAGAGCAAGCTCCCCAGTACGGCGACCCCCAGGGCACTGCCCACCTGCAGCGCCGTCGAGTTGGTGGCGGACCCCACCCCCGCCAGATCGACGGGTACCGATCCCATCACCGAGTCCGTGCTGGGCGCGACGGCCAGTCCCGTCCCGACACCCAACAGCATGAAGGCGGGCAGCATGCTCACGTAGCTCGAGTGCACGCTCACCAACGACAGCAGGGCCAGGCCCAGCGAGATCAGCACCATTCCAACGAAGACGACGACTCGCGTCCCGATCGCGCGCGCGAGCGTCGTCGACAGCGCGGCCACCACCACCAGTACCGCGGCGATCGGCGTGATGCGCAGCCCCGTCGCCAGGGGACTGTACCCCAGGGTGAACTGGAAGAACTGCGTGAGCAAGAACATCACTCCCGACAGGGCGAAGATGGTGAGGGCCAGCGCACTCATCGCCACCGAGAAGCGCCGCGAGCGGAAGAAGGACAGCTCCAGGAGCGGGTGCGTGCTGTGGCGCTCCAGGGCCACGAACGCCCCGAGAAGCACGAGTGCCCCACCCAGAGCGCCCACGATCGCGATCGACCCCCACCCGCGCCCGGGACCCTCGATGATCCCCCACAGCAGGACGGCCACCCCAACCAGGGCCAACGCGGCGCCGGGCAGATCCGGGCGCGACGCCACCGGATTGCGCGAGTTGGGCACTACCCACAGCACCACCGCCACCGCCAGTGCCGCGATTGGCACGTTGATGAGAAAGACTGACCCCCACCAGTAGTGGGCCAATAGCCAGCCACCGATCATCGGACCCAGCGCCAGGCCCAAGCCGTTGGTTCCCGACCACAGCCCGATGGCGCGTGCCCGGTCGTGGGGAGTCGTGAACACGTTCGTGAGGATCGACAGCGTCGAGGGCATGATGGCGGCCGCCCCCACGCCCATGAAGGCCCGCGCGGCAATCAGGTCCGCCGCGCGCGGCGAGAACGCCGAGAGAGCCGAGCCCGTGGCGAAGATCACCAGCCCCACCACGAACACCCACTTGCGACCGAGGTGGTCGCCCAGCGAGCCGGCGATGAGCAAGAGGCCCGCCAAGACCACGACGTAGGCGTCGACGATCCACTGCAGCTGCGCCGCGTCGACGTGCAGCGTGGCGACGATACGCGGGAGGGCCACGTTCAGCACCGTGCCGTCCAGATTGATGATCAACACCGACAGACACAGCACCGCCAGAATCACAATCCGCCGCGGGGACTCGGAGGAGTGCGCCACCCCGCTCCCCACTCGGGCAGGCGCCACGTCTCGCGTGGCCACTAGTCGTTCCCCCTGACGTGAGCGGGCCGGACGCGTTGATCCGTCGCGCGAGCGGCCGGCCGTGACTGGTTCATGCGCCCTCCCGTGGTGAGGCTAGGTACCAGTAGGACCAGGCGCCCAGGGCAGAAAGTCCCGGTGACGATGCCGGGGCGGCCCCTCAACCACGGACCAGACCTCGCGCCCAGGACAAAGTAGGGCAGACTGGAGGCGTGACCGTCTCCGCCGCCCAACCCACGCATCCCTGGCTGATCCAGGGGGGGATGGGCATCGCCGTCTCCGGCTGGCGCCTCGCCAGCACCGTCGCGCGCGCCGGCCAGCTCGGCGTGGTCTCGGGAACCGGGATCGACAACGTCTTCGTGCGACGACTCCAAGATGAAGGGGCCGATGAGGACCTGCGACGAGTCCTCGGTCACTTCCCCGTACCCCGAATGGTCGACGAGGTGCTCAGCCGCTTCGCGACCGTGCGGCGGCGCCCGCGCGAGCCCTATCGGACGCTACCGATGCTCACGAGAGACAGCCCCGCGGCGTCGTGGGACGTGCTGGTGCTGGCGGCCTTCGCCGAGGTCGCGATGGCCAAAGCGGGTCACGGCGGCCTCGTCGGAATCAACCTGCTTACCAAGGTCCAGTTGCCGACGGCGGCCACCCTCTTCGGCGCCCTGCTGGCGGGCGTCGACTACGTGATCATGGGAGCCGGGGTGCCGACCCACATCCCCGGCCTCCTCGCGCGGCTCAGTCGGGGTGAGGCCGTGGAGGAGCCCCTGACCGTGGCCACCGCGACGGGTGAGCGGACCGACACCGTACCCTTCGACCCCGCTCCCTACGCACCCGCGACGTCGCTCGCCACGCCGCGCTTCATCGCCGTCGTCTCGTCGCACGTCCTGGCCACCGCCCTCGCCCGGCGCAGCAACGGACCCGTACACGGGTTCGTCGTCGAACGCCCGTCCGCCGGTGGTCACAACGCGCCGCCCCGCGGGCGAATGGAGATCGACGAGCACGGCAACCCGATCTACGGCGATCGCGACCGCATCGATCTGGACGCGTTGGGCGAACTCGGACGGCCCTACTGGATCGCGGGCGGCGTCACCTCGCGCGAACAGGTGCGCGACGCCATCGACCACGGAGCCACCGGTGTCCAGGTCGGCACCCTCTTCGCCTACTGTCGCGAGTCCGGGATGAGCGCCGCGCTGCGCGAGCGAATACTGGCCGCGCTGACCCACGGCCCGCTCGAGGTGCGAACCTCCACCACCGCGTCCTCGACCGGGTACCCCTTCAAGGTCGTCGTGACGCCGGACACCGTCGCCGACGAAGGTGTCTATCGCGCGCGCCGGCGCCACTGCGACCTGGGCTACCTACGCGAGGCCTACGAGTTGCCCGATGGCACCATCGGGTACCGGTGCGCCGCGGAGCCGGTGGCGAGCTTCCTGCGCAAGGGCGGTGAACGCGCGCGCACCGTGGGCACCACGTGCCTGTGCAACGGGTTGATGGCCACGGCCGGGCTCGGTCAGTTCCGCTCCGGGGGACGTCAGGAACCGCCCATCGTGACCAGTGGCGACGCCCTCGACCAGGTCGTCACGCTGCTCGCCGGCCGATCGTCCTACGGGGCGCTCGACGTGATCGAGCACCTGCGTCCCGACGCCCTGGTGTGATCTCTCAAGCGACGGTGCGCAGGGCGTCGTCCACCGGCTCCAACGCCGCCAGAAGGTCCCCGATGGCCACCGTCGCGAAGCCGACCGCCTGATCGGCCACGCCGTAGGGAAGGTAGAGACGTCCCGCGTGCACGAGCGAGCCACACGAGTACACCACGTTGGGCACGTAGCCGTCACGCTCCGCGGGATCGGGCAGCAGCAGAGGTCGGCGCAGCTGCGCCACCACGCGAGTCGGGTCATCCAGATCCAACAGCAGCGCGCCGATCCCGTAGGTCCGCATCGGGCCCACCCCGTGGGTGATAACCAGCCAGCCCTCCGCCAACTCGATCGGTGATCCGCAGTTGCCCAGCTGGAGGATCTCCCAGGGGTGCTGGGGAATCTGTGCCGGCGCCACCTCGTTCCAGCTCGTGAGCGAGTCGGAGAACGCGACCGCGTTGGTCTCGCGGTCGTGGCGCGAGAGCGCCGTGAAGCGACCATTGACCCGCCGGGGGAAGAACGCCAAACCCTTGTTGCTCGCCCCGATCCCCGACAGCGGCGACGAGTGGAAGGTGACAAAGTCACTGGTCTCCAGCAACTGCTGACGAATTGAGCGACCGTCGAACGCGGTGTACGACGCCAGGTAGCGCGTCACGCCATCGTCATCGAAGGCGACGAAACGAGCGTCCTCCATGCCGCGCCGCTCCGCGGGAGCGGTCGGCCAGAGCGTGCGTCGCGACACGTCCACACGCTCGTCGAAGACCGCCTCGTACCACGACGCCGTCACCTCGCGCACGAGGTCCACGACCTCGTGCGCACCCGCGGCGTCCCCACGCGCGGCCACGAAGTCGGCGAGGGAGCGCTCCAGCTCCTCCCAGGTGTACTCGGGCGATAGCCCGCCGAGGGCGGCGTGCAACGTCACGTCGTCCTGACCGCGCTCGCGCAGGCTCGCCAGCAACTCGTCGCGCGGTGGCGTCGTCGCCGACACCGATCCCACGACTGGGTACGGCAGCGGGTCGTTCATGTGCAGCTCGCCGTCGGCTCCGATCTCGCCCGTGCGAAAGCAGATCGACGAGTGGTGCCCCTCACCGATCGAGCGGTAGCTCACGATCACGCGCAGAGCGCCGTCGGTCAGACCCGACTGGTCGGGGTGCGCCACGATGCTGGGATTGGTCAGCGACGCACCCTCGAGGGAGTACTCGTGGGTAAACGTGGCCCCGAGCAGCTGACGGCGCGCGGGCGACAGCGTCGCGGCCAGTTGCGGCGCCACCATCGAGGCGTGGCGCTCGAAGACGTCGGCGAGGTCCTCGTGGCGGTGGGCGAAGCGAGCGAAAAGTTCGGTCAGCGCGGCGTCGACGTCGTCATCGCTCAGCGCCATCACGCGCGCGACCGTCGTGTCCACGCGCCCCTCTCCGCCGCCGACCAACTCGCTGCCGGGCACGAAGAGACGCGAGATCACTCGCGCCGAGTCGGCGCGAAGGTAGATCCCCGTGCGGACCGCCAGAACAGGTTCAGTTACGATGCGACACCTTCGAGGAGACGTGCGTGCTGGAGCGTAGCGAGCAGGGCCAGCGTCGACTCCGCGCCCTGATTGAGATTTGGTCCGTTTTGCGTGAGACCATCGTAGCCACCGCCGGTCACGATGTCGTACATGGCCACGCCAACGTCGTTCGCGCCGGCGAACCACCCGACCGCCATCTCCATACCCTCGCGCCAGCGCCGGTCGCCGGTCAGGCGCCACGCGCTCGCACACGCGTCAGCCAACGCGGCCACCTCGATCGGCTGCTGATCGAACCCCGGACCCCTCTCGCCCGGACCGCGACCGCCAACCGGGGTGACCGACAGGTACGTCGCCGACGACTCCACCCCGAGCAGCCATTCGAGCTCGACCAGGGCACGCTCCACGTGCTCGTCGCGACCGAGAGCCCAGGCCGCCTCCAGCTGAGCCTGAGCGAGCGCGGCGTTCGCGTAGGTCAAGCGTGCCTCGGGCCAGCGCCACTCCCGGCCGCCCCAGGGCCCCGACAGCCTCACCAGAGCGTCCGACAAGAGACTGCGAGCGGACTGGTGCGACGGGTCGCGGCGCAGCACCTCGAAGGCGCCCAACGCGGCGAAGGCCGTCGCCCGTGACCACGGCGAACGGACCTGGGCGCCGCGCTCGAACAGGTCGAGGGCCCGGTCACGCTCGGACTCGTCGCCCGCCCGCGCGGCTGCGATTCCCGCCCCCCACAGCAGCCGCCCCCAGCAGTCCTCCACCGTCCAGTCCCCACTCCAGCGCCCGTGACTGTCGCGACGATTGCGACAGCGCCCGTCGGCGTGCTGCGCCTGGGCGAGGAAGTCCAGCGAACGTGCGAACAGCTCGCGCAATGGCCCCGACGTCGCGCCCTCCCGAGCGAGGACGACGACGACGCGAGCCACGTCATCGGTGCAGTAGCCGTGCTCGCGGCGCGGCACTGCGAAACGAGCGTGCTCGAACGTCCCAATTTCGTCGGACAGTGCGATCAAGTGGGCGAAGTTCACCCCGGGCGCCGTCATGAGACGTGCGCCACCTCGCGGTCCACCAACGAGTCGATCAGACCGCGGTAGCGCAACGCCACCGCGTCCCAGCTGAGCGTCGGCGCCAGACGCGCCGCCTCCGCGCGCATCGCGGCCGCGGTCGCCGGCTCGGTCAGGATCCGGCGCAGGGCGAACGCCATCGCCGCGACATCACCCTGGTCAACGATGAGTCCGGCGCCCGACGACAGCAACTCGACGGCGTGGGGGAAGGCGGTCGCCACCACGGGTCGACCCGCCGCGACCGCGTCCACCAGCACCCCCGACGTCGCCTGCTCGCGCGAGTCGTAGGGCAGGATCACCACGTCGGCGCTCGCGATCAACTGCTCGAGGGAGTCGAGGGAGCGGTACGAGTTGTCGAACTCCACCATCGAGCCCGCGTGGCGCTCGCGCACCCGGCGCTCCAGCGAGCGGCGATACGCGTCACCCGAGTTGGCCAGCACCTTGGGGTGCGTACGCCCGGCTACGACGTAGCGCGGCCGGGGCACCAGGTCGCGCAGCGTCGCCACCGCGTCGATCGCCCACTCGATCCCCTTACCCGGTCCAATGAGCCCCCACGTCAGGATCAGGGGGCGCGCGCCGCGAGCCGGTGTCGTCGCCGGCATCACCATCGCGCCGTGGGCGATGACGCTGATCGGGGTGGCGCCAATCTCGTAGACCTCGCTCAGCGTGGCCCGCGCGGTCCGCGACATCACCACCACCTCGTCGGAGCGTCGCACCACCTCGTTGAGCACCCAGCGCTGGTGGTCGCTCGGATGGGGCAACACCGTGTGCAGGATCGTGATGATCGGCACCCGCACCCCCGCCATCACATCCAGGACGTCCTCACCGTCCGCGCCCCCGTAGAGGCCGTACTCGTGCTGGATCACGGCGACGTCACGTCGATTGAGCGCCCGCACGGCCGAAGCGATCGTCGAGCGGTCCGACGCCACCAGGGTGGCGACGATCGGAACGGCGCTCGTCGTCGGAGCCGGCTCCGGCGTGTCCAGCACACGCACCACCGAGCACGCGACGCCCCCACGCTCCAGCGCAGTCGCCAGAGCGGTGGTGAAGGTGGCGATGCCGCAGGGCGTCGGCAGCGCCGTGCTCACGAATCCTACCGACACGACACGTCGCGACACCCCGGTCTGTCCCTGTTCCTCGTGAGTACCCACGTCACCTCCACGGTCGGGAGCCGTCGAGCCCGAACGAGCGACAGGCCCCGGGCCGTCCACTCGAACTTGTCGTCTCATCAAGAAAAATGTTCGTTGACCCATTGTACCAGTCGAGGCGCGGCCCCGTCCGGGCCGAAGGAGTCGAGCGACGGGCGCGGCGAGGTGTCCGGGCCCCGGCGCTCCCAGGGCGCCCTAACGTACGCAACGTGACTCCCGCCACGGCCCGAGACGTACGCGATCGCGCAACGGGTTCGACGTGCTGAGTGTCCTGTTCGCCCTGGCGACGGCGGCCGCCAACGCGCTCGCGGTGACGGCCCAGCACATCGCGAGCACCAGTCGCCGCGGACTCTCGCTCTGGCGGCTCGTCGCCCACATGGTGCGACACCCCCTATGGTGGCTCGGCTGGGGCGCCATGGTGGCGTCGCTCGTCGGCCAGGCCCTGGCGCTGCACTTCGGACCCCTGTCCCTCGTCCAGCCGCTCCTCGTCAGCGAGCTCGTGATCGCGCTGATCTTGCGGCGCACCTGGCTGCGTCAGAGGATCCGCCCGTCAGCCTGGGCCAGCGCCCTACTCACCGTCGTCGCCCTCGCGGGATTCCTCGTGCTCGCCGCACCGCACGCCCCCGCCGTTGGACCACCCTCGGCCCTGCGTTGGGCTGGCGCCAGCGGCGCCAGCGCCCTGGTCGCCGCCGCCCTCGCCGCGGCGGGCCGCACGGGCTCCCCGCGACGCCGCGCGGCCCTCTTCGCGAGCGCGACCGCCGTCCTGTGGGCGATCGAGGCCGCCTTCATCAAGGCCACCACCGACGTCATCACCTCGTCGGGCTACGGCGGTCTCTTCGTCCACTGGCCGGTCTACGCGCTGATCGTCGCGGGTGTCGCGGGTCTGCTCAGCGAGCAGACGGCGCTTCACGTCGGCCCCCTCCAGGTCTCCCAGCCCCTGATCGTCATCGTTGACCCTCTGGCGAGTGTGGCCGTTGGCGTCTGGCTGTTCCGCGAGCAGCTGGCCACCAGTGCGTCGCGGGCCCCCCTGGCCGCCGCCGCGTTCGCCCTCATGGCACTAGGCGTCGTCGTCCTCTCACGCACCGCCCCGGCGACCATGGAGCCGTCGGAGCCGCAACGAGAGCGTCGCTAGGCGAAATCCTCCTCACGGTACTCCTCGCTGCGTCGCTCGCCACCCGACTCCTCGATCGTGCGCAACTCGACGCGGCGAATCTTTCCGGAGATGGTCTTGGGGAGCTCGGCGAACTCGAGGCGACGCACGCGCTTGTAGGGAGCCAGACGCTCTCGGCAGTGACGCAGGATGTCCGCCGCCAGCTCCCGGCTCGGCACCTGTCCGGCCACCAGCGCGACGTACGCCTTGGGAACCGAGAGACGCATCGCGTCGGGCGCCGGCACGACGGCGGCCTCGGCCACGGCCGCGTGCTCGATGAGCACACTCTCCAACTCGAAGGGGCTGATGCGGTAGTCGCTGGACTTGAAGACGTCGTCGGTGCGGCCGACGTACGTGATGTAGCCGTCGGCATCGCGACTGGCGACGTCACCAGTGTGGTACCAGCCCCCGGCGAACGCGGTCTCGTTGCGCTCGTCATCGGCCCCGCTCGCCGTGCGATAGCCCGCCATCAGTCCCACCGGCCGCTCCGGGGCGAGTCGCACGCAGATCTCGCCCTCCTCGGCCACCTCCCCGGTGATCGGATCGACCAGGTCGATGTCGAAACCAGGGATCGGCCGACCCATCGAGCCCGCCTTGACGACCTGAGACGGCGAGTTGCCGACCTGCACCGTCGTCTCGGTCTGCCCGAAGCCGTCGCGGATGGTGAGCCCCCACGCGCGTTGGACCTGACTGATGACCTCGGGATTGAGAGGCTCCCCGGCGGCGACGAGCTCGCGCAGGGACATCGGCCACGAGGACAGGTCCTGTTGGATCAACATGCGCCACACCGTGGGAGGCGCGCAGAAGGTCGTCACTCGCGCGTCGCGCAGCACGTCCAGCATGGCGCGCGCGTCGAATCGCTCGAAGTTGAACATGCACACGGTGGCGCCGGCGAGCCACGGCGCGAACACGCACGACCACGCGTGCTTGGCCCAGCCGGGACTGGAGACGTTCAGGTGGACGTCCCCCTCGCGCAGACCGATCCAGTACATCGTTGAGAGGTGACCGATCGGGTAGCTGGCGTGCGTGTGCTCGACCATCTTCGGCAACGCCGTCGTACCCGACGTGAAGTAGACGAGCAGCGGGTCGCTGGCGCGCGTCGGCCCGTCCACTTCGAAGCGGCGCGTCCACTGACGCGCCTCGGCGAAGTCGACCCATCCGGGAACCGACGGGCCTACCGCGACGCGGACGTACGTTCCCGCGACATCGGCGAATCGCGCGGTGATGTCCGAGCGCGCGACCACGGCCGCGGCGTGAGCCCGGTCCACCCGATCGCGCAGGTCGTCCGACGTCAGCAACGTGCTGGCCGGAATGATCACGGCGCCGAGCTTCATCACCGCCAGCGTCACCTCCCACAGCTCGACCTGGTTGCCCAGCAGCACCAGCACCCGCGCGCCGCGCGTCACACCGAGTGAGGCCAGCCACCCCGCGAGCTGGTTCGAGCGATCCGACAACTCGGCGAAGGTGTAGGACGCGTCACGCCCGTCGTCCTCGATGATTCGCAACGCGGGCTCGTCGGCCCGCTCGCGGGCCAGGACCCCATCGAACCAGTCCAGCGCGAAGTTGAAGTACTCCGGACGGGGCCAGTGGAAACCCTCGCGGGCCGCGGCGTAGTCCTCGCGCGCCGCCACCAGGAAGTCGCGCGCCGAGCGAAGTACCTCCCCCCCAGATCCCGAAGCCGCCTGCGTCGTGTCCGTCGCCATCGCACCCCCTACCCTGCCCTCGTCCCGACAGTAGCAAGCCACCGAGCCCGCCACGTGAAACGCCGCAGCCGCCCGCCCGCGCGGCGCAAGACGGGCCCGGTAAGGTGGGCGACGATGGCGCCACCCGACGACTCCTACGACCTGGCGCTGGCCGCCGCGTCTCTTCGGGCCAACGCCGCCGACCTGACCGCCCTGCTCACGAGCCTCGCGGACCAGCTCGCCGACACCCTGGGCACGCGCCTTCGGGTGCAGCGGGGTGGCCGGCGGCGCCGCGACGCGACGGTCAGTGCCGTGACGGTCGCGCTGGGCTCGGACGAGTTCACCGCCGCGCTGGACGACGGAGACGTGCGCTGCCAGGTCGCCCACGTCTCGGGCGGCATCAGGATTCGCAACGAGGCCCTCGACCTTCAGTCCTGGCTGGTGCGACTGCTCGACGCGCTGCGTGAGGAGGCCGCCCACAGCGACCGGGCTCGCGCGGCGCTGGAACACATCGTGATAGGGGGAACCAGTTGAGTGATGCACCCAAGGACCTGCCCGAGGCCAGTGAACGACGCCTCGAGGAGATCGAGCACGGCCTGTTCACCTCCGACCTCTCGGTGAACGAGTTCCTGCTGGTCAAGGAGGCCGGATATCACCCCCTCGGCCTGGTGATGGGCTCGTCGATCTACCACACGGGACTCCAGACTCGTAAGTGGGGTGAGAGCCAGGAGCTCACCAAGCTCACCGAGGCGATGTACAACGCCCGCGAGCTGGCCATGACCCGGATGGAGGAGGAGGCCAGCGAGTTGGGTGCCGACGGTGTCGTCGGCGTGCGTCTCGACGTCAACTACTACGAGTGGGGCAAGGACGCCGCGGAGTTCATCGCCGTGGGCACGGCGGTAAAGGCCGAGGACGGCGTCTCTCGGCGCAACGCCCTCGGCAAGCCCTTCACGTCGGACCTCTCCGGGCAGGACTTCTGGACCCTCCTGCGCACCGGCTACCTCCCCCAGGGACTGGTCATGGGCACTTGCGTCTACCACATCGCCCACCGGGGCCTGGGCCAGACACTGGCCACCACCGGTCAGAACGTCGAGCTGCCCAACTTCACCCAAGCCCTCTACGAGGCCCGCGAGCTGGCGATGACGCGTATGCAGGACGAGGCGAGTCAGTTGGGGGCCGCGGGAGTCGTCGGCGCGCGCCTGGAGGAGAAGACGCACCAGTGGGGGTCGCACACGATCGAGTTCCTGGCGCTGGGCACGGCGGTCACCCGGACGGCGGACGAGATCACGCTGACCCCACCCGTGACCATCATCTCCCTCGACCACTGATGAGCGACGACCTGCCCGAAGCGGCACACGGCCGCCTCCAGGGTGGTGCGTTCACCTCCGGCCTGAGCGTGGCGGACTTGGCCGCGTGTCACGCCATGGGCCTCGAGCCGGTTGGGCTCGTCCAGGGGTTCTGCGCGATGCAGTGGGGCTACGGCCCGGCGCGAACGGGATTCGGCGGGGGTCTGGGTATGGGATTCGCGTCGGGTCTCGCACCCAGCGTGGCGCGCGGCGGGTACGTGGAGAACTACCAGTGTCCCCACGCCATGGTGTCCGCCGAACACCGCCAGTGGGGCCAAAACTACGAGCAGACGTGGGTCGAGCAGAGTTGGCACGACGGCTACGACGCGGCTAGCCGCCGCATGCTCGAAGAGGCCACCGCCCTCGGCGCCCACGGCGTCGTCGGCGTTGTGGACACCGTCGCCTCGCTCGTCGAGTCCGGCGTCGTCGAGTTCCACCTGCTCGGCACTGCGGTGGTCGTGAGCGGCCTCGAGCGCCCGGCGACGCCGTGGACGAGCTCGCTGGCTGGCCAGCGCCTAGCCAAGCTCTTCGAGGCGGGGTACGCGCCGGTCTCGACGATCGCCGTCGTCTCGTCGGTCCGCGTCTGGGCCTCGTGCATGACCGAGTACTTCATGGGCTCGGGAGCCGGGCTGTGGTCCTCCCCCTCGGACTCGGTCGAGATCGACCAGCTCGTCAGCGCGCGCACCCGCGCGCGCCAGCTCGTGCGCGAGCGGGCGCGCAGCCAGCTTCGCGGCGACGAGCTCCACGGCGTCGACCTACGCGTGAGTGAGCGAGAGCCCGGACCCGGCGACATCGACATCGAGGTGCAGCTGCGCGGCAACCGGGTGCGCCGCGCGCGGCCCGCCGACCCACTCACCTTCCCTCGACCCACGGTCGCGCTGTCGTGACCGGCGCCGCACCGTCCCCCAACGCGTCCGGCGACCTCCCCGCCGCCGTGCGCCAGGCTCTCGCGGTGGCCGAGCCCGTCGGAGGCGCTCGCGCGGGACTCACCTCTGACCTGACCATCGACGAGACGCTGATCCTGCACAGCGTCGCCTGGGCCCCCCGCGACCTCGTGGTCGGGCTCTCGGTGCAGTCGGTACCCTCGTCGATCTGGTCGTGGGGCAGCGGCGAAATCGAACTCGCCTCGCGCGCCCACGCGCGCGCCTTCGCGCACGCCGTGGCGCGCCTGCACGCGGAGGCCGTGGCGGTCGGGGCTCACGGTGTCGTGGGGGTCCACGTCGAACGGCGCATACTGGCCTCACACATCGAGGTCGAGCTGGTCGGTACGGCCGTGGCGCCCGCTGACGCACCCCGGATCCCCGACGGACAGGTCTTCGTCTCGGACCTGTCCGCGCGGGACTTCGCTCTGCTCCTCGCGGGCGGCTGGCGACCGGTCGCCCTGGCGGTTGGGGCGAGCTTCACCTACGCACCGCGCCGCGCGGTCGGGGCGGCCCTGCGCCAGCAGACCCAGAACGTCGAACTGACCAACTACACCGCGGCGCTCTACGATGCCCGCTCCACGGCAATGGAGCGTATGCAGCGCGCCGCCCTCGACGCCCACGGCGCGGGAATCGTCGACGTCACCGTGACCGAGGGGCCGCTGCGCTTCGCGGCCCACGCCATCGGCTTCACGGCCTGGGGCACCGTCGTCGTCCCAGCGTCGAGCTCCCAAACGATCGACCCGCTCACCGTCGTGTCACTCGACGACGCGGTGAACGCCTTCGACGTCGCGCCCCTCGCGTGACGTCGCCTAGATGACCGGCGAGAGGCCCCCGTCGAGGCTAATGCCCACTCCGGTGAGATAGCTAGCGCGCGACGACAGCAGGAACGACGCCAGGTCGGCGAACTCCTCGGCGCGCCCGACCCGGCCGAGTGGCACACCGGACGACACCGCCAGGTCGGCGTAGAAGCTAGCCAGTTCGGCGCCCGCGGCGTGCGCACGACGCACCCACTGTCCGGACTCGACCAGTCCGATCAGCACGGCGTTCACCCGCACCCCCCGAGGACCCATCTCCCCGGCGAGCGCCTTGGTGAGCGCGAGCCCCGCCGCGCGCGACGCCGACGTCGGGGTCGACCCCACACCCGGCGTACGCGCCATGATGGCGAGCACGTTCACAATGGATCCTCCGGTGGCGGCCAGGTCCTCCAGAGTCGTGCGAGCGAGGCGAAGGGCCGCCACGACCTTGAGCTCATAGTCCTCGCGCCACTGGTCGTCGCTCGACGCCGCCACCAACGTGCCAGCCGAACGGCCCGCATTGTTGACCACGCCGTCGAGTCGACCGAAGCGCGCCCTCGCCGCGGCCACGAACTCCTCCACGTCGCTGGATCGCGTGACGTCCGCCTCGACGCACAGCGCACCCGCACCCAACGCCTCCTGGGCTCGCGCCAGGCGTGCCGCGTCGCGGCCGCAGACGGCCACGTGCGCACCCTCGGTCACGAGGCGGCGAGCCAACGCCAGCCCCAGGCCGTCGGTGCCACCGGTGATGAGAAACGCTCGCCCGCCGAGTTCCAGATCCATTTTCCCATCCTAGGAATCGCCGCCTGGGTGAACGCGCGGGTGACCCGCTCGATAGCATCGAGCCCGTGAGCCCCCGCCACGCCGCACCCGCACGTCGAGGTCGCCGGGGGGTCGTCGTCGCGCTGAGCCTGGCCGTGATCGTGGTGCTCGCTCTGGCGACCGTGCTCTCGCACGGCACGCCCACGCCGAGTGCCGCCTCGTCCCCCACGAGCCGCGCAACCTACCCGGGTCCCGACGGCGTCGTGGCGTCGTGGGTGGTGGCCGAGAATCGGCGACCGGGCACCACCTCATGGCAAATCAGGACCCCCGCGGGGCCTACCACGATCGCGGGCTACGCCAGCCGGGTCCAGGCGCGGATCGGCGAGCGCGTCACGCTCTACGTGGACACCACCTCTCGGAGCTTTCGCGTGGACGCCTACCGCATGGGCTACTACCAGGGCAAGGGGGGCCGCCTGGTGTGGCAGTCCCCCGTGACCCCCGGCTCGCGTCAACCCGCCTGTCCGGTGACGCCCGGCGTCAACATGGTGCAGTGCCACTGGCGGGCCTCACTCTCGTTCACCGTCACGCCGACGTGGGTGCAGGGCGAGTACCTGCTCAAACTGGTGAGCCCGTCGGACGGCGCGAGTTACGTTCCCCTCACGATCTGGGACCCCGCGAGTCGCGCGACCTACGTCGTCATGGCGGGCGTGCTCACCGACCAGGTGTTCAACGCCTACGGCGGCTACGACCTCTACCAGGGCGCGACCGCCTGCGCCCCCGGCGTCTACCCCTGTTCGAGCCGTTCGCGCGTGGTCTCCTTCGACCGCCCCTACGCGAGTGGCAACGGGGCTGGCGGCTTCCTGGGGTTGCTCTACCCGCTCACGCGCTTCATGGAGCAGCACGGCCTCGACGTCACCTACTGGACCGACATCACCCTGGCCACGCACGGTGCCCTCCTGTCACGCCATGCGGTGCTGATCTCGCCCGGTCACGACGAGGAGTGGTCGCTCTCGATGCGCGAGGCCGCGCTGCGAGCCCGCAACGAGGGCGTCAACCTGATCTTCTTCGGCGCCAGTCCCATTCTGCGCAAGGTACGCCTCCAGCCCTCCCCCCTCGGCGCCAACCGCGAGATCGTGAACTACCGCGATCCCCAGCAGGATCCGCTGTACGCCAGGGACCCCGCGCAGGTCTCCCAGAACTGGTGGGGCCAGCCGCCCGCCAACCTGCCGGCCAGCACGCTGGTGGGAGGCGAGTACATCGGCTTCAACAACGCCCAGAGCTTCCCGCTCGTCGTCAGCGATCCATCCTCCTGGCTCTTCCGCGGGACCGGCCTCACGCGAGGCGCGCACATCCCCGGCGTGCTCAGCACGGACTTCCAGATGTACAACCCGGCCCGCGCCGGCAACCCGGCTCGCGTCGCGATCCTCGCCCACTCTCCAGTGACCGGCGTGCTGACCCCGGGGGCCCACTTCGCCGACACGACCTACTACACGATGCCCCACGGCGGCGCGGGGGTCTTCGAGAGTGGGGCCAACAGCTGGATCGCCTCCCTGCAGGGCTGCCCGGCCTCGACCGCGCCGTGCCCCACGCGACTCATGCGCCTGCTCACCGGCAACCTGCTACGCGTCTTCGGTCAGGGCCCCGTCGGACGGCGCTACCCGTCCTAGTCCGGCGTCGGCGCGACGAGCGTCCGGCGACCCGGCCGACCGGCGACGGCGCGCCACCATCACCGCGAAGGTGGACCAGCCCACCACGACCGCGAGCCAGTAGCTGACCAGGCGGTACACGAGCACCGCGGCCAGCGCCGCCACCCGCGACGCGCCGTACCCCACCAGGATCACCGCCAGGCTGCCTTCCATCAACCCGAGCCCCCCGGGCACGATGGGCAGCACCGCCACGATCTGGGACACCCCGTAGGCCAGGAGCAGTCCGTGCCACGGCGGGCGCTCACCCACGGCCGCGAAGGCGCTCACCAGGCAAGCCAGATCGAAGCACCACGCCGCCAGGGCCAGCCCGACGACGACGAGCTTGTCGCGTCGCGAGATCTCGTGGGCGCGCATGTCCTCCAGCACACCCTCGACGCGGGCGGCGAGATCGCCCCGGGGGTGACCGCTCACGCGCCGACTCGCGCGCACCAGGGCGTCGAGCACCCGCACGACCACGTCACGGCGCGCGAGGACCACGCCGGCCCCCACCACGACGATCAACCCCACCACGGCCGCCCCCGTCGCGCCCGCACTCGTGCTGGTCGCGAGCGACACCGCCACCGCCACCAGCAGCAGCGCCGACAGTCCGATGGCCTGGGCCACCATCAAGGTGAGCACCGTCCAGCCCGCCGTCGCCTCGCTCGCGCCCCGGTGTCGGTACTGCCGGTAGCGGAAGAGGCTGGCGAAGGCGATCTCGCCGGGCACCGTGAGAGCCAGTGCGTCGTTGGCCAGGGTGACGGCCAGCAGCGCGCGAAAGCGCGGGTGGGCCGCGCCGGCCGCCAGGATGCGGCCCTGCAGAGCGGCGTAGGCGACCAGCGATGACGCCTCACTGGCCACCGCCACGACGCTCCACCACGGGTTGGCGTGCGCCGTGCGGCGCAGGGCGCCGGTGAAGTCGCCGCGCTGACTGTAGAGGGCGACCAGCACCGCGACCCCGAGCGCCACCGCCACGACGTAGCGTGCCGCGTGGATGACCCGTCGCGCGGCGCCCGCGGGAACGTCACGACCGGCCACGTGCTCAACCTAATGCGCGACCACGCGCCGCCGCCGAGCCACCGGCGGCGGCGCCGGTCGTGGCGCCGTCCTACGCTGGGACAGTTGTCCGACGAAGGAGCAGCGTGACCGTGGAGTTCCGGGGCCGAATTGGCCGCGACTGGCGAGACTCGACACCGTGGTGGCCGCCGGACCCGACGCCGCCGCCGCACGCCCCCAACGTGCTGGTGGTCGTGTTGGACGACGTGGGCTTCGCTCAGCTCGGTTGCTACGGATCCACGATCGCGACCCCGGTCATCGACGCCCTCGCCGCCGACGGCGTGCGCCTGGCCAACTTTCACACCACGTCACTGTGCTCACCCACGCGCGCGTGCCTGCTGACGGGCCGCAACCATCACCGCAACGCGATGGGCCGCGTCGCCGACCTCGCGGTGGGCTTCCCGGGCTACTGGGGCCGCCCGCCCCGGGAGAACGGCTACCTCTCCGAGGTGCTGCGCGCCCAGGGGTACGCCACGTACGCCGTGGGCAAGTGGCACCTCACGCCGGACGACGAGACGCACATGGCCGCCCCGCGCGCCACGTGGCCGTTGTCGCGCGGCTTCGACCGGTGGTACGGATTCCACGGCGGCGAGACCAGCCAGTTCTTCCCGGCCCTCTTCGAGGACAGCCACTCGCTGCGCCCGCCCGCCGAGGGCCAGGAGTACCACCTCAGCGACGACCTCGCGTCGCGGGCGATCTCGTTCCTCGCCGACCTGCGCGCCGCCGACGCCGAGCAGCCCTTCTTCCTCTACCTCGCCTTCGGCGCGTGCCACTCGCCCCACCAGCCTCCACCACGGTGGCGCGACCACTACCGGGGCCACTTCGACGAGGGGTGGGACGCGTGGCGCGAACGAGTGGTCGAGCGCCAACGCGCCACCGGCGTCATCCCCCCGTCGACCGCGCTCTCGCCGCGCCCGCCGTGGGTGCGGGCGTGGCGCGACCTCGACGAGACCGAGCAACGCGTCGCCGCCCGCTTCATGGAGGTCTACGCCGCCTTCCTGTCCCACGCCGATGAGCAGCTCGGCCGCGTCCTCGCCTTCCTCGACGAGATCGGTGAGACCGACGACACGCTGGTCGTCGTGGTGTCGGACAACGGCGCCAGCGCCGAGGGCGGACCCGACGGCTCCATCAACGACGTACGCCTCACCAACCTCGATCCCGCCACCACCGCCGAGATGGCCGCGCGCCTCGACGAGATCGGCACCGCCTCGACCCACAACAACTATCCGTGGGGCTGGACGATGGCCGGCAACACCCCCTTTCGTCGCTGGAAGCGCGAGGTGCACCAGGGCGGGATCGCCGATCCCTGCATCGTGCGCTGGCCGCGCGGCGGCGTCGCCCGCGGGACGATTCGCCACCAGTTCACCCACGCCATCGACGTCGCCCCCACCATCGTCGAACTAGTCGGCGCGACCTGGCCCGACGCCATCGACGGCGTCGCCCAGAGCGCCGTGGACGGCGTCAGCTTCGCGTATCTGCTCGGTGAGGACGGAGCCGAGGCGAGGGAGCGTCACGAGACCCAGTACTTCGAGATGTTCGGCTCGCGGGCGATCTACCACCAGGGGTGGAAGGCCGTGACCTTCCACCCGGTCGGTCCCCTCTACGACGATCAGGATCCCAACGCGTCCTTTGACGACGACGTCTGGGAGCTCTACCGAGTGAGTGACGACCTCTCTGAGACCCGTGACCTGGCCGCCGACCATCCCGAGCGCCTGCGCGACATGGTGGCACTCTGGTGGCGCGAAGCCGAACGCAACGACGTGCTGCCGCTGGACAATCGCGTGCTGTGGGCACTGGTCCACCCGCGACCCGATCCGCGCGCACCGCGCGACGAGTTCCGCTACTTCCCCGACGCATCGCCCGTGCCTGAGCCGGTGGCGGTGAACGTCCGTAATCGCTCCCACGCGCTGGTCGTGGACGTCTCGATCGACGACCCCCACTCCACGAACGGCGTCCTCCTGGCGCTGGGCTCGTCCCTCGGGGGGTGGTCCCTGCACGTAGTGGACGGCCACCTGCGCTACGTGCACAACCTCTACGGCAAGGAGCGCCACACGATCGAGGCCGACCGACTCCTACCGGCGGGCGACCACGTGTTGCGCTACGAGTTCACCAAGGACGAGGGACTCGGCGGAACCGGCGTGCTGCGCTGCGACGATGAGGAGATCGGGTCGGGAGTGATTCCGCGCTTCACCCCCTCGGGGTTCAACGGCGTCGGGGCCGGGCTCACCTGCGGTTACGAGTGGGGCCCGGCGATCGGCGTCGGCTACCGCGCGCCGTTCCCCTTCAACGGTGTCATCCAGCGAGCGCGGGTGATCACGACCGGGCCCGTGGTGCGTGACCCGTTGGCCGAGCTCGACGCGATACTGTCCCAGCAGTGACGACTCCGACGAGTAGGGTCGCCCGGACCACGTACGACCTCGGCATCGCCGTCGGTGACGCCCGCGTCGGTGCGCCGTCGTGACACGGTCGCACGGAGAGGAGGACACCTCCGAGCCAGCGTGTGAGCACCGTGACGCTGTTGCCGCCACTCTCGCCCGCTACGGGAGTGAGGCGGGCCACTACAGCGTGCTCGGACCTGACCCGTGGCGCGTCATCTGGAACCACGAGCACGACGGCTTCGTCGCCTTCCTGCAGACGTCGCGCGTCCTGCTGGGGTGGCGCTCGCCGGTCGCCGCGCCCCACGCGCAACCCGCCCTGGTCAACCGGCTCATCGCCCACGCGCGCACCCTCCACGTCCCCGCGGTGGCCGTCCCGGTCAACGCCGCCGTCGCGCAGGCGGCCCGGCAAGGTGGCCTGCGCACGACGTGGGTCGGCAATGAGGCGACCATCGATCTCCCGGGCTGGTCGCTGGACGGCACCGCACGACAGAAGGTGCGCTGGGCCTGCAACTACGGACGTCGAGCCGGACTGCGCTGGCGCGAGGCCACCCCACGCACGTCAGTCGCCGACCACCTCGCCCTGGCCGAGGTGCAGGAGCACTGGAAGTCCGCGCGGCCCGCGCGGCGCACGGCGTCCTTCCTGCGCACGGACTTCACCGACCTGCTCGACTGGCGCCGCTACTTCGTCGCCGAGCGGGATGACGAGACCGTGGCGGCACTGACCTGCACGCCGATCAACGATCGTGACTGGTACCTCCAGGACCTCGTCCGCGTCCCCACTGCGCCACGCGGGGCGCTCGAGGGAGCGATCGCACTCGCGCTGAGCACCCTTCGCGACGACGGCTTCTCGCGCGCGTCCCACGGCCCGCTGGCCTTCTGGCACCCCCACCACGATCCCGTCGCGAACCAGAGCCTCGGAACCCTGGGCGACCGCATCGTGCGCCACTTCGACCAGCGCTACCAGTTCCAGGCCATCAATCAGTTTCGCGTCAAGTTCGTCCCCGATCACGTCGAGCCAATCTACGTAGCGTGGTCGCGTCGCGCCACGTCTCCCCTGACGGCTCTCTCGCTGACTCGACTGCTGACCGGAACCGGCGACACCGCCCGCGGGCCGGGGAATGGGTGGGCTCGCCGGTAGAGCGAAGACCCCCGCGGCACAGTTGGTTGGTGAAGGAGCAAGGCACATACGTCACACCCCGAGGCGATACCGATCGCGTGTCCGAGGCGACGCTCATCAAGGTGCACCAGGGCTTCTCGTACCTACGTGACCCCACACCCGATCAGCGTGCGCTGCTCGCGAGCCACACGGGACATGGCGGTTCTGTCACAACTTCCTGCTGGGTACTGTCGTCGCGAACTGGAAGGAGAACCGGGAGAGGAAGGAGGCCGGCGAGGAAGTCACCCGGGAGAGTCATCTCGACACTCGTCAGTTGGACCTCCAGAATCTCTGGTACGAACGCAGAGTAGCGTCCGCCCCGTGGTTCGCCTCGAACGCCTCGTCGACCTACAACTACGCCCAACTACACCTCGCCCAGTCGTTCGTCAACTACCTCACCGGGCGCACCCGGGTGCCGACGTTCAAGTCCAAGGGACGAAGTGAGTCCTTCACACTGACCGGCGGTTCTACTCGCCTCGTTGATTCGCACCACGTTCGACTCAGTCGTGTCGACGACGTCAAGACCTACGAGTCAATGCGCAAATTCTACCGACACCTCGAGCGCGGTAGCGCTCGGATCGTGTCGGCCACGGTCATCGAGCGCCGAGGGAAGTACACGCTCGCCTTCACCGCGGAGATGAACCGCGTTATCCCTGCGCCACGACCACCCGAGCGGGTGGTCGGCATCGACGTGGGGCTCACGACCCTCTACACCGGGGCTACGCCTGACGGCGCGCAGGTCCTCTCCGTGGCGAACCCGAGGCACTACCAACGCCATCAAGCCAGGCTGGCCAGAGCGCAGCGCATGGCCTCACGACGTCGGGGACCTCGCAAGGGAGGCGCCCCGTCGAACCGGTGGCGCCGCGCGAACCAGAGAGCCCAGAACGTCCACGCCGACATCACCAACGCGAGGAAGGACCTCATCCACGAGACCACGACGATGCTCGCGAAAAGCTACGACCGCATCGTCGTCGAGGGGAACTCAACGTCCAGGGCCTGTTGAAGAACCACTCGCTCGCTAACCACATCAGTGACGCCGCGTGGTTCGAGTTCGTGCGTCAACTCAAGCACAAGGGCACCTGGTACGGCTCGACGGTGGTGCGCCCCAACCAATCCTTCCCGTCAAGTACAACCTGCCGCTCGTGCGGGGTAGTGGAAGCCAAACTGCCCCTCGAGATCAGGACGTATCACTGTGGGACCCGTGATCTCACGCTGGGCCGCGACCACAACGCCGCGGTCAATCTGGCCAGGTGGACCAGTCAACCCACCTCTGCGGGGACACGCTCCGTGGCTGGACGTCGAGGTGAGGTAAGACCGCAACGGAGTCGTTCCGTCACGGCTCGCCCCGATCAAGCGTCAACCGAAACGCTGACCCTCGTCGGCGCGTAGGAGAAACCACGGGCTAGCAGTTGCACGGTGGAGTCGGTTATTTGCCTTACTCCTTCGCCAACCAACTTTGCCGTGGGGGGAGCAAACTACGAGGATCGAGACCCAACGAGGTGGCGGACGTGACCGAGGCGTCCGCCCACCAGTGCCGCGGCCACGGATCCCACCTCACGGCTCTGATCGGCGTCGAAGCGCAGACTGACGAGCACACCACCGCCGCCGACACTCTGGCGCGAGCGCTCCTGCGCCCGAATCCTCGTCTCACCCTCCCCTTCAACGGCCACGACCAACACGTGTGCCCCCGGCGGCGGCGGCGTCGCGCAACGCACCAGCGCACCACCGACGGACACGTCCACGAGTTCACCGACGCACTCATCCAGCCGCACCCGTCCACGCACGCGCACGCGCACCGCGCTGCGACGATCGGTCGCGAAGCGCTCGGACCGGATCCGAGCCAGGGCGGCCACGAGGAGTCCCCCGTTGACCAAAGCCCACAACGCCGCCCCATCGGCCGTCCACGTCACCGGATACGTCACCGGCGTCAGCCCCGCACGCGTCAACGCGTAGAAGGCCAGGGCGGCGACCGTCGCTCCCAACAAGGTCCAGAGCAGCCACGGCGCGGCGGTACGGCGACGCGTGGGCGCCCCCGCCTTCGGGGTGACGGTGAAGTGCCGAGTTCCCGGACGTACGTGGTACAGGGTGGCCGTGATGATCGCCTGCATGCGCACCAGTTCGAATACCGCCGCCAAGCCCTGTGGCGCGTAGCCGCGTGAGAGCTGCGCCAGGGCGAATCGCTGGACGAGGAACGTCACGGCGAAGACCAGGGTGAACAGTTCGAGCGGCGCCCGGATAGGCACCGCACCGGTCACGAGGACCGCGAGGGGGATGATCACGTACCCAAGGGAGCGCCACGCGTCGAACCACCCCAGAATCGTCGACGCGTAGGCGATCCGCTGCGCGGGGCGCAGACCGGGCGCGGTGAGCGGGTGGTCCACCCGCAGCAGTTGCATTGCGCCGGTGCCCCAGCGCAGGCGCTGGGCCTGGTACTGATCGGCGTCGCGCGCCGCGAGGCCGCGAGCTACCACCTCGTTGTGGTACACGCTGCGCCACCCGCGTCGGTGCAGGCGCAAAGAGGTATGGATGTCCTCGGTGAGCGTCTGCGCGGCCACACCACCCACATCGCGTAGCGCCGAGACCCGTAGCACCGCGTTGGTCCCGCACCAGAACGCCGCTTCCCAGCGGTTCTTGCCCGGCTGGATGGCGCGGTAGAACAGCCTCTGCTCGTTGAAGGGGATGCCACGACGCTCGCGCCACAGCCACGAGCGATTGCGGTCGTGCTCGAAGGAGTCCAGGTTGTAGAAGTCCTGAGGCGTCTGCACCAGCGCCACCCGCGGGTCGGCGAAGTAGCCGAGGGTGTGGGTCAAGAAGTCGGCGCTGGCGATGTGGTCCGCGTCGAGCACCGCGATCAGGTCGGCCTCGACGTGAGCCAACGCGTCGTTGAGGTTCCCGGCCTTCGCGCCCTCGTGCGTGGCCCGCGCGCGATACCGGGCTCCAAGGGATCTCGCGAGGTCACGGACCCACTCGCGCTCGCCGTCATCGAGCACCCACGTCTCGTGCGCCGGTGCCAGCGCCACCGCGGCCGCGATCGTGGGCAGGAGGACCTCACGGGGCTCGTCGAACGTCGTGATCAGGACCGCCACGCGCTGATCGATCGTCGCGACCGGAGCAGTCGGCGTCACCGAGTCCAGGTTCCAGAGCGAGAACGTGTACAACCCCAGGCCGAGCACCGCGTGCGCCTCGAGCAGCCACAGCGGGACCGCGATCCACCAGGTGCCGAGCGTCCACCCGACCCGCCAGACCAGGTAGGCCAGGCTCACGGCGAGGGCGAGCAACGCCGAGAGGTGCACGGCCCGCTGCCGGGCGCGCGATTCGGCACCCACGAGGGTCGCGCCGTCAGCACGAACGGGGCCTGTCTCGCGAGGCGCGTCGTGCAGCGTGCGCGTGGCCGACGGCTGCGACGGATCGAGTCGGGTCACCTCACCAGTGTCGTGGTGCCGTCACCACGTGGTCCCACCGGCAGCACATCACCGGGTCAACCCGGATTGGGGCTCGCTCCCTCGCCCGCTGGTCGGCGCCGCGGCCCACCCTCCGCCGGCGAGGCTCCGATGAACTCTTTTCAGCCCCTGACGGCGTCCTACGACCAGTCGACACCGCTGTCGGGGCGCGTCCCACCGGTAGTCTCGGACCGTGCGCACTCGACCGGGCCGGCTCCTCGCGTCAACGCGGCGGCGGCGCGAAGCGCGCCCCGATCCTCACCGTCGGCGACGATTCCCGTGACCCATCGCCGTCAACTGGGGATCCTGGCGATCTGCTGCACGAGCCTGTTCATCGTGTTCATCGACAACACGATCGTGAACGTCGCCCTGCCCTCCATCGGACGCGACTTCCACACCACCCTCCCCGGTCTCAAGTGGATCGTGGACGGCTACACCCTGGTACTGGCCAGCCTCTTCATGCTGGCGGGCTCGACTGCCGACCGTCTGGGGCGCCGGCGCGTCTTCATGACCGGTCTCTCCCTCTTCGTCCTGGGCTCGCTCGCCTGCAGCCTCGCCCCCAGTCTCGGATGGCTGGTCTTCTTTCGAATGCTGCAGGCCGTCGGCGGATCGATGCTGAACCCGGTGGCGATGTCGATCATCCGCAACACCTTCGACGACCCTCGCGAACGGGCGCGGGCCATCGGCATCTGGGGAGCGGTCACCGGCATCGCCCTCGCCCTCGGACCCATCCTGGGCGGCCTGTTGGTCCAGAGTGTCGGCTGGCGGTCGATCTTCTGGGTCAACATCCCGATCGGGGTCAGCGCCTTCATCCTGACCGCGGCCTACATCCCCGAGTCCCGCGCACCCACTCCTCGACGGCTCGACCCCGTCGGTCAAGTGCTGGTCACTCTGATCCTCGCTAGCACGACCTACGCCATCATCGAGGGGCCGGGCCGCGGTTGGAGCTCGGGCGAGATCGTCGGGCTCTTCATCGTGGCCGCCGCGGGACTGGCGACCCTCGTACCCTACGAGCTGCGCCGCCACGATGCGCTGGTGGAGGTTCGCTTCTTCAAGAGTGTCCCCTTTTCGGGGGCGACCCTCATCGCCGTCGCCTCCTTCTTCGCCTTCGGTGGCTTCCTCTTCTTGAACACGCTCTACCTACAGGACACCCGAGGTCTCTCCGCGCTCGCCGCGGGGGTCGACACGCTACCGATGGCCGGCGCGATGGCGCTCTTCTCCTCACTCTCGGGCCGCGTGGTCGGCCGATTCGGCGCACGCCCCTCACTCGTGCTCGCCGGCATCGCCATGGGGATCGGCAGCTACCTCCTCACCTCGCTGTCATCCACCACCTCCTTCACCCACCTCTTCGTCGCCTACGTCATCTTCGGGATCGGGTTCGGCACCGTCAACGCCCCGATCACCAATACCGCCGTCTCGGGCATGCCCGCCAGTCAGGCGGGCGTCGCGTCGGCCATCGCCTCCACGAGCCGTCAGATTGGACAGACCCTCGGTGTCGGCATCGTCGGATCTGCTCTCGCCGTCGGACTCGGCGGCGGGGGGCTCGCGCGACACTTCGCCTCGATGACCCACCAGGACTGGTGGCTGCTGAGCGCCTGCGGCGGGCTCGTCCTCCTCCTCGGCTTCCTGAGCACGTCGACGTGGGCGTTGGGTACGGCCTACCGCACCTCGCTGCGCTTGGACATCGCCGACGAGAGCCCGGCGCTCACCGGCGCCCCCTGACGCTCCCGGCGACGAGACGTCCTCCTCCACCGGTCTCGACGATCGCCCCTCCGAGCGTCGGACCCGACGCCGGTTCTCGTGCGCGACAACTCCCCTGAACCTCGAGGTCCGTTGGTCGTCGTGCGTCGCGGCGCGAACTGGTCCCCGACGGGCGACACTGCCCCCTCATCATGCGTGAGAGGGGCCGTTCGCCGCGGTCCGACGGGCTCCCGCCTCGCGCAGGCGTCCGTCACTCGGTACGGCGTACCAGCCGAACCCGAACCGCGACACACCGGCCCCCGACTGTCGGGCAACCCACTGCGCGTCCGAGATACCCCGCGGCACTGATCAACCGGAGGCGTGACCGTACCCATGAACTCGAAAAGAACTCACCGCCGCGACCGAGCGACACCCGACTCCTGAACGCCCGTCGTGCGCCTCCGCTAGCCCGCCGCCATCCGACGACGGGCCGCGGCGTCAACTACACCGCTCGGACGTTCAGTGCTTCCTCGCCCTTCTTACCGGGCGCCACGTCGAACTCGACCTGCTGACCCTCGTCCAGGCTCTTGTAGCCATCACCCTGAATGTTGGAAAAGTGTACGAAGACGTCGTCGCCCTGCTCGCGCGAGATGAATCCGAATCCCTTTTCCGCATTGAAAAACTTCACTGTACCGTGTGCCACGAAGACTCAATTCTCTGAACGAGAGACCAACCATTTCGGTCTCCTCGCGTTACCGAGCGTACTCGCCCGCGCCCCGCCGAGCGTGAAAATTGCCTCAGCACCCACCCGGGCGACGCCGCCACGACGACGCTCACCCTCTTCCGGCGACTCTCCACACTCGACGTTCGCCAGACTCGGCCCCACTATGTCCGCGACGCGCGCACAGAGGGGTGCTCAGTGCCAACGGCGCCGGTCGCGCGGCGAGTCACTCCTCACTCCCAACGCCTCGACGACCGCGGCCGCGGCCCGGCGACCACTCACGAGCGCTCCCTGAATCGACGGCGTCTGGAGATAGTCCCCCGCGACGAAGACATCGCCGCGGCGCGACGGCCTCGTCAAGGTAAGGGGTGCGACGACGCGGGGCAGCGCCCGCTCCACTGGTGTGCGCACCACGAGTTCCACGTCGCGTCGATCAAGGTCGTAGAAGCGGGCGACGTCGTCGGCGATCGTGCCGTCGCGGACCGCGTCGTAGGGTCCATTCACCGCCACGCCGATCAGCGACCGACCCGCCGGCGCCCGCTCTGGAGCGACGCTCGCGAGGTCGAGCATCGACGTAAGCGCGTGACCGCCGCCATCCACTCGAAGTCGCTCACCGTGGACTACCCGCGGGGCGTCGAACCACCACGTCGTCGTCGAGCGCCAGCCCGCGGCGGAGCCGCCCACGAGCGTGGCCGCGCCGTCTTGATCAGTGGCGACCAGGACAGCCCGGGCTCGCCACTGCCCCTCGTCACTGTCCACAACGTTTGCGCTGACCCGACGCACTCTCTCACCCAGACGCACATCGACCCGCGGCACGCTCGCGACCATCGCGCGGGCAAGCTGGCGAATCCCGCTCGACGGCGTCGAGGGAAGTCCCGACACGAAGGACTTGAGCAGCAGACGGGTGTAGCGCCACGACGTCTCGAGTTGGTCGTCGAGCAGGGCGCCCCGCAAAAACGGCGCCACGATCGACTCGATCGACGCCTCCGACAGCCCCACCGCTCGCAGCCCCTCACGAGTCGAGCAGTCGGGCACCGAGGTCAGGTGCGACGCCGACGCGACGCGCGCCACGGCCAGCAGCCCAGCCAGGCGCCACGCGTCGTCGAGACGAGGCCGCCCGCGAACCAGTTCGCCGAGAGCTCGTAGCGGCCATCGCCGCGGATCAGCCAGAGTCCAGCGGAGCCCGTCCCCGACGTAGCTCACCATCCCGGGAAAGGCCCGCAGATCCAGTTGTTCGACGACTCCGGTGGCACGAAGCTCAGGGTACGAGGGATTGACGAGCTGGAAGCCCTCGTCGACCACGAAGCCGTCGACCTCGAACGAGTGGACCCGTCCACCGACCCGCGCAGCCCGCTCGACGAGGAGAACGTTGAGACCGTGCCCATCCAGCACCTGGGCCGCGCGCAGACCAGCGAGACCCGCCCCCACGATCACGACGTCGTAGCGATCCGCAGACACGATCCCGAGACTAGCGAGGGCGCAGGCCGCCACTGTCACTCGTCACGTCGCGATCCGCTCGCCGACCCGCCTCACGAATCGCCGATGCGTCGGAGCGCACCTCGGAGAACCGAGCGAGGGACGAACCCAGACGCGGATCACACCGAAGCTGAGACCGGCGGTCATTCGTGTGAGAGTTCTCAGGAATTGTGATGATGTAGATGTACACTCAGCGCAACTGAGACATGCACCGTGAAGGTGATCCCTACACGAAGCCACGAGACATCCATCTCGAGTTCCGCGTTACGGCTCAGCGCAGTGAATAGACAGTGATTCAGAGTGTCAATTGTGCAGCAATCACCCAAAGGGGGGCGGTGTGGTAGCAACGTATGACGACGCGCATCTGGTGGTTCAACTGATGCGTCTCAGCAACGAGATGAAGGTTGATGACGCCATGAAGGAGATCTTCTCCGACGATTTCGACATCGGCGACGGGTCGTCGGAAAACCCCTCCGTCCGCACGATCTTGAACTTCGGCGAAACCCTGGGCACCCTGGTCAAGCACAACGTGCTGGACTGGGACCTGCTCAGTGACCTCTTCTGGATCGACGGCATGTGGTCGCGCGTAGCCCCGGGTGCCAGGTACGTCCGTGAGCACATGGGCGATCCTCGCCTCTACGAGCACTTCGAGGCGCTGGCATCACGAGCGGCGGTCTGAGAGTTCATCGCAACCGCCGGTTCGTGCGACGGTTCAACCATCCGCGTTGACCCTCACCGACTGGTGACGGCTCACCGCTGCCAACGCTCACTCGCCGTTCGTTCGACCAGCGTCGCTCGCACTCACTAGACGTCACGTTCCTACGTCGGCGCGCGACACGGTCTCCTCGTACCTCAGGCGAGGACGTCACGGACTGTCCCGCGAGCCGTACGCGTCATTGGTACGTGACACGTAAGGAGGACCAGTGACATGATCCGCGAAGAGTTGCGATCATCACGCCAAGCACTGTCCAACGTCTCTGCCAACCCGTCGCTGCGGCGACTCTTCTACGCCTTCGGAGGCTCGCTGATCGGCGACGGCGTCTTCGCGCTCAGCGCCGCGGTGTACGCATACCGCACAGGCGGCGCGACAGCGGTCGGCCTGTTGGCCGTCACGCGCTACGTCGCGATCGCCGCGATCGCGCCATTCGCGTCGACCCTGGCCGACCAGTACAGTCGCAAACGTGTCATGATCGCCTCGGACCTGGCACGAATGGCGCTGGTCCTCGTCGCCGCATTCCTCGTCGCCGCGCACACACCGAAGTGGTACGTCTACGCGCTGGTCGTCGCCGTCGGTGCCGCCGGAACCCCGTTTCGTCCCGCCCAGGCGGCAATCCTGCCGTCCCTCTCACGACGACCTGACGAGTTAGCTGGTTCCAACGTGGTGTCGAGCACCATCGAGAGCGTCGGCTTCTTCGCGGGACCAGCGGTCGCGGGCTTTCTCCTCGCCTACGCCAACATCGCCACCGCCTACTTCTTCGATGCCGCCACGTTCGTGTGGTCGGTCCTGTTCGTCGCGACCGTGTCCCCCCTCGCGCCGCGAGACCAGTCTCCTGAGATGGAGGCGCTCCTCTCATCGAGCGCTCGTGAAGGTGCGGCCGAGCCATTCCTACGTCGAGCGTCGCAGGGCTTTCGCGCCATTCGTGGCGATCGCGACGTGCAGTCGCTGGTGATCCTTTACATCCTTCAGTGCGTCGTGGCGGGCGCGTCGGCAGTGTTCACGGTGGCGATTGCACTACGACTCCTGCACATCGGCACCTCGGGACTCGGCCTGATGGAGTCGACGCTCGGCGTCGGCGGTCTGATCGGAGGGTTCATCGCGCTGATGCTGATGCCGCGGGCTCGGCTGGCCACACACTTCGGCTTCGGCGTCATGGTCTGGGCGGCACCCCTGCTCATCATCGCCGCTGTGCCGGATCTCGGCGCGGCCCTGGTCACCATGTGGCTCATCGGTGCTGCCAACTCGCTCGTCGATGTCAACGCCATCACGGTCCTGCAACACGTCGTACCCAACGACACGCTCGGCCGCGTCCTCGGCGCTCTCGAGGCGGGCGAGGTCGGAGGAATGGCAGTGGGGTCGCTCGCCATGACCGTGCTCATCCACGTCACGGGCCTACGGACCGGACTCGCCCTCATCGGCGCGGTGATCACGCTCGCGGTGTTACCCGGCCTGCCCGCCATGAAGAGGATCGACGCCAGAGCCTTCGCCGATGGCGTCGCGCATCGTCCGGTGAGCGCGCACGCCCACCTGCACCACCACAGCCTGCGAATCCGTCACACCCGCTAATCACACTCGTTCGAGGGTGATCCCATCCCACTAATGACCTCTTCGCGGTGGGCCGTACAGGACTTGAACCTGTGACCCCTTGCGTGTCATGCAAGTGCGCTACCAGACTGCGCCAACGGCCCTTGGCGAGCCACGTTACCACCTGGGGGGTCCCACCGATCCCCACGGGATCAGCGCGGCGGGAGCAGTCCGAGCTCTCTCTGACCGGCATTGACCCGTACCACCTGCTCGATCAAGACCTCGACGGCCGCGCGAGCGTCCCCGGCCGCGTCGTGCCCCCCCGTTGACACCCCGTAGTGAGCGCAGAGGTACGTCAACGACCGACGGGGCCGTACCGCGCGACCCGGGTCGATGGCGAGATCGTTCTCGATGACGTCGATGATTCGTAGGTGATCGGGGTCGAAGGGCCCCACGCCCTCCTCCCGAGACAGGGCCACCGACGTGTGGCGCAACATCGCCAGATCGAAGCGACGCACGTTGGCGCCGACGACGAACCCGCCTTCGTCGTAGACCTGATCCAGAAGAGCCACGGCGCGGCGCACACCCTGAGCGACGCTCAGTACATCGTGCGACGCGCGTTTCGTCTCGAGGTCGTCGCGCGACAGACCGTGGACCCGTCGAGCTCCCTCACTGATCGGGCGCTCGGGCAGCACGAAAAAGTGCTGCACGTCGACGGGCTGACCGTACCGGTAGAGGCAGAAGCCGTAGGAGATCGCCTGCTCCCGGGTCACGTCCAATCCGGTCGTCTCCGTATCGAAGCCCACGACCAACTCGGGCACGCGGGTGAGCGGCTTCATCACACCACCACCTTGGACCGACCCTGTGACCCCGACGCCATACCCGCCAAGTTATCGCCACCCGGTTCGCCCGTCCGCACCGTCGGACGCCCTCGCCCGAACCGGCGTCGCGTCGGGTGATCCGCCACGCCGTCCTACGCGTCGCGGCGCACTAGCAGCCAGCCCCCGACCCCCAGGGCCACCAGCGCATAGACGACCAGCACCGCAAAGCCGACCCACGGACTGAAGGCCGAGGTGGCGTGGGCCGTGGGCGAGGTCATCGCGTCACTGATGGTGAAGGGCATGTAGCGCAGGATCGGCTGGCCCACCGACGACGGCAGCGCCTGAAGGATGATGGGCGCCACCAAGAGCACGCCCACGTACGCCGTGATGGCGCCGGCGGAGTGACGGATGATGGTCGCCAGGCCTAGGGCCACGAGTCCCAGAACCGTCACCACGAGGCCACCGCCCACGACCGCGCGTAGCACGCCCGGCTGCGACAATGTGGCGTGCGGGGCCGGACTCGTCAGCAGCGCCTGCCCGATGAAGAACGCGCCGAAGGCCAGCACCTCGCTCACGACGAACGCGACAAGGGTGAAGACGGCCGCCTTGGCCACCAGAACCCGGGCGCGACGCGGTACCGCGGACAGCGACGCGCGAATGGTTCCGGTGCCGTACTCTGCGCTCATCACCAAGACGCCAAGCACGCCAATAATGAGTTGACTGAACAGCAGGCCGCGCAGGGAGATCTTGGTGGGATCGAAGGTCGCCTGCTGGACCGGCGAGAAGGTCGACCACCGACTCGCGATCGTGGCGCCGGCAATCGTCGCGATGCCCAACGTGATGATGATCATGGTGACGATGGTCCATATGGTCGAGCGGACGCTGCGCATCTTGGTCCACTCGGCCCGAGCCAGGCTCGTCAGGCGTTGACGGCGCACCGGCTCCAGCGCGACGGTCGATACGGGGGACGGAGAGGATGTGGTCAGGGTTGACATTGGGGGCTACTTTCCGGGGGTGGGAACGGGGTCATTCGTACGATCGGCGAGGTCGTGGCCGTGGTACTCCACGCTCGTGCGGGTCATCTCCATGAAGGCGTCCTCGAGGGAGGCCAACTGCGGCGAGAGCTCGTAGAGGTAGATGCCGGCCTCACCCGCCGTTCGTCCCACCACCTCCGCGCTCAGATCGCTCACGGCGAGCGACCCGTCGGCCTCGCGCACGACCCGACCGCCCGCGGCGCGCAGCAGACCCTCGAGCTCGTCGGGGCGCGGCGTGCGAACCGTGACGTACTGGCCCGCGTTGTCGGTGATGAAGTCGGCCACCGAGCCCGTGGAGATCAGTCGGCCGCGACCGATCACGACC
The DNA here is from genome assembly GCA_021786095.1 of Actinomycetes bacterium. Lineage (GTDB taxonomy): Bacteria > Actinomycetota > Acidimicrobiia > Acidimicrobiales > RAAP-2 > RAAP-2. Next base: position 16,920 of record JAJYNX010000103.1, on the reverse strand, counting down.
AGCCGATCGGCCGTGAGCGCCATCTCGCCCATCAAGTGGCTGGAGACGAACACCGTGCGGCCCTCGCTCGCCAGACCGCGCAGGAGGGTCCGTACCCAGAGGATGCCCTCGGGGTCGAGCCCGTTGATCGGCTCGTCGAACAGCAACGTATGGGGGTCACCGAGAAGCGCCGCGGCGATGCCCAGTCGCTGACCCATGCCCAACGAGAACTTGCCGACCCGCTGGTGGGCGACGTCGGAGAGACCGACCAGGTCGATGACCTCGTTCACGCGTCGGCGAGGGATGTCGTTGGTCTGGGCGAGGAACCACAAGTGGTTGAAGGCGCTACGGCCCGGATGGATCGCCTTGGCCTCGAGCAGGGCACCCACCTCGCGCAATGGCTGGCTCAACGCGGCGTAGGGCCGCCCGTCGATCGTCGCGGATCCCTCGTCGGGCCGGTCCAGGCCCATGATCACCCGCATGGTGGTCGACTTCCCCGAGCCGTTCGGTCCTAGAAAGCCGGTCACCACGCCGGCGGGCAGCTCGAAGCTGAGCCCGTCGACCGCCACCTTGTCGCCGTAGCGCTTCGTGATGCTGCGAACGTCAATCACACCGGTCCCCTCACTCGTGCGCCACGGCCAGTCGTGGCTCCTCCAGTGTCGCGGGTACGGCGCGAGCCGTGCTCGGTCGCGCGACCCTTTTCGGGTCATCCCTGCGACCGACCCCCGCGCGACCGGCGACCGAGGCGAACTCCCTCGTCGGTCGATAACGTCGAGACGTGACCACCGTCCTCTCGCCGCGACGAGCACCGTGGCTCGAGCGAATCTCCCCCACACAGTGGATCGGGGTGGACGTGGTCGTCGCGGCCCTCTTCGCGACGGGGGTGATGGTCCACCTCTGGTACTTCCCGGTCGTCGGCTCCGCGTCACACGCGATCACCGCGCGCGGCGTGCTCGCCCCCCTCTACCTCGCCGCCACCGTCCCGATCGCCCTGCGCCGTCGGTACCCGGTCACGGTGATGGTGGTGATCGCCGTGGCCGTGGCTCTGGCGACCACGCTCGGCCACTCACTGGCGCCCGCGCCGCTGCTGGCCATCCCCCTGTACACGTTGGCCACCTCCCACCCGCGACGCACCTCGCTCACGGCGTTAGTCGGCGTGGAACTCTCCATCGGCGTCGCGCTGCTGGTGGCGGCCATCTATCACCGCGCCACGGGCGACGTCACGTTCAACGTGTTCCTGGTCCTGGCCACCTGGTTCGTTGGGGACAGCATCCGGACGCGGCGAGCCTATCGCGAGGGCCTCGCGCGACAGAACGCCGAGCACCAGCGCCTCGAGATCGAGCGCGCCCACCAACAGATCATCGACGAGCGGCTCAGCATCGCCCGTGAGCTGCACGACATCCTGGCCCACAGCCTCAGCGTCATCGCCATTCAGTCGGGAGTCGGTCGCCACGTCATGGACCAACAACCCGTCGAGGCCCGACGCGCCCTGGTGGCGGTCGAGGAGACCAGCCGCTCGGCGCTCGAGGAACTACGCCACGTGATCGCGGTGCTCCGTCGGGCCGACGACGAGGCCGCCCACGAGCCGGCCCCCTCCCTCGCCGACCTCGACGACCTCGCGTCGCGTCTACGGGCCACGGGCATGACCATCGACCTCGTGCGCCGCGGCAGCCCCCGTGACCTGCCCCAGGGGCTCGAGCTGACCGTCTATCGCATCGTCCAGGAGGCCCTCACCAACGTGGTCAAGCACGCCGCCGGCGCACCGACCACGGTCGCGCTGGGCTACGACCACGACGCGGTGACCATCGACGTCGTCAATCAGGCGCCGCCATCGCCGTCGGACACCCCCCACCCGATCGCCGCCGGCCACGGTCTCATCGGCATGCGCGAAAGGGCCAGCGCGTTCGGTGGTTCGCTGCGCGCGGCGAGGGACGCGCGGGGCGGCTACGGCGTCCACGCCACCCTGCGGATCCGCAGCGACGCGTGACGATCCGCGTCGTCATCGCCGATGATCAGGCCCTGGTGCGCGCCGGCTTCAGCGTCCTGGTGAACTCCGCCCCTGACCTCATGGTCGTGGGCGAAGCCAGCAACGGGGCGGATGCGGTGACGGTGGTCGCCCACACCAGCCCCGACGTGGTGCTGATGGACGTGCGCATGCCCACGCTCGACGGCATCGCCGCGACCCGACTCATCACCCAGGATCCCGGTGACCGCGGCGCCCGAGTCCTGATCCTGACCACCTTCGACCTCGACGAGTACGTGTTCGACGCGCTGCGCGCGGGAGCGAGCGGCTTCCTGCTGAAGGACACGCCGCCCGAGAGCCTCCTCGAGGCCATCCGGGTGATCGCGGCCGGCGACGCCCTTCTCGCGCCGCGCGTCACTCGTCGGCTCATCGCCGCCTTCGCCCAGCGCCGGGCTCCGTCGGGGGCCGAGGTGCCCCTGCACACCCTCACCGCCCGCGAACGTGAGGTCCTAATCGCCCTCGCCCACGGCGCCTCGAACGCCGAGATCGGCGAGGAACTGCACATGAGCCTGGCCACCGTCAAGACCCACGTCAGCCGCGTCCTGTCCAAGTTGGACGCACGCGACCGCACGCAACTCGTGGTGCTCGCCTACCAGTCGGGCCTCGTGGAGCCCGGCTGACGAGCGTCTCGCCGTACGGGCCCCGTCAGGCCAGTTCGTCGGCCAGCTCGGCGATGGACGACACGATGCGCGAGGGCCGGTAGGGGTAGCGGGTGGCCGACGCCGCGTCGGACACGCCCGAGAGGACCAGCACCGTGTGGAGGCCGGCCTCGAGACCCGCAACCACGTCAGTGTCCATTCGGTCCCCGACCATCGCCGTGGTCTCGGAGTGCGCGGCCAGCTCGCGCAGAGCCGAGCGGATCATGAGGGGATTGGGCTTGCCGACGAAGTAGGGCTGACGCCCGGTGGCCTTGCTGATCAGTGCGGCGACCGCCCCGGTCGCCGGGAGGGGCCCCTCCAAGCTCGGTCCCGTGGGGTCGGGATTGGTGGCGATGAAGCGCGCCCCGTCACCAACCAGGCGCACCGCCCGCGTGATGCGCTCGAAGCTGTAGCTGCGGGTCTCACCGATGACGACGTAGTCCGGATCGTTCTCCGACAGCGTGTAGCCCATCTGGTGCAGCGCCGTCGTCAGGCCCACCTCGCCGATGACGAACGCCGTCCCTCCGGGACGCTGGGAGTCGAGGAAGACCGCGGTCGCCAGCGCCGAGGTCCAGATGTGGTCCTCGGGCACGTCCAGACCGTTCCAACGCAGGCGCGCACTGAGGTCGCGACCCGTGTACATCGAGTTGTTGGTCAGTACGAGGAACGGGGTGTCGCGCACCCGCAGGCGCTCGAGGAAGGTGGTCGCGCCCTCGATGGGGTGCTCCTCGCGCAGTAGGACACCGTCCATGTCCAAGAGCCACGACTCGACGTGGGTCGCGTGACTGATGGCCGCTCGATGATGCGCTTGCTCGGACATCCTCACCCACTCCCCTGATCGATCTCCCATGACCCTACCGTCAGCGTCGCCGGGTCCGCCGCGGCCGGGCAACCTGCGGACCCGCGTCCTAGCGCTCCTCGCCGATCGAGTTGCCGCCATCCACGACGATGCACTGGCCCGTGACGTACGACGCTCCCGGCGTGGCCAGTCCCCCGATGACCGCCGCCACCTCCTCGGGCTCGGCGCTGCGCCCCATCGGACCGAGCCGTCCCTGGTCGGCCTCGAAGGGCGTCTGGGACGCCGTCGCGATCCAGCCGGGGGCCACGGCGTTCGCGGTGATCCCACGCGCGGCGTAGTCCAGCGCGACGCTGCGCACGAGTCCCACCACACCGGCCTTGGCGGCCGCGTAGGCCGGCTCCGCACGCATCGCCATCACCGGTCCCGTCACGCTCGTCACGACCACCACCCGCCCCCACCCCGCCTCGGCCATCGGGCCCAGCGCCGCGCGCACGACCAGGAAGGTCGTGTCGAGGTTGCGCGCCACGCCCGATCGCCAGCTCTCCCACGACGTCTCGCCGAGCGGCTGACCGGGTACGGCGGGATCACTGAGCGAGGTCATCCCCGCGCTCTGCACCAGAATGTCGAGGCGCCCCCACCGATCCAGAGCGAGACGCACGAGCGCCGCCGCGACGTCGGGATCCGTGAGGTCGCCCGTCGTCGCCCACGCGTCGACGCCACTCGCGCGCAGTTCGCTCGCGCGCTCGACGACTCGCGACGTGGTCGCCGTCACCAGCACGCTCGCCCCGAGCGACGCCAGGAGCCGAGCGGTGACGAAGCCAATGCCGCGGGGGCTGCCCGCACCGGTGACCAGCGCCACACGACCCGTCAGATCAAACGCCGGTATCATCGCGACCTCCCGTCGGACCCGCCGCGGTCGCGGTCGCGTCGCAGCGAAAACTAGCGCAGCCGCCCACGGCCCGCCGCCGTAGGGTGGTGACGTGGACCTTCGCCCCCTCGGCCGCACCGGCGTGCTCGTCAGTCCCCTCTGCCTGGGCGCCATGATGTTCGGCGCGTGGGGGAACCCCGACCACGAGGAGTCCGTACGCATCATCCACCGCGCCCTGGACGCCGGGGTGAACTTCATCGACACGGCCGACGTCTACTCCCAGGGGGAGTCCGAGATCATCGTGGGCGAGGCCCTGGCGCAGGTGGACCGCTCACGCGTCGTCGTCGCCACGAAGGTCCACGGCTCGATGGGCGACGACCCCGCCGCCCGCGGCAACTCACGGCGCTGGATCATGGCCGCCGTGGACAACAGCCTGCGCCGTCTCGGCACCGACTACCTCGACCTGTACCAGATCCACCGACCCGACGAGCTGACCGACATCGACGAAACCCTGGGTGCGTTGAGCGACCTGGTTCACGCCGGCAAGATCCGCGCCTTCGGCAGCTCCACCTTCCCGGCCGAGCAGATCGTCGCGGCGCAGTGGGTGGCCGAGCGGCGGGGCCGCGAGCGCTTCATGACCGAGCAGCCGCCCTACTCGATCCTGGTTCGCGGCATCGAACGCGACGTGCTGCCCGTCGCCGCCACCTACGGACTGGGCGTGATCCCCTGGAGCCCACTCGCCGGAGGATGGCTCTCCGGCCGCTTCGGCGTCGGACGTGACAACCAGAGCCGTCGCGCCGAGCGGATCCCGGCCCGCTACGACCTCTCGCAGCCCGCCAACCAGCGCAAGCTCGAGATCGTCACCGCGCTCTCCCAGCTCGCCGACGAAGCGGGGCTGACCCTGATCGAGTTGGCGCTGGCCTTCGTGCTCGAGCACCCGGCCATCAGCGCGGCCATCATCGGCCCGCGGACCATGGACCAGCTCGAGTCCCAGCTCGGCGCCCCCGCGATCTACCTCGACGACGCCGTCCTCGACCGGATCGACGCGCTCGTCGCGCCCGGCACGAACGTCAACCCCGACGACGCCGGGTGGAGCCCCGCGGTACTGAGCGACGCGACCGCCCGACGCCGACGCCGAACGAGTCGTCCGACGCCCGCGTTCTAGAGACCCGACGGGAAGGTCTCGGGGGGCTCACCCTGATCCCAGAGGAGGGTCCGCTCGAGCGGTCGCACCGCCGAGGTCTGGTCGAGGTGAATCAGAGCGTCGAACTGCGACGCCACATCGGCGTGGAACCAGTGGCTCGTGCGCTCGGTCTCGGGCCGGTAGATCACCCCGATCGCCCGTTCGAGCAGCGTCGCTCGCAGCGCGGGCGGCGCGTCGCGCCCGAGGCGCACCACGAAGTCCTCCACCGGTGCGTCATGGAGCAGGGACTCGACGCTGCCGGCTAGGGCGGGGCGCACGTGCTTGCGCTCCACCGGACCGCCCCAGTCCGAGGCCGCGCTCACCCGACCGTGGTCGGTCGTGAAGCCCACGCTGAAGCAGTCCTGGCCCCAGGTGGTGCGCACCAGCTGGCCGACGTTCCACTCGCCCGCACGACCCAGCTCGGTGGCGCGCGCGTCGCCCACGTGGGAGTTGTGCTCCCACACCACCACCTTGGCCGACCCCGCCACTCGTTGCAGGTGGGTGACCAGGTCACGCAGCGTGCGGGTCATGTGCTCGTCGCGGAGGTTCCACGACGAGACCCGGCCCTCGTACATCGCCCGGTAGTAGCGCTCCGCGTCACGCACCACGAGGGCGTTCTGCTCAGCGAAGAAGTACTCGTCCTCGGCCACCACGCCGTCGTGCACCACCAGCGACGTCGCCCGCCGACGCAGGTCGATGAGCTCGGCGACCACCTCGTCCTCGCACGAGGACGCCAGTCCCCGCGTGACCGCGTGGCCGTAGGCGGCTCCCTCGCTGCCGATGAGGTCGAAGCAGGAGTAGTACTCGCGGGCGAGACGCGCCGCCGCGGGCTCGACCGAGTCCAGATAGGACACCACGGCCTCCATCGAGGCGCGCAGGGAGTACAGGTCGAGCCCGTAGAAGCGCACCCGTCGCGCCGGGTCCACGTGGTGCTCGTTGTACGAACGCAACCACGTCACGAACTCGACCACGTCGTGATTGCGCCACATCCACGCCGGGAAGCGACGAAAGTCCGACAGCGAGGCCACCGCGTCGTAGTCCCGGTCGCCGCCGGCCACGTAGCGGTTGACCCGGTAGGCGTCGGGCCAGTCCGCCTCCACCGCCACCGCGACGAAGCCCTTCTCCTGGATCAGGCGCTGGGTCAGGCGAGCCCGGGTCGCGTAGAACTCGTGGCTGCCGTGACTGGCCTCGCCCAGCAGCACGATCGATCGATCGCCGATCCACTCCACCAGCGCGTCGAGGTCGTGGGGCGCCCCCGACAGGGGCACCACGTCCGACTCGCGCAGACTCTCACCCGTCACCGTCGCCATCTGCCCTCCTCCTCACTCGCACGTACGCGGCCGCGTCGCGATCGCGTCAGGTAGGCGTCGAGCCACTCGCCCGCGAGCTGGGTGGCCTGCTCCATCGCACCCGGCTCGCTGAACTGAGTGGTGGCACCCGCCACGATCTCCAGGCGGTTCTCGCAGACCAGTCGCCGGCGCGCCGCCGAGGCCAGCGTCACCGCGAAGGAATCGTCGCCGCCGACGATGAGCAGCGTGGGCACGGCCAGTCGCCCCAGTGCCGTGTCACCGGCGAGATCGACCCGTCCCCCGAGCGACACCACCGCGGCCACGGGCGGGGGGACGCCCGCGGCCGCGCGCAGTGCCGCAGCGGCGCCGATTCCCGCGGCCAGGTAGCCCAGGGCGACACCGTCACCCATGCGCCGTCCGACCCAGGTCGTCGCCTCTGCGAGCCGCCGCGCCAGCAGCTCGGCGTTCGCGGCGGTTCGATCTCGTGGCTCGTCGTCGACCAACAGGTCGACCAGCAGCGTCGCGTGGCCTCGACGATTCAGTGACTCGGCCAGCGCCAGCTCGCGCGCCGCCTCGTGAGCGCCGGTGTGGGCGACCAGCACCAGGGTGGACGCCGCGTCGGGCACGCTCAGGTGGCCCCCGAGGCGCGCGGTCGACGTGACGACCTCGACCGCCTCCGCCGGACCCGTCCACGGATCGTCATCGCGCGGCGACGCGAAACGCCGCGCCGCACGCCCCAGATCGTCCAGGACCTCCTCGTCGGTGATCTGGTCGAATCGCTGGTACCACTGACCGACCGCGAAGGGCCCGTGCGCGACGTTCACCGCGATCACCTCATCGATGTCCTCGCGCAACGAGTCCACCGCGTCCGCCGCGACCACGGGGGTCACGAGCACGACCGCGATGGCGCCGCGCGCGCGAGCCACGCGCGCGGCCACGCGCGCGGTCGCCCCGGTGGCCACGCCGTCGTCGACCAACAGCACCGTGCGTCCGCGTAGATCCGCCGGGGGGCGGCTGCCCCGATACAGCTCGACGCGGCGTTCGAGCTCGTCGCGTTCGCGGCGCTCGACGGCGTCGAAGCGCTCGCGGTCCACTCCCGCCGCGCGCACCACGTCGTGATTGACCACGACGATGCCGTCCTCGCCCAACGCCCCCATCGCCACCTCGGGCTGGTGGGGGACGCCGATCTTGCGAACGACCAGGATCTCGAGAGGGGCCCCGAGGGAGAGGGCGACCTCGTAGGCGACGGACACGCCGCCGCGGGGCAAAGCGGCGACGACGACGTCACGCCCCCGCCACGACGCCAGTCGCGCCGCCAACTGGCGTCCCGCGTCAACTCGGTCCACGAAGCCGTCCACGTCCCCGCACTACACCCGCGACGGCGGCGTCCACGCGCCCCCACTAGGGACAAACGTCCCAGCCGTTACGAGCCTGGCGACGACTCGCGCGCCGCGGGCGAAGGGCCCCCGACCTCGTGCAGGACGGCCTGGAGCGCTGCGGCGAGTGGCACCGCCAGCAGCACGCCCACAAAGCCACCGAAGAGCCCCCCCACCCACGAGCCGACCTCCGCTCCGATCAGCACCGCGACGAACACGCTCAGCGGGTTCAGGCGCACGGTCCGGCTCATGATCACGGGATTCAAGACGTGATTCTCCAACTGGGTGTAGACGACGAACACCACCAGGGTCACCAGTCCGGCCGTCAGGGAGTGGCCGAAGGCGAAGAGCACCGTCGGGATCCCGGCTAGCGCGCCGCCGATCGTGGGCAGGAAGTCCACCAAAGCCACCCATAGCCCCCACAGCAGAGCGAACGGGACGCTCACGACCAGCAGGGTGACGAACACGACCGTCCCGGCGATGAGCGAGGTCACCAGGTTGCCCAGCACGTAGCCGGCCGCGGAACGGCTGACCTGCGTGCTGACGCGCACCAGGCGCTGCGCCCGCTCGGGCGACACCCAGTTCAGCACCGCGGCGCGCAGCACCGGGCCCTCGATCAGCAGCAGCAGCACCAGGGTGAAGATCAGCAGCATGGCCAGCAACACCGAGACCGCGCCGCGGCCGAGGGCCAGAGCCGGCTTGCTGAGCCCCTGGGCCAGTGAGATCAGCTTGGCGGAGTTCTTCGACACCCACGTCTCGACGTGGTAGCGGCGGATCAGGTGACCGATCCACCCGGTCCCGTGCTGGGCGTGACGCACGTAGTTCGGCAGGGTCTGGGAGAGGTGGGTCAGCGCGTTGACCAGCGGGTACCCGAAGCCGAACGCCAGCCCGACGAACACGCCGAGCGTCGCCACCCCGACGATCGCCACGGCCGGACCCCGACGCCCGATACCGAGGCGCTGCAGCCCCACGACCAACGGATTGAGGATGAGCGCGAGGAAGCCCCCCACCAGCATCAGGAGCAGGAGATCGCGCAGCCGGTACAGCACCAGCCCGGCCAGGTACACACCGGCCACGGTGAAGACCGTGACCAGAATCGTACGCAGTGGCACATTGCTCGCGTCCGCACGGCGCAGCAGGCGCGCGCGGCGCGAGTCACCACTGGTGATCTCGTCCTCGATCTCGCCTTCGCCCTCGCTCACGACCCGCCCACTTCCTTCCCCCGAGCGCTCACGCTAGTGCCGACGCCGCACGTGCCTCGTCACGTCGGCGACGCCGTGTCGTTGGAATCGGACTCCTCGCCCACTGGTCCGTAGCGCCGTCGGAACGACGCGTAGGCCACGCCCCCCGCCCCGATGGGCAGCCAGTAGGAGCCCACGCGGTAGGCCAGCGTGGCCAGCACCGCGCGGGCCGCGGGAACACCCGCGAGCACCAGCAGCCCGCTCAGACTGGCCTCGACGATGCCGAGGCCGCCGGGGGTGAGCGGCACGAGAGCCACCACGGCCGTCGCCGCGTAGGCCAGCAGCACCAGGGACGGGTTGGCCCGGTCGCCCGTCGCGCGCAACGCCGCCAGCAGGCTCCCGTAGTCGAAGCCGATCCGCCCACCGATCAGGAGAACCGCGCGCCACCAGCTTCGCCCGAGATCCGCGCGCAGCACGTCGCGCTGGGCCAACGAGCGGGCGACGAGGTCACCGCGTGAGGAGCGACGTCGCACGAGGTGCAGGAGCCACTGGAGGCCCCGCGCGAAGAGTGTCAGGGCCCGGTCACTGGCGAGCAGCACCGCACTCAGCCCCACGATCAGGACGAATCCCACGAGTCCGAGAACCGCGGCGTGTTCCAGGCCCGAATTCACGCTGCCCCCGACGATGGCGGGCAGCGCGAAGACCGGCAGGATGAACAGTCCCGCCACGCCGATGATGGCCGACGCCGCGAGGCCCCCCGCCGCCTCCTCGGGCCGCACGCCCGCGCGTGACAGCATCCGATACTGCACGCCGGCCCCGACGGCGTCGCCGCCGGGCAACGTGTTCGTCACGGCGTTGCCCGCGAGGCCGGCGGTCACGACCGCGAACCAACTGGGCCGGTGCAGCACGACGCGCAACAGCGCGAGGGTGCAGGTGAAGCTCACGACCTGTGACGCGATGGCGACGGCCAGCCACCAGAGCTGCAGACTCGCCAGGCGCGGCCAGGCGGCCACCACGTGAACCGTCGCGGGCAGCACGACGTAGAGCGTCACACCGGCCACGACGACCGTGGCGGCCCGGCGCACCCTCGCGCTCAGTCGACGTCGCGTGACCCTGGTTCCGATCACCCCACCCTAGGCGGGCGGGTCCTCACTCCTGGATGATCTCGAACGCGCGCAGCGAACGGATCCGCTCGCGGCGCCGCGCCGCGAGTCGGCGATCGGAGAGTCCCGCGAGCTCGATGTAGGCCCTCATGATCGAACGGCTCACGCTCTCCACGGTGGTAAAGGGATTCACATCCTCGGGGATCACCTCGTCGATGAGGCCCAGTTCGAGCTGGTCCTTGGCCGTCGATCGCATTGTCGCGAGCGTCGTGCGGATCTGCTCGCGCGACGGGTTCGCCGTGCGGTAGAGGATCGACGCAGCGGATCGCGGCTCGGCCACGTAGGCCATCGCCTTCTCCAGCATCATGACGTGATCGGCCATCGGCGTCGTCGCGAGCCCCCCACCACTGCCGAGCGCGCCGGTGACCAGAGACAGAACCGGGTAGCGATAGCTGATCCCGCTCAGGATCGACTGCGCGATCGCGCGCGACTGTCCCCGACGCTCGCTCTCGAGAGTCGGCTTGGCGCCCAACGTGTCGGTCACGAACAGCGCCGGCAGCCCGAGACGCTCGCCCATGTCCAAGATGCGCTCCATGAAGGCGAAGTCCTCGGGGCCAGGGTTCGCGGGCCGCTTGATGACGTGCTCGCCGAGACGTTGGTACGACGGCTGGGTGCCCACGACGACGAAGGGCTGCTCCTTGACCTTGGCGAAGGCGCCCACGATCGCCGGGTAGCGGCGCACGTCGTCCTCGTGGATGCTGTTGTACACGGCGATCGCGTTGGTGAAGCCGTAGCGGATGATGAACTCGAGGTCGAGCCGGTTGGCGTCGGACATCAGGTCCTGGTACTGGTTCATGAGCGCGTCGGCCAGATCCGTCGTGCGCTCGACGCGCGACGGCGGCGGCTCCACGGAGCGCGACCCCGCGACCTCGCTGAAGCGCGGACCGTGGATGCCGTCAGGACCGAACGTGAACACGCGCCGCTGCCCCTCGACACTCACGTTGCGGATCATTGGCAGGGTCTCGGCCGTCAACTCCTGCCCCTTGGCCGGGCGCGCGGTCGCCGCGAGCAGCTCACCCAGGTACCAGACCACCTCGTCGACGTCGGACAGCACGACGTCGATGTTGCGATCCAACAGGTTCGCCTCGGCGCTCTGGGAGTCGACGGGGACGCTGGCCCCCTCGAAGGCCTCGATGACGTTGGGACCCGCGAAGCCGAAGTTGGTGCCCGACGTCGCGAGGATCAGGTCCGCGTTGGGCACCGCACTCGCCGATACGCCGCCCCAGACGTTGCCGAGCAGCACGGCAACCTGCGGGAGGTTGACCTTCTCCTTGTAGAAGCGAATCGCCTCGACCATCCGGGTCATCTGGGTCAGGCCCGCGAAGTTCTCGTGCTGGCGCACGCCACTGGAGGCGTACACCGTGATGAACGGCAGCCGCTTGGCGATCGCCAGGTCCGCCGCGGCCTGAAACTTCTCGCCCGAGACCACGCCCAGCGAACCGGCGAAGAAGTCCCAGTTCATCGCGTAGAGCACGACCGGCCGGCCCCGCACCGTGGCCGTGCCGTAGGTCGAGGACTCCGACTTGCCCCGCTTCGTCTCGCGGTGCAACTTGTCCTGGTAGGACTCGTCGAGCTCGGTGCCGTGACCCCGGCGAACCATTCCCACGAGGTCGCGCGCGATGCGCCAGCGCCCGTGGCTCGCCTTGAACTCCATCAGCGTCTGCAACTCGAGCAACTGGGTCGGGCTGTTGACGTGGCGCCGATTGCGCAGGTGCGGCTCGACGTCCTCGGCGAAGGTCGGCAGCCCCGCGGGAAAGCCCTCACCGAAGAATCGCAAGTCGAAGTCGTCGTCGGAGGACTGTCCGAGGGTAGTGGGGTCAGCCATGGAAGTCCAGTATGGCACGACTGCCCCCGCGACCCACCGCCGGGGACCCCGGCCGTCGAGCGCTCGAGCCCGTGCGCGGCGCGGCGCGTGGACACCCTACTCTCGAGTAGGTCGATCGACGGATCATCGTCGTGACGCCGCGTCGCGCGCGTGCCGTCGCCCCCGACGGCGCGAGCCCGCCGCCGGACACCACGGCGGCGTCACTCGAGCGGTTGACGGGCGAACGCCGCGGGCTCTCGTCCCGCCAGCAGCCACCCTCCGACCGTGGCACCGGCGGGCATCGCGAGGAGGAGCAGGAGGAGGTTCAGGACAGGGACGTGGGCGAGCGCAGAGAGACCGTCGAGGGTGTTCGTCCGAAAGAAGGCGATCAGGGCCACGTAGCCCGCGACCGTCCCCACCACGGCCCCGAGGGCCGCCAACGCTCCCGCCGTCACCGCCGTCAGGTTCCGGCGCAGAACGCTGCTCGCGCCAGCGGCGGTGAGGATGCGCAGATCACTGACCGCCTCGCTTCGCACCAGGCCGATCGACATGGCGAGGATGCCCAGGGCGAGAAGGATGCCTACGAGGGTGGCCCAGTCGATGATCGACGCCGACGTCGGCATGCTCGACTTGGTCTCGATGCTCATCCCCGCCGCCGCCGCGGTGCTGCGCGCATCGGTGATCTGCAGGGCGCCGAGTGGCCGCGCGGTCTGGACCAACCAGCCTGACACCAGGGTGGTCAATCCCAGGTGGTGTACCGCGTACTCGGTGATGACGGTGTTCGGGGCGGACGTCCCAGACGGCAGCCCGGTGACCTCCTGAATCGTCGGGTTGGCGAGACAGTCGCTCGTGGGGCAGACGAAGTGGTTCGCGGCGGAACGGCCCGCGTGGTCGAAGTAGTTGCCGTACACCAACTGCATCGCCGTGAGCGACGAGAACCCGGGCCGCATCGACAGGATGTCGGCCGTAGGACTGAACGACGACGTCGGGATGGCGAACGCCCTTAGCAACTGCGGCGTGGCGACGTAGAGGGGGCCGGAGTAGCTGCGCCCCGCGGCGGCGTGCTGCAGAGTCGCACTGGTCGTCTCGAGTTGAACGATGTCGCGAGTTCCGAGTGACGTGGCGATCACGTGCGCGTCGTGGTCCATCGCCGCCAGATTGAACGTCGGCGGGGACGCGTTGGCGTTGCCCGGACCGGGCCCGTAGGGTCCGATCGGGGTGTAGATGATCAGTTGCGTCGGCGACAGGTTCGGCCCCGCCCAGTCGAGGACGTTGCCGAAACGCGCCGCCGACGCCACCACGACGACCACCGCGATGAGCACACCCAGGCTGATCGCCGCGAGCGCCGACCCCGAACGAGCGCGATAACGGGCGAGGTCGCGCGTCGCCATTCGCACGGCGAGTGGACCGCGCCGGGTCACTCGACTGAGCGCCGTGAGGGAGAACGGGGCCCACAGCACGACTGACACGGTCAGGGCGACGAAGCCGAGGGCCAACTCCAGCACTCCCGCACCATTGCCGCCGCTCGCGCCGGCGGCGCCGAGGAGGACGAACGCCACCACCGCGACGACCACCCCCGGCAGGAGCGTGCGTCGAACTCTCCTCGGCGTCGCCGGACGACCCGACAACGCGGCGACGACGGAGATTCGCGTCAGGGCCTTCGCCGGTCTCGTGGCGGCAAAATAGGCCGCGACGACCGCGAGTGCCATGGCAACGATGATGACGACCCACGGCAGCTGCAAGACGCCGATCACGTGATGGGCACTAGTCTCGAGGCTCGGTCGATAGGCGAGCCAGGCCGCGAATCCCACGACGAAGCCCACCAGCGCACCGACGACGCCCACCAGCGCACCGTTGGCGCGCACCACGAGTCGAATGTTCGCGTCGGTGGCACCAGTGGCCTCCAGCATCCCAATCGAGCGCAGACGCCGCTGGGCCACCACCGTGAAGCCCGCCACGGCCACGAGGGCGATCAGGAGCATGGCGAGCGTCACGAGCGCGATGGAGATCGTCTCGGGGTTCACGGGGTTGCTCTGCGCCACCGACTCGGGCGTGATGACGTTCGAGCCGAGCGTGCTCGGGGCGACGCCGGGAGCATCGAAGAGGACCGTGACCTGGGTGGGCTGGGTCACCTGACCGGGGATGACCAGCGCGAACTCATCGAGGAGATCGCGGGGGTTCTCGACGATGCCGACCACGCGGCGAGCGACACCACCCTCGCGCCAGACGTCGCCCAGCGCGAGGCCCAACGACGTCGCGACACCCGACGTGAGAGCCACCTGGTGCGCGCTGGTCGGATAGCGACCCGACACCAGGGCGAGCAAGGACTGGCCGTAGGGGCCGCGCGCGTTCTGGGAGCGAAGATCGAAGGTCTCGATGGAGCCGGGAATCGAGACGGTCTGGTTCTCGATGACGTCGACGGGCCCGAATCGCTCGTGCCACCGTGAGATCGCCGACGTCTCCGACGAGCTCACGCCGGCAAACGTGGCGAGGTCGTGCGCGGTGCCGAAACCGACGTAGGGCGACAGTGGCGTGTTCGTCGAGACGCCCACGCCGACCGTCGTCGTCGCGACGGCCGCGACGATCAGTGCCAGCACCAGTGCCTGCTGGCGCCACTCGCGGCGCAGCAGCCGCCAGGCCCATCGCATCATCGCTCGTCGGGCGGGCAGTCCGCCGTGGGCCGGCCGATCGGCCACCGTGTCGAGGGGGTCGCTCATCACTCGGTCGACACCGGCGGGTGGGGTCCGGGCCCCGATTCCCGACTCGACGGCTCCGTCTGATCCACCACGCGGCCGTCGCGCAGGAGAACCACGCGATCGGCCCAGGCGGCCAACTTCGCGTCGTGGGTCACGACGACGGCCGCGACGCCGCGGTGACACGCGGCCACGATCATCTCCATGACCGCCTCGCCGTTCACCGAGTCCAGGGCGCCCGACGGCTCGTCGGCGAGCAGCAGCTGGCGATGGCCGACGACCGCGCGCGCAATGGCCACCCGCTGGCGCTCGCCGCCCGAGAGCTCGTCGGGGAAGCGTGTCGCGCGCTGCGCCAGACCGAGCTCCTCGAGGGCCGCCATCCCCACGCCACGCGCGCGATGGGCCGCGACGCCGTCGAGCTCCAGCGGCAGCGTGACGTTCTCGACTGCAGTGAGACCGGGCAGCAGGTTGAAGTCCTGGAACACGTACCCGACCGTGCGCCGTCGCAGGCGAGCCCGGTCGTCGCGCGACATCGCTGAAAGGGGCTCCCCGTCGATGACCACCTCGCCCTCGGTCGGCTCCTCGAGGCTCCCCGCGATGGTGAGCAGAGTCGACTTGCCCGAGCCGCTCGGGCCCATGACCGCGACCAGCGTGCCCCGATCCACCTCCAGGTCGACACCGACCAGGGCGCGGACCTCCGTAGGACCGGTCCCATAGACCTTCGAGACGTTGCGCATCTCCAGGAAACTCACGTCCTACCTCCCCTGGCGCCACGAGGTCAACCCGAACGTCGAGCCCGCACCAGCGCGCACGATGTCGATGGATCCGACTCCCACCGAAGCGTTGATCGTCAGGTGCGCGGGCCGATCCCCGGCTGTCGGGGACCTACCCGGGGGCTGTGGGTCGAACGAACCGACCTCGAGGGAACCCTGAAAGTAGTGAACCGTCCCGACGCCCACGTGCGGGGTCACGCTCACCACGGCGTCGCGCGGCAGCACCACGCGTAGCGTCCCCACCGCAACCGAGGCGCTGACGACGACGTCGCCCGGCCCGAAGGACACCTCCGACAGGTCGACGGTGCCCGCGCCGATGTTCGTCAGGTAGCGGTGGCGCACAACGCGCAGGGTGGTGGGCTGCCACACGTGCACCCCGTTGCCACCGGCCATCGGGACCCCCGTCGAGGCGACGAACGCCGTCAGCGCCCCCACCGCCAGAATCAGGACGCTCAGACCGGCGAGAACGACCACCGCGACGAGTCGGCGAAGCGTGAGGCGTCGGGCCGCGGTGCGCGTGGCCACCGCCGCCAGCGCCACCAGGAAGACCAGCCACACCAACGCGAGATTCGGCGCCAGGTGGGAGTAGCTCCTCCCCGTGGCCACCGCGACGAGCATCACCAGCGCGACGAGCGCCCCTAGGGACAGTGCCGTACTCAGACGGTGCGAAGTGGACATCGGGGGGCGGTCGGAGCGGTCAGAACCCGCTTCCTCACCCCCGGCTCGGGGTAGGACGACCCACAAAATGAGGTAGATCGCCGCACCGAGACCCCAGAAGAGCGTCAGGACGACGAAGATGACCCGCACGATGTTGGCGTCGACGTCGAAGCGGTCCGCCACGCCCCGTGCCACCCCGGCAACAAGTGCGCCTTTCACGCCGCGCACCAGGCGCCGCGGCGGTGACCCGTCTGTCTCATTGAGGGTTGAGGGCTGCGGAGCGCTGGTCACGGGCCCAACCTACGGCCGGGAACGAGCGTGCCGCGTGGGGGAAAACCCTGAGAGGGCCATTGGAATCTCGGGGTCGACCCGTAGGGCGAATCCCCTCCGTCGGTGCC
Source organism: Actinomycetes bacterium (assembly GCA_021786095.1). GTDB lineage: Bacteria > Actinomycetota > Acidimicrobiia > Acidimicrobiales > RAAP-2 > RAAP-2. Next base: position 96 of record JAJYNX010000103.1, on the reverse strand, counting down.
AGTCTTGGGGGGGAGACGAGTGCCAGTCTGGAGGAAGGAGGACGAGTTCGGTGACGACCAACCAGTACCAGCGTCCACAACCCGGGCTGCCCCAAC
>JAJYNX010000072.1 GCA_021786095.1 Actinomycetes bacterium | reverse complement strand
CCCGGCCACGTCCACACCGAGTCCCTCCTCGGCCATCACCCGGTACACCGCGGTGCAGGGCAGGGACTTGGACGCCCACACCACTCGCGAGTTCGTCCAGCGCTGCGCGAGACCCTCCGCGTACGCGCGAGCTCGCCGACGCAGGGCCGACTCGTCGATCACCAGTGCCGGCGTCGCGTACTCGCGGGCCAGGTCGGTCGCCGCGCACCCCGCGATCACCACACCACGCTCGTCGATCGTGGTCCCTCGGGGAAAGAGCTCCACCAACGACGCCGCCTCGCGACCGAGTCGATCACCCCCGGCCCCGACGCTCACGGTCGCTCCACGTCTCCGGTCGCCCGATCGGCGCCCGACACCACACAGCGGTTCTTGCCGCGCGACTTGGCCTCGTACATCGCCAGGTCCGCGTCGTGCAGGACCTGCTCGCTGGTGCGCCGGTGGTCGGCGAAGGCGACACCGATGCTGACGGTCGCGTCGACGACGTGACCGTTGAGCGCGATCGGAACGGCGAGCGTCGCGCGAATCCTCTCGGCTAGCGCCTCGACCTCGCGCCGGTCCTCGACGTCGTCGACGAGCACCGCGAACTCGTCGCCGCCGAGGCGGGCGGCCGAGTCGGAGCGACGCACGCAGTGGACCAGACCGTCCGCCACGGCGCGCAGCAGCGCGTCACCGGCGGCGTGACCGAGGGCGTCGTTGACCGACTTGAAGTCGTCCACGTCCAGGTAGAGCAAAGCCACCGAGCGACCGGAGCGCTCGCTGCGCGCGAGCGCCTCGTCGAGACGATCGCGCAGGAGGGCCCGATTCACGAGGCCCGTCAGCGGGTCGTGGAAGGCGAGGTGCGTCAACTCCTCCTCCGCCGTCTTCTGCGCGGTCACGTCACTGAAGGACCAGACTCGACCCACGATCGCGTCGTCGACACGCTGCGGCCGCGAGAGGCGGCGCAGGGTGCGTCCGTCGCGCAGCGCGACCAGATCGTCACTCTCCAGACTCGGATGGGCGTAGAGCTCCTCGGCGCGCACTCGAAAGGCGTCGGGGTCGGCGACCCGCTCGAGGATCGCCGCGAATAGATCGGCGTAGGGCCCGTCGAGCAGCGAGGGCGCGATGCGCCACATCGTCACGAACGTCTGGTTGTGGCTCACCACGCGCCGCTCGCGATCGACCACGATCAGACCGTCCGCCGTCGACTCCAGAGTCGCGTGCAGCAGCGACAGCGTCGCGTGCAACTCGTCCAACGCGTCGTGGAGCCGCTGCTCGGTGGCCACTCGCGACGACACGTCGTGCGCGGTGACGACGAGCCCCTCGATCACGGGATCGTCGTCCACACTGACCAGGGAGAGCTCGTAGGTGCCGGCCACCGCGCCCGCGCGATCCACCAGGCGTAGCGATCGGACGACGGGTGTGCGATCAGCTCTCCTCGCCGCGGTGGCGACCGCGTCGTCGAACAGACCGCGGTCCTCCTCGGCGACGATGGCCCCCAGGGAGACGCCCTCGAGATCCTCGGGATCGTGGCCGAGGCGGCGCGTCAACGACCCCGACACCGACCGCACGATCCCCTCGCGCGACGCCAGCACGACGATCGCGTCGACGTTGTGCACCAGCGCCCGGAACCGCGCGACGTCGTCGTGGGCGACCTCGAATCGGCGCCGTTCGGTCAGATCGCGCAGGGCGAAGAGGATCGCCCCCTCCTCGACCCGCCCGACCGGCCGGCCGATCAACTCGATCAGGCGCCACCGGCCGCGCACGCGCACCCGGACCTCGATCGGGCTTCCCACCTCCTTGCGCTGGACGCTCTCGAAGGATCGGCGCACCAGTTCCAGGTCATCGGGGTGCACGAAGTCTAGGACCGACGCCCCCGCCGCGTCGACGAGCGAGACGCCGAACACCTCCTCGGCGAGACGATTGGCCCAGCGCACCGCCCCCGTTGCGCTCAGCACCAGGACGATCTCGGGGAACTCCTCCAGCAACGTCGCCAGATCACGCTCGTCGCGCAGGGCCGACGCGGGCAGTCCACCTCCATCGCCCCTCGCGTCGATCACCGGTCGATTGTACCTGGGGTCCGTCCGTTGACCTCTTCAGCGCTCGGGCACGGTGACGCCACCGCCCCCGCGCTGTGAGAGCATGAGCTATGACCACCACCCTTCGCCTCGGGTACTTCACGCCCTCGGTCCTGCTCCACCTCGCTCGGGAATGGGGTGCGCTTGGTGACGCCGGACTCGACGTCGTCGACGCGCCCGTCGCGTCCTCCCCCGCCCAGTTCCGCTCGCTACGCGACGGCGAGTTCGACGTCGTCCTCACCAGCCCCGACAACGTCCTCGCCTACCGCTTCCTGGCCGACAACCCGCTGGGCCAGAACGTGCCGGTCGAGATCCTCGGCGCCGTGGACCGGGGACTCGGTCTGTCGCTGTGGACTGGGCCCGAGGTGAGCGCACTGGACGCGGTGCGCGAGGGCGGTCTGGGAGTGGACGTCGCGCAATCGGGGTTCGCGTTCGTCGCCTACGCCCTTCTCGAACGCCGTGGCCTCCCGGCGAACGACTACGAGATCGTCACACTCGGATCGACGCCGCGACGCGTCGACGCCCTCGTGGAGGGAGCCTGCGCGGCAACCATCCTGAACGCCGGCAACGAGTTGGTCGCCGCGACCCGTGGCTGCACGCGGGTGGCCAACGTGGACGAGCTCGGCCCCTACATCGGCACCGTGATCGCGGCCCTGGCTGACGGTGACAGCGAGCGACGTGACGCGGCGGCACGCCTCGCCACCGCGCTACGCGAGACCGCCCACCGGGTTCTCGGCGGCGCGTTCGAGCGCGAGGTACGCGAAGCCGCGAGCACCGTGCTGCACCTGGACGACGACACCGCGCGCGCCCACTACGCCTGTCTCACGGACCCGGTGACGGGGTACATCGACGACGGCGTCGTCGAGCGCGAGGCGATGGCCACCCTGATCGACCTGCGCCGACGGTTTCGCCCAGCCCCCGAGCTCGACCACGTTCTGGACCGGTTCGACGACGTGGTCGTGGCAGCCGCCCGGCCCGGCTGACCAACGCCGCCACCAGCCAACGGTGAAAACATTTAAACGAGGAGCGTCGCGTCGTGGCGCCTCGGCGCACTAGACAGGGGCCAACGCTAGTCAGGGAACAACGCTCGCCGCCGGCTCGCTCGCTGCGCGAGCGGGGCGACGCGAGCGGCCGATCAGCACAGGGGGACACCATGACGACGAGCACCACCGCGGCCACCGACTCGCTCCTCGCGCGCCGACCGGTGTGGGGCGCGTTCATCGGCGGCCGATTCGTCGACGGCGACGGCGCCGACACCTTCGACGTGATCGAGGCGGCCACCGCGCAGCCGCTCGCCCGCGTCGTCGCCGCGGACGAGGCCCTCGTCGACTGGGCCGTCACCGACGCCCGACGCGCCTACGAGGAGACCTGGCGCTTCCTGTCGCCGCGCGAGCGCGCCGCGCTGATGCGCCGCGTGGCCGAGCGCATCCGCGACCACGCTGACGAGCTCGCACAGCTCTGCGCGCGCGAGGTCGGCAAGCCCCAGCGCGACGCCCTGCGCGTGGACGTGACGTCGGCCCACACGAGCTTTGACTACTACGCCGGGCTGACCGACACCGTCCCCGGCCAGATCATCGACCAGGGCTTCATCGAGGCTCGCGTGGTGTACGAGCCCTACGGCGTCGTCGCCGCGATCCTGCCCTTCAACTGGCCGCCGATCCACTTCTCCAAGAAGTGCGCCCCGGCGATCGCCGTCGGCAACACCGTGGTGATCAAGCCGGGCGAGCAGGCGCCACTGACGGTGCTGCGCCTCGTGGAGATCGCCAACGAGGTGCTGCCGCCGGGGGTGATCAACGCCGTCAGCGGCATCGCCGCGGGACCGGCGCTCTCGTCACACCCCCGCGTCGAGCGCATCTCGTTCACCGGAGCCACCGCGACGGGCCGGCGCGTGATGGAGAGCGCCGCGGCCAATCTCACCTACGTCACCCTCGAACTCGGCGGAAAGAACGCGCTGCTCGTGCTCGACGACGCCGACCTCGACGACGCCGTCGCCCTGGCCGTCGAGGGCATGTTCTACAACCAGGGGGAGGCCTGCACCTCGACGTCGCGACTGATCGTGCACTCGTCGATCTACGACGAGTTCGCACGACGCTTCGTCGACGCCACGGCGGCCCTAGTGGTCGGCGATCCCCTGGACCCCGCCACCGACATCGGTCCCCTCGTCGACGCCCGCCAGCGCGATCGGGTAACGCGGTTCCGCGAGATCGGGCTCGAGGAGGGCGCGACGCTGCTCTACCAGGGCCCCGTGCCCGACTCCCCCTCACTGCGCGAGGGCTACTACGTCGCGCCCACCGTCTTGGGCGACGTCACACCGACCATGACCGTCGCCCGCGAGGAGATCTTCGGGCCAGTGGCGTGCCTCATGCGTGTCGAGAGCGACGACGAGGCGGTGGCCGTCGCCAACGACTCCACCTACGGGCTGACCGCCGCGATCGCGACCCGCGACGAGGTCCGCGCGAGTCGCCTGGCCGAACGGCTCGAGGTCGGCATGGTCTTCGTCAACAACTACACCCGGCGCACGTTCATCGGATCGCCCTTCGGTGGCGTGAAGGGCAGCGGGTACGGGCGCGAGTACGCCCCCGAGACGCTCCACGAGTTCGTGCGCGCGAAGAACGTCCGCTTCCCCTCGGGCCGTGGCGCCGTGCCCGGCTGGCCGCCCCGGGCGGGCTGACGCGTCGCCCAGCGCCACGGCGCGAGCCCGGTTAGACTGCCGCCCTTGATCCCCCGACCTCTCCTCGCGGCGATGACGGCGTCGCGGATCCCGCGCGTCCTCAGGGTGGCTCGACGGTGAACGTCGCCGTGCGACTGGTCGCCGGCGGCGCGGGGCTCGCCCTCGAGTTGGTGGTTCTCGACGCCGCCGTGCGCACCTTCCTGCTACCCCGCGTGGCCAACGTGCGTCTCAGCCGCGCCCTGGCTCGGGTGATCGGCGGCGTCTTCGATCTCATGACGTCACCGCGCCGCTCCTACCCGACGCGTGATCGCATCCTCTCGCTGTACCCGTCAATCATGCTGCTCTCGTACCAGGCCCTGTGGCTCGGTCTGAGCGTCATCGCCTTCGCGCTCGGCTTCGTCGCCCTCGGCGCGCCCGACCCGGCCCGTGCGGTGGCTCTCTCGGGGTCGTCGCTCTTCACCCTGGGCACCAGCCACACCACAGGAGCGGGCCAGGCCGCCCTCGGCTTCGTGGAGGCCGGCGTCGGGCTCACCCTGCTCGCCCTGCTGATCGCCTTCATCCCCACCCTCTACGCCGCCTTCCAGCGCCGCGAGATCTCGGTCTCGCGCCTCTCGGTGCGCGCCGGCATTCCAGCCACGCCGTGGGGCATCCTGGAGATCGCCCGAAGCGTGGCCTCCTACGAGCGCCTCGACGAGCTGTGGCGCGAGTGGGAGCAGTGGTTCATCGAGGTCGGCGAGACTCACACGACGCTGACCATCCTCAACTTCTACCGCTCACCGACTCCGGATCAGACGTGGATCGGCGCCGCGACCGCCGTTCTCGACGCGGCCGCGCTGTTCAACGCCGCCGTGGACGAGACCCCCTCGCCGACGGCGGGCCTGTGCATCCGCTCCGGGTGGCTGAACCTTCGCCGCCTCGCCGACTACTTCCACGTCCCCTACCCGGTGGCCCCCGACCGCACCATGCCTATCTCGATCGCGCGCGCCGACTTCGACGCCGTCCTCGAGCGCCTGACGCGCAGTGGCATCGCGATCGTCCCTGACCGCGAGGCCGCCTGGTGGGACTTCGTGGGCTGGCGGGTCAACTACGACGCGATCGTCGAGGCGCTCCTGGAGCGCTTCACGTGTCCGCGCACTGACTGGCACACCGCCTCCGGCCAGCCGCTGCTACGACGCTCCAACGAACGGGGGCGCTAGGGCGACACGACGTCGTGAGCGCTCGGCACGATGACCAGCGCCACCTCGGCGCGCTGAGCCAACTCCAGGCTGGTGCTCCCGAGCAGCAGGCCCGGGTGCTTGCCATCGCCGCGCGAGCCCACGACGAGCAGGTCCGCGTCCACGGGGGGGCGCGAGCAGCGCACCAGCACCGAGCAGGCGTCACCCTCCTCGACGCACACGCTCACGTCACCGACCGACACGCCGTGCTCCCGGGCGAGTCGGGTCACGGTCGACTCCAGCACCGACGACGACCATCCCTCGAGTCGCGAGAGCAGGCCTCGGGCGTGCACCGCGACCACCCGTGCCCCCAGGGGCGCGGCCAGATCCAGGGCCCAGACCAGGGCCACCTCGGAATCGGGGGAGCCGTCGAAGCCCACCGCGATGGTGCGAATGTCCGTCACTCGTCCTCCTCCCTCTCGCGCGCCGCGCGCGCCTGGTCGAGCGCCACCCGGCGCTGCTCACGCACCCGAGCCGCGACGTCCCCGCCCGCGCCGCCGGCGCTGGGCGCGGCGGCGTCGAACGGGGCGTCCAGCAGCGCCCCCAACGTCGCCGCCACCGAGGTGCGCAGGGCCTCGAGGTTGTAGCCCCCCTCGAGAAAGAGCGCCAGGCGGCCCGGCGCGGGAACCACCTCGCGCACGCGTCGCGCCAGCATCGCGAAGTCGCCGCTGGTGAGCAGCAGGTCGCCCATCGGGTCCGCACGATGCGCGTCGTAGCCGGCCGACACCAGCACCCAGGTGGGATCGAACTCGTCGATGACCGGGGCGGCCACCTCGTCGAGTGCGCGCGCCAGCGTGTCGCCGGTCGCCCCCGGCGGCACCGGGATGTTGATGGTCCGGTCCACCGCATCCAGCCCGCCCACCTCCTGGGCCACCCCGGTGCCCGGGAAGAGCGGCCACTGGTGCGTGGACACGTAGAGGACGCGGGGGTCGTTCCAGAACATCGACTGCGTCCCGTTGCCGTGGTGCACGTCCCAGTCGACGATCAGCACCCGCTCGCCGCGATCGGCCAGCGCGGCGGCGCTCACCGCGACGTTGTTGAGCAGACAGAAGCCCATCGCCCGGTCGGCCAGGGCGTGATGCCCGGGCGGTCGCACCGCGACGAAGCCCACGCCGTCGCCCCGGCGAGTCAGCTCGTCGACCACCGCGAGCCCGGCCCCCGCCGCGAACTGCGCGATCGCCCACGAGTCGTAGGTCGCGTAGGTGTCCTCGTCGAGGTTCCCGCCACCCGCGTAGCAGTATGCGCCGAGTTCGTCGAGGTAGATCCCGTCGTGGACCCGCGCCAGCTCGGCCCGCGTGGCGCGGTGGGGGGCCACGCTCACGACGTCGCCGCCCAGGTGCAGCGAGCTGATCCCCGCCGCGACGGCACCCACGCGCTCGGGCCGCTCGGGGTGGCCGGGGTCCTCGTGGGCCGCGTTCTCGGTCAGCTCGTTCACGATCAGCACAGCGCGCCCCCCACCGGCGGACTCGCCCCGGGACGTGGCGCCTCGCGGGGCCGGCCGACCGCGCGCGAGCCCACGACGGGGAAGCTGACCAGGATGAACTCGTCCTCGTAGCGCGCACTCACCTGATCGCTGTAGTCCTCGAAGACGCCCATCATCCCCCGATTGTCCGCCTGGGTCTCCGCGGTGAACGTCCGGATGCCGTACTGGGCGGCCACGATGGCCAGGTGCTCGAGCAGTGACAGGCCGATGCCCTGCTGCTGGAAGTCGTCCAGCACCACGAAGGCGACCTCGGCCTCGTCGGTGCCGGGGATCCGGTCGTAGCGTCCGACCCCCACGAAGCGGGCGTCGTCGAGGACGACGAAACCGAAGCGGTCCACGTAGTCCACCTGCGTGAGGTGCGCGACCTCCTCCTCGGAGAGGACGGGGTGGAATGAGAAGTAGCGCCGGTAGACCGAGCGAGAGGAGAGCTTGGCGTGAAAGTCCACCAGGCGCCGGGCGTCCGCCGGACGAATCGGCCGCATCCGCAGATGGGCCCCCGAGCCGGTCACGAGATCGAACTCCTGATCCGCCGGGTACACCCACCGTCGCGCGTCGTCGTCGCGCGCGTCAACCTCACTCGGCTCCGGGCGCTGGTCGTCGGACATGGTCTCTCCGTTCGCCCCCGACGGGTCCCCCACGACTCCGTCTTAGCACGGCACCGGCACCCTCACGCGGCCCGCGCGGCTAGCGCGGCGGCACGTCGCCTACGAGGCGTCGGCGTCGTCGCCCGGCGACGGGTCGTGACTCACGCCTCGCTCGGCCTCGTCGCGCGCGAGGTCCTCGACCAGACGCGTGATCGCGGCGTCGGTCTGCGGGCCGCCACGACCCTGGTGCTGCTCGAAGACGGCCGCCCCGAGTTCGCGCAGCAGTCCGTCGCGCCGACGCCGAGCCTGGACCTCGTCCAACTTGGCGGCACCCACCTTGCCCGCCACCTGCGCCTTCTCCTGCGCCTTCTGGGCCAGATCGGCCGCCTGGGACTTCACCTTGTCGAATAGCGCCATCGCCACCTCCTCGTCGTCTCCGTCCTAGCAGGAATGGACCCCACTCGGAGCGGCTGCGATCGCCGCGTCACACGGCGGCGCCCGCCGTCAGCCCCTCGAGGACCGCTTCCTCCACCGTGCGCGGCGCCAGACAGTCGCCCACGCTCACCACGTCGACGCCGCGACCCTCCAACTGCGTGGCGAGATCGGTCCGCGGCACGTGACCCGTGGCCAACACGGTCGCGCTCACCCCCTCGACCTTGACCAGCTCCTCGGTGAGAACGTGCTGGAGGTAGACGGTGTCGTCATCGACGCCGAACGGGCGCACCAGGGGCACGACGACGACACGCTCGCGAGCGAGCGCGGCGAGCATCGCGTCGCGCACGTACTGCTGCAACGCCTCGCCCGCCGCGTAACCCGTGACGCACAGCGTGACCCGCTGGCCGCGCGCGGCCAGCGCCCGCGCGACCCCGATGCCGATCCAGTCGCCGCCCCAGTCCACGACCACGACGTGGCCGAGGCGCGTCGGCGCGTCGGCCAACGCCTCCCAGGCGTCGTAGATCGCCGGCTCCCCGAGCACCTCGAGCGGCGGCCGGTAGGGCCGCGCACCCGTCGCGACGACGACCACGTCGGGTCGTTCGCGCGCCACCAGGGCCGCGTCGACGGTGCTGCGCGTGACCACGCGTACGCCAGCGCGGCGCGCCTCGGCCTCGAGGTTGGTCGCGACGCCCCCGAACTCCTCGCGCCCGGGCAGACGCTGCGCGAGCAGGACCTGGCCACCCAAGCGGTCGTGCGCCTCGTGCAGCGTCACGTCGTGGCCCCGCGCGGCGGCCACCGCGGCGGCCTTGAGGCCCGCTGGTCCCCCACCCGCGACGAGCACCCGACGGCGGCGCACCGGCGCGGCCAACCGCTCGAAGCGCAACTCGCGGCCCGTCTCGGGGTGCTGGATGCACGAGATCGGGTAGCCCGCGTGAAAGTGTCCGATACACGCCTGGTTGCACGCGACGCAGGCGCGAATGTCGTCGGATCGGCCAGCGGCCGCCAGGCGGGGCAGTTCGGGGTCGCAGATCAGCGCGCGCGTCATCACGCAGGCGTCGGCGTCGCCGTCGCTCACGATCCGCTCCGCCTCCTGGGGCTGATTGATCCGCCCCGCGACGAGCACCGGCACGGCAACCCGCTCCTTCAGACGCCGCGACAGCGCCGCGGTGTACCCGTTGGCGAAGTGCATCTCGGGCGCGATGTGATCCGATCCGGCCAGGCTCGCCGAGGTGCCGGTGGTGACGCTCACGTAGTCCACGAGCCCGCGCCCGGCGAGGTCGGCCACCGCGTCGAGCACCACGGTCTCGTCCAGTCCCCCGGGATCGGCCTCACCCACCGACACGCGCAGGCCCACCACCGCGTCCCCGACGCGGGCCCGCACCGATGCGAGGACGTCGGCGAGAAAGCGGCTCCGGCGTGCGGGGTCGCCCCCGTACGCGTCGTCGCGGTGATTGACCCGCGCATTGAGGAACTGCGCGGGCAAGTAGCCGTGGCTCGCCACCACCTCGACGCCGTCGAGACCGGCCCGCACGAGCCGCTGCGCGCCGGCGGCGTAGCCCTCGACGATCTCGTCGATCTGGGCGAGCGACAGCGCCCGCGGCATGACGCGGAAGCGCTCGTTGGGCACCGACGACGGCGCCAACGCGACTGGCCGCGACCCGTCACTCGACTCCATGACCTCGCGACCGGGGTGAAACAGCTGCCCGACGATGGTGGTGCCGTACTCGTGCACCGCCCGCGCCAGCGCGGCGTAGCCCTCGATGCACCGATCGTCCGTGGCCATCAGGACGTGGCTCGTGTAGCGCGCCGACTCGTGGACGCCCGCGACCTGCACCACGATCAGTCCGACGCCGCCGCGGGCGCGGGCGCGGTGGTAGGCCACCAGCCGCTCGGTGACCAGTCCCTCGTGGACCATGACCGTGTCGTGGCCCGACGACACGATGCGATTGGCCACCGTGCGCGAACCCAGTCGCAGGGGGGAGAAGAGGTGGGGAAACTGTGACACCGATACCTCCGTCGGGCGGCCTGGCGGGGCCGACTCTAGCCGCGACCCGCTCCCGCCGACGAGGTGTGATCACGTTGGCGCCGCGGCGTGGCGACGGCGCTGGCCACCAGTACCACGGCCGCCAGGCTTTCGAGCACCGCACACTCGACGGCGTAGGGCGACGACCAGACGTCGCGGAAGCCGAAGAGCCCGTGCACCACCGAGATCACGAAACCCGCGAGCGTGCCCAGCGCGAACGCTGCTCCCGCCAGCGCCGTCCACCGCCGCCACCACGCCAGGACGAGGCCACCGAGCGCGCCGGCCATCACGACCTGGACCACGAAGAGGGGTCCGATGACCGGGATGTAGCGGTAGCCCACGTCACGCCACAGGCGCCAGTGCGCGTCGCCCGACCACCACACCAGGCCCGCGCCCGCGATCCGCCCGGTCGCCGCGACGAGTCGACGTCGCGTGGCCCTGCGGCGACCTCCTCGGCCCACGAGCACCCCCTCGAGGTCGGTCAGTGCACCTCGCCCTCGTGCGCGCGGTGCCGACGCGGCTCCAGTTGAAACGTACTGTGCTCGACGTCGAAGTGGCCGGTCAGGCACGACTGGAGGGCGTCGAGCAGGCGCGGGGCGCCGCCGGTGGCGAAGATCGCGTCGTCCACCACCACGTGCGCGGAGAGCACCGGCATCCCCGAACTGAGCGTCCACACGTGCAGGTCGTGCAGGTCGATCACGTCCTCGATCCCGGCGAGGTGGCGTCGCACCTCGTCCAGGTCCACGCCCTCGGGGGCCGCCTCCAGCAGGATCCGCCCCGACGCCCCGAGCAGGCTCCACGCCGCGCGCAGCATCAGCGCGACGACCACCAGCGTCGCGATCGCGTCAGCGCGCTCGAAGTGGGTCGCGAGGATCACACCCCCCGCGGCCGCCGTGGCGAGGAAGCCGTAGAGGTCGGTGAGGACGTGGCGCAGCGAGCCGCGCACGTTGAGACTGCCGCGATTGGCCCG
>JAJYNX010000062.1 GCA_021786095.1 Actinomycetes bacterium | reverse complement strand
AGTGACCCGAGGGGCATGTAGGGACGGCCAGAGACGCGCGTAGCCGGTTCTCGTGGGACATGGTGAGTCAGGTCAGCAGAGCGAGACGCTGGTAGGCGCCAAGCAGGACACCGGCGCTGGGCCAGCCCTCGAGGAGTCGCACGATCCGACGCCGCGAGTGGTAGACGAGGCGTCCCGGCGCGTGGAAGATCTCCCAGCGCAGGGTCTTGGGGCGGGCGTCGTTGGACGGTGAGCGCTGCTGGCCCGAGGTGGCGGCAGTAAGAAGGGAGCCGGCCACGGACGGCGAGCAGTGGGTGACGCAGAAGGAGGCGGCCGAGCCGTTCGGCTGCCACTACGACACGCCGAGGCGCTATCGCAAGGTCGGCCGACTCGGGGGAGTGCCGCTGCGGGGCTCGGTCAAGCTGCCGTTCAGGTGCCGTGCGATACGTGATGTGTCGTCATACGAAGTCCGTCACTCAGCGATCGAGTCAGATTTCAAAGATAAGTTTGACATTCCGAAATCTGCCAAAGTAGTCTTTGGATATGGAGATCACTGATCCGAGGGCGATCAGAGCGCTGGCCCACCCATTACGCCTCGATCTCTTGCATCTGCTCAGAGCGGTCGGGCCGTCGACGGCCGCGGAGTGTGGACGAGTTCTCGGCGCCTCCCAAGCGAGCTGCTCGTTCCACCTCCGCCAGCTCGCCAGGTACGGCTACGTGGAGGAGACCGAGCCAGGTCACGACCGCCGCGAACGGCGGTGGCGGGCCTCGAACCGTCGTCTCTCAGTACGGGTCGCTGACGACGACGTGGCGGTGCGGCAGGAGGTCGAGCGGGTAGTCGTGGAGCACGAGATGCAGGCGATCCTCGACTACTCACGCCGGCCCGCAGATGCCAACCCCGAGTGGCGGCACAACGCAGGCATCGTCGCAGCGATGGCCCTGCTGTCGCCCGATGAGGCGGCAAGGCTGAAGGAGAAGTGGATAGCGCTGCTGGCGCCCTATATCGCCCGGGTCAATGACGGTCGTCCCACGTCCTCCGACCGACGTCCCGTCCGCTACTTTCTGGCAGCGACCCCCCTGCCGAGCCCGCAACTTGACGCAAAGGATCGGACCGGTGAGTGACCGCCACATCGACTTCCAGAGCACGGCGCCCACCCCGACATCCCTTGCGATGTGCTGGAGCCACGGCACGCCCTCACGACGCCGCAGCACCGAGCCGCCGATCCAGGTGCATTGGTGTGAACCGCACACCGTCATCCTGCGTCAGAGTAAATCAGTCAGCTACGAGGCGCCGTTCATGTACCTTCTGTTCGGCAACGACCGCGCCGTGCTGTTCGACACCGGCGCCACCGCCGACCCCGCGAGGTTCCCGCTGCGCGCCACCGTCGACGCGCTTGTAGACACATGGCTGTCGGAGCACCCCCGCTCGGTCTACGAGCTCGTCGTCGCCCACACCCACGGGCACAACGACCACGTCGCCGCCGATGCCCAGTTCGACGGACGCCCCGCCACGACGGTGGTCGGCCGTGAGCTCGAGACGGTCCAACGCTACTTCGGCTTCACCAGCTGGCCCGACCAGGTCGTGGAACTCGACCTCGGCGGTCGGGTGCTGGAGGTCACCGGCAGCCCCGGCCACCACCGGGCGGCGATCACTGTGTACGATCGATGGACCGGGTTCCTGCTCACGGGCGACACTGTGCTCCCGGGCCGCCTCTACGCATTCGACTTCCACGAGTTCCAGGCGAGCCTCGATCGGATGATCGTCCTCGCCGAAGAGCGGGAGGTCACCCACGTCCTCGGCTGTCACATCGAGATGACGGATCAGCCACGCCGCGACTATCCGCTCGGTGCCACCTACCAGCCCAATGAGCGATCCTTGCAGATGACGGTCGAGCAGTTGCGGGCCGTGCGCACGGCCGCGGCGACCGCCGCTGACAAAAGAGGGCCGCACCGCTTCGACGACTTCATCATCTACAACGAGCCTGGCGTGCGGGACCAGTTGAGGCTGGCGGCGCACGGACTGCTCCACAAGCTACGACGACAAGTTCTCTGAACTGCGCGGCGCGGACGCTATGGGGACCGGCACAGTACTGAGTCCTGGGGGCAGCCGCGCCCGCGATGAGAGGATTGTCGCCGCCCGCCTAGCCACCTTGACCAGTAGAGGGGTCATCACAATCCACGGTCGCCATATTTCTGGGAGCAAGGCAACCATCGATCACATCGCCGTAGGCGCTTCGGGGGTCGATCACGTCCCATCGGATGGTGTCACTGAGAGGGTCCGTCACGAGGGCGGCCACCGGAGCAGTTCTGACGCGTCAGTCCAGTGGCACGAACGGAGAACTCCGGTGACCCGCCTAGATGTTGATCCGTCCAAGTTGCTCGAGGTGCTTCGCGATCAACCCGACCTGGACCTCGTGCGCCGGCTGGTCGAATTTGTGCCCCAAGAGCTCATCGAAGCTGAGCCGACCGAGCAGATCGGCGCCGAGCGTCACGAACGCACGGCCACCAGGACCACGCGACGATACGCCAGCCGACCCCGGACGCTGTCGACCAAGGCGGGCGACGTGGCCCTCAGGATCCCCGCACTGCGCCAAGGCTCGTTCTTCCCTTCGATCCTCGAGCGGCGCCGGGTCGACGAGGCCCTCTACCTCGTCGTGAGGGATCTACGTCAACGGTGTCTCAGCGCGTGAGGTTGACCAGCTGGTGGCGGCTCTCGGAGTCAACGCGGGGACCTCCACGAGCGAGGTCTCACGGATCTGGCCACAGAGGGACCAGCAACTCGTGGCCGTTCGGACTCGCTCGCTGGCCGACACCCTCTACCCCTACCTGTTCCTCGGCGCCACCTACGTCACAGCGCGGGCGGAGGGGCGCGCCCCAACACGCACGCCTGCTCGTGAGGGCGTATCAGCAGCGTAAGACGATTGACGGCTCGCGAGCCTAGGCGTGCCCAGTGCGCGAGATGTACACCGTGTTGCTCGACTCGCCCCCGGTGAGGGGGTTGGGAAAGTTGATGATCTGAGCCTCGCAGGACGCGAACACCTCGCGGGCCGTGGCGACGAAGTCGCTGTCTGGAGGGTCGTCGGACCATAGGGCGAACACCCCTCCGGGGTGGAGTCGCGTCGCCACTCGTCGCAGGCCGTCGGACGAGTAGAAGGCCGCGTGGCGGGGATGGAGATGATGGCGCGGTGTGTGATCGATGTCGACGATCACGGCGTGCACACGATCTGGCGCGCCCGGTCCGAAGCTGGTCTCCGCGACGATGGTCGCGAAGAAGTCGCCTTGGACGAGGTGACATCGGCGATCGCCGGTGAGGGCGGCGGCGAGGGGAACGAGGTGGCGTTGGTGCCAGTCGATGACCTCTGGCACGGCCTCGATGACGTAGAGGGATCGGACTCGTGCGGTGCTCAGGGTGGCGTAGGCGGTGTAGCCCAGGCCGAGGCCGCCGACCACGATGTCGAGTGCGCTGTCCTCGAGGGCGGCGAGGGTGAGTTCGGCGAGCGCCGTTTCCGATGCCGTGAAGAGGCTGGACATAAGGTACTCGTCGCCGAGTTTCACTTCGTAGACGTCCACGAGCAGCGTCGGCTCCAGCCGGCGCCGCAGCACGATCTCGCCGAGGTCCGTGAACTTTCGATCGAGTTCTTCAATGTGGACGTTCATCCGGTCGCCGTTCGCTGAGGCGCGTTGAGGCGCGGCCCGATCGTATCGCGGGGTCGCAGCAGTGCGATGGCATCCGTCACTTCGGGCTGGTGGCACACCCGGACGCGGTGACGTGGATGGCTGCCCCAACGGCGCGTGAAGGGGCGGCCAGGGCGAGTCAGTGGCGAGGGTATCGAGGATCGGCCTCTCTCGACCCATCTCGTTCGTAGCGAGCGGTGATGTGGCCCGGCAGTCGTATGTGGTGACTGGCCCACGACGCTGATCCGCCTCGCTGGCCGGGCGTACGGCGGGAGTGGCCACGGGCAGCGGTTTGTGTCCTCACTCTCATCGCCGCGCGTCGCCGCGGACCGTTGCCTCGATCGCCCGAACCACCAGCGGATCGTTCGTGATGACGCCGAGCTCGCGGTTGTAGTCGAGCGAGGCCGTTGAGAAGTTCTGGCTGCCGACGAAGACCGTTCCCCGGCCGCCCGCACAGTCCACGCAGATCACCTTGGCGTGGATGTAGAGCCCCGTCGTCGGTGTCTCGTGCACCCGCACACCGTGGCGAACCAGGTACGCGAGGTCACTCGCGTCATATGACGAGTGCGTCATCACGACCGTCACGCTCACGCCGCGCTGCGCGGCCGCGACCAGGGCGTCCTCGATGCCGTAGGAGTACATCTCCTCGGTCTCGATGAGCAGGCTGTGGTGGGCTCGACCGATCAGGGCCTCGAGATCAGCCTCCGCGCCCGGGCTCCAGACGAGGGAGGCGGTATTCGTGACGTGCACCGGGCGGCCCGAGACGTCGGCCGCGAAGACACGCTCGATGGCCCGGACGTCCGCGGGGGACGTGTCCTCCACCCAGAAGTCACGGGTCGTGGCGTACCACTGGCTGGTGAAGTTGCCGGTGCCGATGTAGGCCCGCGTCGCGTCGACGACCATGTACTTGGCGTGGTAGATGGTGGTCACCGGGCCCCAGCGCACCGTGACGCCACCGTCGGAGAGCACGGCGTAGGCGTCCTGGTTCTCGTCGCCACCGTGGTAGGCCCGGTCCAGGATCACGCGCACGCGCACGCCGCGACGTTGGGCGGTCTCGAGGCCCGCGATGATGCTCGGGTCAGTCAACTCGTACATCGACAGGTCGATGCTGTGGCGGGCCTCCGTAATGGCCGCGTCGACGAATCCGTAGCCCGCTTGGGGCTCGGCCCACACGGCCACCACCCGGGCGCCCACCGCGTCGGCGCGCGGAGCTCCGACGACGGCGGTCGTGGCGGTGCCCACGAAGGCCGCACCGACCACGAGGAGCGTCACGGCGAGACGAGAGCGTCGCATAGGGCCTCCTTGATCCGTTCGGTCGTCACTCTCCCACACTTGCCGGGACTGGGAGGACGGAACAGCCACCCGTCTCAGCCGTACTGGACCGCGACCCTTCGGGTGACATGTCGGGGCGATCCCTCGTCATCGCGCCCGTCATCCACGATCGAGCTGGCGGAGGCCTGGCCGCGGGTCGTCGTGGGGTCGTTGTGGTGGCGGCGCTCGCGACCGGAGGGCGTGAGGTGGCGAGTTCGTTCGACGCCCCCGTTTCGCTGGCTCGTGACGCCGAGGTCGTTACTGCGTCGACGGGTTGGTGTGCTGTCCAGTGACAGCCCACGGTAGGCGGTCGTGGTTCACCCCGACCGCCTCTCGCGCCGCGACGGGTTCAGGGTGACACATCCTCGGCGGGGACGGGCCCGTGGGTACCGGGGTACGGGCTCCATCGTCCGACGAGGCGGGCGGATGTCGGCGCTATCCTGCGGTCGGGGCTCCGCGGGCGTTGGCCGTAACGGAGCCGAGTCGAGGAGGGTGCTGGTGGCGAGGCGAGGGGTCGGCGCGGGCGACGCCGAGCCGGGAGACGACTCCGAGGTGAGGAGCGTTGCGGCCCTCGTGGACTCGAGGAGTGGCCCGTCGCCGCGTGGCGGCGCTCGCCCGCTCTCGCGCGGGGATGGCTCGTCCGGCGGAGTACGAGAGCTCGCGGTCGCCCGGCGCAGCGACCGTGAGTGAGGTGACCCGCGTCACGCCCCCGGGACCGGACGTCGCCGTGCGACGTGCAGGCAAGGACGATCAGGACGCACTGCTCCACCTCATCGGCGACTTCAATCGCGAGGACGACCACGACCACGACGACGACCGAGTCCGCCGTGCTCTGGGGCCACTGCTGGACGACGACCAACGGGGGCAGGTCTGGATCGTCGACGTGGCGGGACGCCCCCAGGGATACTGCGTCCTCGCGTGGGGTTACTCGCTGGAGTCTGGCGGGCGCGAGTGCGTGGTCGACGAGATCTTCGTGTCGCCGTCGTCAAGAGGCGTTGGTGGACTACTGCTGGACGCAGCCCTCGCTGGCGCGCGCGAGGCCGGCGTACTGGTCGTCTTCCTCGAGACCGAGGTGCGCAACGCGCGCGCTCGCGCGTTCTACCGACGACACGGCTTCGTCCTCGAGGACTCCATCTGGATGCGACGAGTACTCTGACCTCGACGGACGGCCTCGCGGTACGCGCTGGAAGGGCGGCTCAGTCGTAGGGTGTCGACGTGGGGGAGTGCACGCGCGAGGGGAGTTGGCGACCCGAGGTAGTACCACTGGTCTGCGCGCGATGACGTCAGACGGCCTGCAGCGCTTCGTGGACGCCCAGTCCGACACCTTCGACCAGGCGTTGCGTGAGTTGCGGGCGGGCCGAAAGGTCGGCCACTGGATCTGGTGGGTGCTGCCGCAACTGCGCGGCCTGGGTTCGAGCGCGAACTCCGACTACTACGGGATCGCCGACCTCGCGGAGGCGAGAGAGTACCTGGCGCACCCCCTCCTCGGGCCACGGCTGCGCGCGGCCGTGTCGGCCGTGCTGGAGCACGCTTCTCTGGGTGCGGCAGTGGTGCTCGGCCCTGACGTGGTCAAGTTGCGCTCGTGCGTGACGCTGTTTCATCTCGCGGCGCCCCAGGAGCCGTTCTTTCGCACCGCCCTGGACGTGCTGTTCGGCGGCGAGGAGGATGAGCGAACGCGACAACTGCTGACGCGTCGTGATCAGTGAAACGGGGTGATAAGTCTGATGGTGTGCGCACCACGAGGACTGGGGCTGACGAGGCCGAAGGGCTCCGGGATTGGCGTCCGTTCACGACCCGACGGTGGCGCTCGACTGCGCGGGCGCCGACACCAGTGATGGGAACGTCACGGATGAGACGGCGCGCCACGTGAGCACGGACGCTCCCACCAGTTACGCCGTGCGGGCCAGTACGACGTCGCCGGGGCGCGCCCGGATCATGGCGCGGGACGAGCCCATCGACGTCGACTCGAGTTGGTCTGGCGAACCCTCGGCACTGCCCGGCCCGGGAGAGGTCCTCGCCGCCTGTCTGCTGAAGAATCTGGAACGGCTTCGGGTTCTCGTGGACTTCCACTACGAGTCGGCGCAGGTCGACGTCACGGCGCCGCGACATGCCCCCGAGTTTCGTCGAGTTCGAGTACGAGGTGCGCGTGACGACCGAGGAGACCGAGCACCGCGTCGAACTCGTGCACACGAATCTTCGCAAGTACGGGACGGTCTTCAACACCCTGGCCGCCAGCTGCGACGTGCACGGGCGAATGGTGATCGTGAAACCGGCCGACCACGGTTGAGCGACGCCGACCACGTCCGTGGCGTCGAAGCGTCTCTCGTCGTTCGAGCCGTCAACCGCCGCGGGTCCCTTCTCGATCGTGGCGTCGAAGTCCCGACCCGAGCGCAGGTTGCGGGGGCGACTCCCCGCCGCTCGCGGTGGTCTAGTCGACGATTTCGTTGTCGCTCGCGGCTAACTCACCCAGGATCTCGCGCAGCTGGCGACCCATCTCGCGTGGGTTACCCGCGATGAGGGCCACGACGGCACCCTCGGCGTCGGTGTCGTCTCCCGGCTGGAACGACTCGACGCGGAGGCCGCGTCCGCTTCGGGTGGCCCGAACCACCCACGGCAGCCCGATTCGACCCGAGTCGCGCGTGGCCATGATCTGTCCGTGCCGATCCAGGCCGAGGCTCCACCCCGGTGCTCGCGCGGCACTCATGACGCGTTCGAATTCACTGCTGAGGGAGAACCCGGACGCGTTGGCCACGACGACACGCTACGACACGGGTGTCACCCCGAGGTCGATGGCGGTGGTCACCCGACGTGTCCGTCGCGCGAGCCCGTGGCGAGGCGTGACGGCGGGGTCCTACTGCCCGTGTGGTGGCCGTCGCTGGGTGCGGTCGGGCTGGTGCGCAATCGGCACGCTCGGGCTTGGTGAACCAGAATGGCGGTGTGGCCTTTCCGGGGACACTCAGATCGCTCGTCGCGGGCGCCGTCGTTGCACTCAGCTTCGTGACTCTCACAGCGACTGGGTCCCGCGCCACCACCGTGTCGCCATCGATCGCGTCGTCGTGCCCACCGGTCTCTCCGGGCGCCCACAACGCGGCGCCGTCCGTCCCCGGGTCGCCCAAGACGGTGGCACTCACCTTTGACGACGGGCCGGGCCGCAGCACCCAGGCCATCATCGACATCCTGCGCGCGTTCCACGTGCGCGCCACCTTCTTCAACATCGGATGGGACATCAGCGACTACCCATCCCTGGTGAGGGAGGAGGCCGCCGACGGGTTCCTCCTGGGGGACCACACCAACAGCCATCCCGTCATGACCGATCTCTCGCGGTCCGCGCAGGTGGACGAGATCGCCCAGGTGAGCATGCTGCAGCGTCGGCTCACCGGGACCGTACCGTGCGCCTTCCGACCGCCCTACGGGGACTACGACGCGACCACCCTGTCAATCGCCAACAGTTACGGACAGTCGCTGTGGATGTGGAGCGTCAGCGGTAACGACTGGGAGGCCCGAGGGTCGGGCTCGAGCTACTGGATCCACGACATCGAGAGCTCGGTCGTCGAGGGTGCCGCCGGCCAGGACCACCCGGTGGTGCTGCTGCACAACCAGATGATCGCCATGCCGGCGACCGTCGCCGCGCTGCCCAACATCATTCGCTACTTCGAGCAGCGCGGGTACACCTTCGTCGACCTCCTCGGCCGGACGGGCCCGCCAGGGACGTGCGGGAACCCCGACGCCCCACCCCTCCGCGTCACCTCCACCGTGCTGCGCAACGGCACCGTCGTGCCCAGTGGCGCCACGCGGCTGTCGCCGAATCACCAGTTCGCCCTCACGATGAACGCCGACGGCCAACTCACCTACTCGGAGGTCGGGGGACCAACGCTCTGGTCCAGTCCGACCAGTGGCTCGCCGGGCGCCACGGCGCTGGTCGCCAACGGGACTCTGAGCGTGATCGGAACTGGCGGGCAGACCCTGTGGTCGGCGATCCCGGGGGGCTGAGCACCAATCTGGAACTCGAGTCGGACGGCGCGCTGGCGCTGGTGAGCGGAACGAGCGCGATGTGGACGAGCCGCACCACACTGAATGCGATGCGACCGGGCACGTCCCTCTTGGCGGGGTGGTACGTGTCGTCGCCAAACCTGCGCTGCCGATTGACGATGAGCGTGGGCGGAGCCCTGCGGCTCGTCGCAGCCGGCAACGTGACGCTCTGGTGGAACGACGCGCGATCCAGCGGCGGGCGAACCGTTCTGGAGCCGTCGGGCGATCTGAGAACCGTCACCGCAGCCGGGGCTGTCGCGTGGAGCACTGCGACCTCCGGCCATCCCCGCGACGTCCTCGCGGTGACCGATCACGGTACCCTGCGCCTCGCCGGTCCCGGTGGCGTCATCTGGGCCACGCAGTAGCCGGGGCGAGCCGGTTGTTCGCAACTCTCGATCGACTCGCGCGAGTGACGTGAGTCGGAGACCAGTCGGCCGAGTCGGATCGGGCCACTGGTGCGCTGAGGGCCGAGTTGATCAGTCTCGTCGCGTTCGAGTTGACTGGTGCCGCACTCCAACTCGGCCCTATGCGAGCGTGACGCCGTGGTTCAGGAGGGGTTCACGGGGACGGGCTGGGGGCGCCGGCCCATGGCCCGAATATGGCGAAAGTGTGAGGCCACGGCGGCGTGGAACGACGGCTGGACCCGGCGAGGGATCCCGTAGTCTTCGCACACGGCGGTGACCACCGGGGCGATGAGCGGGTAGGCCGTGTGGGGCACGCGGGGGAAGAGGTGGTGCTCGGTCTGGTGATCGAGGCCACCGGCGTACCAGCGGAAGAGTCGACTGAGCGGCCCGGAGCCGTGGGAGAAGTCGAGGCTGGAACGGACCTGCCACTCGTGCCACTGGTAGGGCGGGCGGGCACCCGCCTCGGCGAACTCGGCGCCCTCGACCACGTGAGCCGACTGGAAGACGACGCCGAGCAGGAAGCCGACGGCGAAGATCACGGCCAGTGCGCCCACCGCCACAGTCCAGAACGGGTGGGTGAGAGACGGCAGACCCAGCATCACGGCGACGAACCCCACCTTCGTGAGGACCGCGACCGTCGCGTCGGAGAGCCGGGAGCGGGCCTTGCGGGCGTGACGCGAGGCGCCGACCAACGTGGCCAGGTCGTTGAACATGATCTCGAGCACCGTGAAGCAGTAGAGCGGCCAGAGGTAGAGGTGCTGATAGCGGTGCCAGAAGTAGCGGCGCTGGAAGGGCGCGAGGCGGGCGAGCGGTCCGAGGTTGATGTCCGAGTCGATTCCCGCGACGTTGGGTGAGCCGTGGTGCAGCGTGTTGTGGCGGTAGAGCCACCGGTTGGCGTCGGCCCCCACGACGAACATGCTCCAGCCGACGATTCGGTTGGCTCGCGAGAGGCGCTTGGAGGGCGCCTCGAAGAACGCGTTGTGGTTGGCGTCGTGTTGGATGTTGAATCCCACGGCGGCGAAGGCCAGCGCCAGTGACGTGGCGGCCACCACTCCCTCGAGCCAACCTGACGCCAGGATCACCGCGGCGAAACTCATCGCGTACCACAGGGCGATGATGATCGCCTTGACGTGTAGGCGGCGCCGTGCCACCCGTAGAGTCTCGGGATCGAGGCGGGCGGTTACTGCCCGGGTCAACGCACCGGCGAAGCCCCCGGTCAGTACCGGCGGGGGACCGGTGGAAATGCTCACGAGCGTTGCGCCCTTCGTAAAGTAATGCTTCCAGTCTACGGCCGGACTCGTCCGAGGAGACGGTCGGGTCGAAAAGTGGGGGGAGTTGCTCGCCACGTGGTCGATTCGCACCGCCACGGCGACGCCTCGGGCGGGGTGACCCCGCGACGGGAGGGCAGAGCGGCTCCTCCGTTGGCGTGCCCTTTTCGGAGTCGAGCGCGCACGGCGTCATGATTGCCAGTAGGCTGGATACGGCGAGCAGCCGAATTGGTCGGTCTGCCGTCTTGAGAATTGAGTGTTTGTGGCTAACGGTACAGTGAAGTTTTTTAATGCAGAGAAGGGTTTCGGATTCATCTCGCGCGAGCAGGGTGATGACGTCTTCGTACACTTCTCCAACATCCAGGGCGATGGCTACAAGAGCCTCGACGAGGGCCAGAGCGTCGAGTTCGACGTGGCGCCCGGCAAGAAGGGCGAGGAAGCGCTGAACGTTCGCGCTATCTGAGCGAGCAGCAGTCTGAGCGTCGTGGGTGTGCCTTAGCGGCATCACGACGAAAGCAAAAGAGGCGCCGCACTCGTGCGGCGCCTCTTTTGACGTCTGGTCCGCTGGGGCGTGACGCGACCGTGCGCGAGCGACACGGATCGGGTGGCGCGCCTCGACGACGACAGGCCCCAGGGGGCTTCGCGACAGGCGCCAGCACTCCCTGCGCGCGTGATGGTCGCGGGACTACCTCGCACTGATCTAGCGTCGGGAAGAGACGTGAGCACGGGAGGTGCGATGGCGGAGTTGGCGGTGAACGCGAACGAGCTCGTCCTCACACTGACGCGCGCCGAGAAGTTGGAGAGCCTTCACGGCGATCTTCGCGTCCCGCGATCGGCCGTGGTCGGCGTCGATGTCGTGGACGACGCCCACGCCGCCGCCGACATCATCGGGTTCAAGGTCGGGACACGTCTGGCCGGCGTGACGGAGGTCGCGACGGTACACGGCGCCACCACGATCTTCGCGGCCGTACACCGCGACACGCCGCGCGGTGTACGAGTACGGCTCGCGGGCGCGGGACAAGATGAGTGGATCGTCGGGTGCGCGAATCCCGAGGCGGTCGCCGCGGCCATCACCGCGGCGCAGTGAGACGGCGAGCCTCTCACTGCTCGGCTCGCGAAGGGTGAGCCGACAGCCATCCGCGTCGGTCCGACGCCGAGCGTGTCGGCTGCGGTGCGCCGTTCACGTACGCCCCGATCACGGTGGCGGTGATCCGCGGCGACCAGGTCGCTAGGAGAGCACGCGTCGACGGAAGTTGCGTATGCCGAGCGAGAGAAAGCCGACGCAGAACGCCAGCAGCACGGGGTAGACGACGTAGAGATGCATGTGGGGGACGTCGGTGAACGCGGCGCGCATTCCCTCGTTCACGTAGAGGAGAGGATTGACGAGCACGATCGTCTGCAGCCAGTGCCACGACCCGACTTTCACCGGCGCCAGGCGCGTCCACTGGTAGTACGTGCCGCCAAGGAAGGTGATCGGCAGGATGACGAAGCCGAACATCATGCCGATGTTCTGGGGCTTGAAGCTCGTGCCGAGCACGAGACCGAGCGAGCCCATCGCGACGCACGCGAGGGGGACGAGGGTCAGGAGCACGGCCCAGTGCAGATGAATCTGCGCCTCGACGCCGCGCGCGTGCACGATCGACGCGATGGGCAGCACGATCGCCGCCGAGATCAGACCCTGCACGGCGCCCGAGATGACCTTCTCAACCGCGACGAGCCAGATCGGACAGGGGGCCTGAACTCGATCCTCGATCTCGCGCGTGTAGCCGAACTCCTGGGACATCTGCAGCGCCACCGACTGCACGCCCTGGAACATGACCGAGATGCCCACCACGCCGGCGACCAGCACGGTGGCGAAGGCCGCCTCGCCTCGCGCGCCGCCGACGGACTGGCCGATCTTGGGGAAGACGTAGAGGAAGACGAAGCAGAGCAGGAAGGGCTGCACGATCGTTCGCAGCACGAAGATCGCGAAGTCACCCCACAGGACGCGGACATCGCGTAGCATAAGCGCGCCGAGGGCCACCCGACTCGACGACAGCGGCGAGCGGCGTGGGCCCATGACGATGGTGCGCGAGGTCGGGGTTTCGGTCACACTCGGCTCCATCAGTCGCGCAAGTCCTTTCCGGTGAGGCTGATGAACACCGTCTCCAGACTGGGCGGTGCCACGGACACGTCGTTGATGGCGAAGCCACCCGCCTCGGCCACGGCGATGACCCGGGCCAGCAGACGATCTCCGTCGTGCACGCGCAACTCGAGCGCGTCGGGCGTCACTCGGATCGAGGTGATTCCCGCGACGCCGGCCTCGAGCGCGGCGGCGAGGGCTCCCTGGTCGCCCGCGGCGCGCACGGTGACGACCGTGTCGATCCCAACCGACTGCTTGAGCCCGGCGGGGGTATCGAGCGCGAGGATCCTGCCGTGGTCCATGATCGCGACACGGTCGCAGAGCTGGTCGGCCTCCTCCATGTAGTGCGTGGTGAGCAGGATCGTCTGCCCGTCCGCGTTGAGCTTTTGCAGGATCTCCCACAGGGCGAGTCGGCTCTGCGGGTCGAGTCCCGCCGTCGGCTCGTCCATGAAGAGGACCGCGGGCCGGTGGAAGATGGAGCGAGCGACCATGAGACGCTGGGCCATCCCACCCGAAAGGGCGTAGACCGACGCCGTGGCCCACTTCGCGAGTTGGAACTCCGCCAACAACTCATCGGCGGTCGCGCGTGACTCGCGGGCGGACATTCCGAACAGCCGTCCGTGAAAGTAGAGGTTCTCCCAGACCGTGAGCTGCCGGTCGAGGGTGTTGGATTGGGACACCACGCCGATGAACTGCTTGGCGAGGGTGGGGTGGGCAACGACGTCAACGCCCGCGATGAACGCCCGACCCGAGGTGGGGATCACCCTGGTGGTGAGCATCCCCGCGGTGGTGGTCTTGCCCGCGCCATTGGGACCGAGCAGACCGAAGATCTCGCCGCTGGTGACCGAGAGGTTCAGCTCATCCACGGCGCGGAAGTCGGCACCGGGATAGATCTTGGTCAGGTCGTGGGTGAGGATCACCGGGTCGCCGTCGGCGGGCGAGCCGTCCCGAGTACCTGACATCGGCTCATGCTAACGCCACTCCTCGCCGGTGCGAGAGGCGTGGAGTCGCGGAGTACGGGAGCCGCCCGAGGGTGGGCGCGTCACGATCGATCCAGAACTGGGCCGCGGCGCCAGGGCTGTCGACACGCGGCGAGGATGCCGTCCCTCGGCCTCGTCAAAGACCCGCGTCACGGTGTGCTACCGTCTGTCGCCTTACGGCTCACGAGGGGGTTTGCGAATGGCCAACAGCGTCGTTGGTGACACGGCTGCGTCGGAGGAAGGGGGTCTGCGATCGGGCTCACTGGGTCTCTTCGACTCGGTGGTGATGGCGGTGGCCGGGGTCGCGCCGGCCTACTCCATCGCGGCCTCAACGGCCGTACTCGTGGGGGCGGTGGCGCTCGGTGGCGCCGCCGCGTTGCTGTACTGCGGGATCGCCATGTTCGGCATCGTCTTCGCCTTCAACTACCTCGGGCGATCCGAGGCCAACGCCGGGGCCAGTTACTCCTGGGTGCGACGCGCCCTGCATCCCGTACTGGGCTACCTCTCCGGCTGGGCGCTGATCGTCTCCGCGCTGGTCTTCATGGTTCTGGCGACGGTGCCCGCGGGTGCCAACGTACTGGGCCTGTTCTCGGCCGCAGCCGCGCGCAACGTCGCCGATGTGACCATCGTGGGCAGCGTGTTCTTCCTGCTGATGGTTGGTGCGGTCGCCGCGGGCGTCACGATCACCGTCACGGCTCAGGTGATCATGTCCTCGATCGAGATCGCGATTCTGGTGCTGTTCGGGGTGCTGGCACTGGTTCACGGTCACCACGTGAACACGTTCTCGTGGCACTGGTTCGCGCCGTCGATCTTCCACGGCTCGTCCGGCTTCTTCGCCGGGGCGCTCGTCGCGGCGTTCTACTACTGGGGTTGGGACGTGACCGCGAACCTGAACGAGGAGACGAAGGGGGCCAAGAGGACACCGGGTGTCGGTGGCCTGATCGGCATGGTCTTCGTGTTCGTCCTGTTCGAGGTGTTCACAATCGCGACGAACCTCCTGCTGTCCTCCGGTCAGATCGCGAACAATTCGGCCGACGTGCTGGCGGTGCTGGGTCAAGCGGTGTGGCACGGGACGGGCGGGAAGATCATCATCCTCGCCGTAGTCCTCTCCACGATTGCGACTCTCGAGACGACACTCATCCAGGTCACCCGGACCCTCTTCTCGATGGGGCGAGACCACACGCTGCCGGGGGTCTTGGGCACAGTCCACTCGCGGCGTCGCACGCCGCTCGTGGCGACCGGAGTGGTAACCGTCCTGTCGCTCGGACTCTTCGTCGGGTCGCAGTTCATCGGCTCGATCGGCACGATCATGTCTGACGCGCTCAACGCCATCGGGCTCCAGATTGCGATCTACTACTGCCTCGCCGGCCTCGCGGTAGTGATGCTCTACCGACGCCAACTCTTCAAGTCGCTGAAGAACTTCGTCTTCATGGGCCTGTGGCCCCTCGTCGGCGCGTTGTTCATGGCGACCATGTTCGTCAAGACGATCCCGGGACTCAACGCGACGACTCTGTGGGTCGGTCTGGGAGCGATGGCGCTCGGCGTGATCCCGATGACGTACTACTGGGTCAAGGGCAACCCCTACTTCACCCTTCCCAGCCCCGAGGATCGTCACGCCGTCGTCGAGGAACTGGAGGAACTCGAGCAGAACCTGTGAGCTCGAGGCGGTGCCGAGCGGCGGCGTGATGTGGCGCCCGTCGAGGACAACCTTGAACCTGAACTTTCAATGGGCAAGGCTGAACCCTCAACCCTCAAGTAAACCCTAAACCCTCAAGTAAAGCCACGACTCCCGGGGACCGTGGCTCGCGACCAGCGGGCGTCGCGGCGCAGAGGCCCCGAGGTGGTGCGCGACCAGCCCCCTCGGTCGGTCATGCGGCACCGGGCGACTCGCCGTCGCGACGCGGCCGGGACACCAGCGCCGAGGTACGGTGGCCGACGTGCCTCTCGCGACGCCGACGCTGACCAGCGCGCGGCTCGGACTGCGTCCCTTTCGCGACGCGGACGGGGACGCCCTCTTCGCGCTGCACTCCAACGGCGCCGTCATGCGGTACTGGGATGGTCCCCCGTGGCGCGAGACCCAGCGCGCCACGCGATTCCTCGCCACGTGTCGACGGATCGCCGAGGATGGGACGGGGGCGCGCGTGGCCGTGGTTCGCCTCACCGATGGATCCTTTGTCGGCTGGTGCGGCGTGACGCGGTGGAACGCGGACTACCGCAGCGCATCGCTGGGCTACTGCTTTGACGACGCGGTGTGGGGGCAGGGCTACGCCACCGAGTCCGCCCGCGCGCTGCTGGACTGGGCGTTCGACACCCTGCCGATGAATCGAGTCCAGGCCGAAGTCGACACGCGTAACGCGGCGTCGGCCCGGGTCCTGGAGAAGCTGGGATTCGTGCGTGAGGGGACCTTGCGCGAGGACTGCATCGTGAACGACGAGGTATCGGACTCGTGGGTCTACGGGCTTCTGCGCCGGGAGTGGAGCCGTTCAGGCGTGCCCGCGTCCGTCAGCGATCCCTCGCGAAGCGAGACACCGAGCTAGCCCAGACCGAAGGTCTCGACCCACCGGGCGGGTGCCTCGTCGAGCACGCTCGCCAGCGAGCCCTCCGCGACGGCGGGCGAGAAGAGGAATCCCTGGGCCAGGTCGCAGCCGAGGTGACGGACGATCTCGAGGTGCTCCTCGGTCTCGATCCCCTCCGCCAGCATCGTCGTGTGGAATCGATGCCCGAGCGACACGATCGCGCCCAGCAGCGTCTCGTTGAGGGCGCGCCGCGACGTCGCCTGCACGAAGGACTGGTCGATCTTGATGATGCTGGGCTGAAGATCCGTCAGGTACGAGAGCGACGAGTACCCCGTTCCGAAGTCGTCGAGCGCGATGCGAACCCCGAGCGCGGCGAGGCGCTCGACGGCGTAGCGGGACTCGTCGGCGTCGACCAGTGTGACGCTCTCGGTGATCTCGATCACGAGGCGGTGCGGGTCCAGCCCCGCCTCCCCCAGAGCCGTGGTGACCGAGCCGACGAGGTTGGGATCGTGGAACTGACGGGCGGAGAAGTTGACCGTGACGTAGGGGGGTCGGGGACGGGCGCCGAGCGACACCGCCGTGCGGATAGCTCGCGCGAGAGCGAGACGGCCCAACTCGGTGACCATGTCGGAGTCCTCGGCGGCGTCGATGAAGGCGCTGGGCGGGATCCAGCCGCGTGACGGGTGACGCCAACGCATCAGGGCCTCGAGCCCCACCACCTCGAACGTGTCCAACGACACGATGGGCTGGTAGTGCATCACCAACTCGTCGTGGCGAAGCGCCGTGCGCAGGTCCTGGAGCAGGGTGAAGCGCGCCGTCGCGTGCTCGTGCATCGTCGGCGTGAAGACGACGGCGCGCCCCCGCTGATGGGCCTTCGCCTGGTACAGCGCGGTATCGGCCTCTTGGACCAGGGTGCGGGGGTCCGTTCGCGTCTGGTTCCACACGCTGATGCCGATGCTGGCACCCTGGACGATCTCGAGGTCACCCAGCGCGAAGGGTCGAGTGAGCGCCTCCAGCAGTCGCGCCGCGATGGCCTGGGCCTCCTCGGGCGACGAGAGCGGATCGGCGAGGTAGAGAAACTCGTCCCCCCCGAAACGCGACAGCGTGTCCGACGACCGCGCCACGCCCTCCAGTCGTCGGGCGACGGCCGTCAGGAGTTGGTCGCCGATGAGGTGCCCGTAGGTGTCGTTGACCCCCTTGAAGTCGTCCAGATCGAGCAGGAGCACCGCGCCCCATTCGTGCTGGCGCAGGGTGCGCGCGTGCGCCTGAGCCAGGCGGTCGTCGAAGAGTGCCCGGTTGGCGGTTCCCGTCAGGGGGTCGTGAAGCGCCCGGTGGGCGAGCTGGGCGCTCAGGGCACGCTCCTCGGTGATGTCGCGCTCGGAGATCACGTAGTACAGGAGACGCCCGCTCGCGTCGCGCGCCGCGCTTCGCGACACCTCCGCCCAGAGGAGGTGACCGTCGGCGTGCAGGTAGCGCTTGACGTAGCGGACCTGACCTTCGCCACCCTCGAGCAGGCGTTGGTGAGCGGCCTCGGTGATCCCCACGTCGTCGGGGTGGGTGAACAGCGTGGAGTCGTGGTCGAGCAGCTCGTCCAGGGGGCGTCCGACCATGTCGCAGAACGCCCGATTGGCGGCGATGATCCGATCCTCGCCGTCGGCGACGATCATGGGTGACATGTTCTCCTCGAAGGCCAACTCGAAGCGCTGCTCGGCGACCACCTGCGCCGCCTCGGCGACGCGCTGGGCCTCCAGGGCTTGCGTCGCCGCCCGTAGCGCCGAGGCCGTGCGCTCGTCCGCGCGAAGCCGAGCGAGGGCGTGCTCCACCTCGCGCACGATCTGTCCCAGACCCTCGACGACGGTGTCCTCGAAGCTCGCCGCCCGCCGGGCGTAGAGGGTGAGAACGAGGGGCTCGTTCTGGAAGGGCAGCGCGATGGCCGAGCGCACGTCACGAGGTACCAGCGCGCCGTGCCCGGGATCACCGCGTGGGAGGTGATTCGCGACCTGCACGCGACGAGTCCGCAACGCCTCGCGCGCCAGCTCGTCGGTGACGGTCTCGTGGCCCGTGGTGGGGTCGGCGTGCTCGAGGTCGTGACGTTCGCCGGCGCTCGCCACCAGTACGGTGGCGGCACCGTCGGGGCTCGCCCGGCGCAGGCACGCGACGTCCACGTGGCCCTCGTCGACGAGGTCGGCGCAGACCCTCGCGAAGACGTCGTCGCTTTCGGAGGCCGTGATGAGCGAGCCCTGCACGGTCGCCAGCAGTCGCAGCATCTGCTCGCGGTTGACGCGGTCGGTGACGTCGGTGTACGACGAGATCACCCCGTGCACGACGCCGCGGGCGACCGCGGGGTAACTGGTCACGGCCAGCCACCGCCGGGGACGATCGCCGATGTCGATGCCCATGACCACACCCCTCGAGGGCGCCGATGAGCGCATCGCGCTCACGGCGGCCGTCTCGTCCAGCGTGAAGCGCGAGCCGTCCTCGTGGACGAGGCCCCATCCGAGGTCGGTGAAGTTGCGGCCCACGATGTCATCGCGGCGCAGGCCCAGCCACGCCAGCACCGCGTCGTTGCAGTCGACGAGCAGACCGCGGCGGTCGAAGAGGGCGAAGCCCACCTGCGACGACGCGACGAGTACGTCGTAGAGGTACGAGCGTAGGTCGACGGGTGCGACGGACTCGCCGCCGGCCTTGTGGGGCTGGCGGCCGCGCGACGACGGCGTCACGCGGTGCCGCTCAGCTCACTCGTGCAGTGGCGGCACTTGGTCGCCGCGAGGGGCAAGTCGCTGGACAGGCAGTAGGGGCACGTCTTGGTGGGCGCCGGTGGGCCGAAGACCTGGGCGCCCCGCTTGGTCATGTACACGCGATAGGGCACGACCAGCGCGAAGTAGATCACCACCATGAACAAGACGAAGTAGACAATCGCGGCGATGAAGGCGCCGAGCTCGACGCGCTGGCCGTTGATGGTCCAGCCGAGGCCGGCCGATCCGCTCGACGTTCCCTCGAGGGCGTTGACCAGCGGCGTGATGATGGTATCGGTGAAGGCCTTGATCAGGGTGGAGAACGCCAGGGCGACGACCAGCCCCACGGCGATCACGATGAGGTCCCCCTGGAGGAGGAAGTTCTTGAATCCCTTGAACACTCGGACTCCCCTCTGCGCTCGAGCGGTCACGCTCTCGTCCTGACACTATCGTCGCGCTCGCCGCGCGGTGAGATGGACACGATGAGCGGTGCCGACAGCCCCGTTCACTACGATGGGCCCAATGGGGACCGACGCCCGCGTGGTGTTCACTGCCTTTTCCAATCGGGCGGACGCGATTCAACTGGCCAACGAGGCGGGTGAGCGCCTGGCCGAGCGGGGCGTGACGTGGGCGTTGCACCTGCTCGACACTGAGCCGTCGCCGAGCCTGCGTGACGACACACTGGTCGTGAGCCTGGGCGGCGACGGGACGTTTCTGCGCTCCGCACGACTGGCCCACCGCTTCGGCGCACGAGTGCTGGCCGTCAACCTGGGTCGCCTGGGCTTTCTCCTGAACGTGCCCTCGAGCGACGTGCTTCACGACATCGACCACGCCCTGGGGCCGACCCACGAGGTGGCGCGACTCGCCCTGCAGATCACCATGCCGGACGGCACCTCGGAGTTCGCGCTCAACGAGGTGGTGGTGGAGCGGGCTCGTCAGGGTCACATGGTGCGCGTCAAGAGTTTCGTGGACGACGACGAGTACCTCACCTACGCCGCCGACGCGGTCATGGTCTCGACGCCGACCGGCAGCACCGGGTACAACTTCTCGGCGGGGGGGCCCGTGGTGGACACCGCCCTACCCGTGATGATCCTGACGCCGGTCGCGCCGCACTTCACGATCGATCGCTCGATCGTGGTGGGGGGTGATCGGGACATTCGCCTCGTCGCCGACGGCAAGCCCGCCGTGGTGCTCGCCGACGGTCAGGTGGTCGGGCGCCTCGACGCCGATCAGTGGGTGCTGGTGCGCCAGAGCCCCGATCCGGTGCGCGTGGTGGCGACGCGCAGCTTCGAGGTGGGCTTTCGCCTTCGCGAGAGCCTGCGTGAGGGACATGCCTAAATCGAGGCTCGTGGAGCTGTACGCCCACGCCGTTGGCGTCATCCGCGAGACACGAGTGGAGTTCGGCGATGGCTTCACCGTGCTCACGGGCGAGACCGGAGCGGGCAAGACGCTCCTGCTCGACGCCCTCGGGCTGTGCCTGGGCGTGACGCCCGACGCGGCTCGGGGCGTGGCCCCGGACACCCGTGCCGCCGCGGTCTTCCTCGACCGCGAGGGACGCGAGGTGGCCCTGACCCGCGAGTCAGCGTCGGGACGTCTGCGCAGTGCGATCGACGGCGTCACCACCAGCGCGTCGGCGCTGCGCCTTCGCGCCGAGGAGTTGATCGTCATCCACGGCCAGCACGACTCGCTGGCTCTGCGCAACCGCGCCCTGGTACGTGGCCTGGTGGACCGCAGTGGGGGGGTGGACACGTCCGAGCTCGACGGACTGCGCACCCGCCTACGCGACGCGATCGAACTTCGCGCCACGCTGGGTGGCGACGACGCGGCACGCCAGCACGAGCTCGAGGTGATGACCTTCCAGATCGACGAGCTGGAGGCCGCGCAGATGGCCTCGGACGACGATCTGGCTGACGCGCTGGACGAGCTCGCCCGGGTGAGTGAGCTGCGCGAGGCGCAGGAGACCCTGGCGCGGCTGTCGCAGGACCTCGACGACGACGAGCGCGGCGTGCTGTCCGCCCTGGCCCGGATCATCGCGCAGCTGCCGTCCGGGCGATCGGTCGACGCGGTGCGCGACGTCCTCGACGGCGCGCTGGCCCAGGCGCGTGAGGGAACGCACGAACTGGCGCGCTTGCTCGACCCCGACTCCGTCGACCAGGCGCTCCTCGATCAGCTGGACCGTCGCGTCGCGGCCCTGCAGGTCGTCGCGCGAAAGTACGGGGGCACGATCGCAGCGGCCCGGGAGCAGTTGCGCTCGCTGCGAGCTCGGCGCAGCCTCGCTATCGAGCTGGCCGAGCGCTCGCGGGGCCTCGATCGGGAGATCGAGGAGATCACGGCCCGAGAGAGAGTCGCCGCCCGGGAGGTGCGCGAAGCCCGGGTGACGGCCGCGCGCCGCCTCAACGCGGCGATCGCCCGACAGCTCCCACGAGTGGCCCTGGAAGGCGCAACGCTGCGCTTCGAGGTGGGTGGCGAGGACGGGTCGCGGATCGAGTTACTCTTCGCGGGAAACCCGGGCTCGGCGCCGGGGCCACTGTCGAGTGTCGCCAGCGGGGGCGAGTTGAGCCGCGTGCTCCTGGCACTCTCGCTCGAGACGGTCCACGACGACGTGGTGGCCGTATTCGATGAGATCGACGCGGGCCTCGGGGGACAGGTGGCCCAACAGATCGGCGAGTGCCTGGCCGAGCTGGGTGCCCAACAGCAGGTCCTGGCGGTCACGCACCTCGCCTCGGTGGCGGCGCGCGCGGACCACCACTTCACGGTGGACAAGCGCGTGACGCACGGTGGCGTCGCCGCCACTGTCCGTGAGGTGCGCGGCGAGCAACGGGTCGAGGAGATCGCTCGGATGCTGGCCGGCGACGGCCTGAGCGAGGAGTCGCGCGCGCTGGCGAGGCGTCTGCTGACGCGATGAATCCGCCGGAACGCGCGCCCGCGGGCAGTAGTATGTGGTTCCGTGGATGGCGCGGGCGGGAGATGACCAAGTACGTGTTCGTCACGGGAGGCGTCTCCAGCTCCCTCGGCAAGGGACTGACCGCGTCGTCGCTGGGCCGACTGCTCAAGTCGCGTGGCTTCAAGGTCACCATGTGCAAGCTCGACCCCTACCTGAACGTAGATCCGGGGACGATGAACCCCGGCGAGCACGGTGAGGTGTTCGTGACCGACGACGGGGGCGAGACGGACCTGGACCTCGGACACTACGAGCGCTTCATCGACGAGCCGCTGTCGAAGATGTCCAACACCACCACCGGCTCGGTCTACTCGAACGTGATCGCCAAGGAGCGTCGGGGCGACTACCTGGGCAAGACCGTCCAGGTCATCCCGCACATCACCGACGAGATCAAGGAGCGAGTCCGACGACTCGGCACCCTGGGCGCCGACGTCGTCATCGTCGAGATTGGTGGCACGGTCGGTGACATCGAGATCGTGCCGTTCCTCGAGTCCATCCGCCAGTACCGGCGCGACGCGGGGCGCGACAACGTCTGCTACGTGCACCTGACGCTCGTGCCGTACCTGGCACCGTCGGGCGAGCACAAGACCAAGCCGACCCAGCACTCCGTCACCGAGTTGCGCTCACGAGGGATCCAGCCCGACATCATCGTGTGCCGTAGCGACCAGGCGATCCCCGACGCGCTGAAGCGCAAGATCTCGCTGCTGTGCGACGTGCCGATCGACGCCGTCATCTCCTGCGCTGACGCGCCGAGCATCTACGACATCCCCCTCAATCTCATGGACGAGGGGCTGGACACGATGGTATGCCGCACGTTGGGTCTCGACCCCGACGAGCACCCGCTCGACCTGCGTGACTGGCGCGAGGTCGTGCATCGCGTGCATCACACGACGCGCACGCTGCGCATCGGGGTCATCGGCAAGTACGTCACGATGCCCGACGCGTACCTGTCGGTCAACGAGGCGATCCGCCACGCCGGCTACGCCGTTGGCGCACGCACCGAGGTGGAGTGGCTCGAGGCCGAGCGCGTGCCCAGCGAGATCGACGCGGGTCGCATCCGCCAACTGGATGGCGTGATCGTCCCGGGCGGGTTCGGCGAGCGGGGGATCGAGGGGATGATCGCCGCCGCCCGCATCGCGCGCGAGAACGACATCCCGTACCTCGGGATCTGTCTGGGGATGCAGGTGATGGTCGTGGAGTTCGCGCGGCACTGCCTGGGGCTTCGCGACGCCCACTCGACGGAGATGTCTCTCACGACCAGCGCGCCGGTGATCGCGCTGATGGCCGAGCAGATGGACATCACGGATCTGGGCGGGACGATGCGCCTAGGAGCCTGCCCCGCGATGCTCGACGAGGGCTCGGTCGTGGCCGGCCTCTACGGGACGACGGTCGTGTCGGAGCGCCACCGCCACCGCTACGAGTTCAACTCGCGCTACCGGTCCCAGTTCGAGGACGCCGGCATGCGCTGCTCGGGCACGTCGCCCGACGGGCGCCTGGTGGAGTTCGTGGAGCTGGCCGATCACCCGTTCTACGTGGGCACCCAGGCGCACCCGGAGTTCAAGTCGCGGCCCGATCGACCTCACCCGCTGTTCCTGGGACTGGTCAAGGCGGCCGTGGCGCGGGCCGAGGGCCGCGAGCCGCATATCCTCGATCCCGACGTGGTCGATGTCGCGCCGTGACGAGTCGCTTTCGCGTCGCGGCCACGACCTCCTTGCTTCACTCGGCCGTCTTTGACGTCGAGCGCCGCGTCGTCGTCGGCGCCGACACATCCTTCGAGCGCGACGTCGTCGTGCACGCCGGCGCGGTGGCGGTGGTCGCCGTGGACGAACTCGACCGCGTGGGGGTGATTCGTCAGTACCGGGCCCCCTTCGACCGCGTGACCTGGGAGATACCCGCGGGCACGCTCGATCGCCCGAACGAGTCACCGCTGGCGGCCGCCCAGCGCGAGTTGCTCGAGGAGATGGGGTGTCGCGCGTCGCGGTGGCGCCGGATTGGTCGCTTCATGGTCTCACCGGGCTGGACCGATCAGGTGATGACCATCTACGAGGCCCGCGATCTGGTGCTGGGTCCGCGCCGCCCGGAGGGGCCCGAGGAGGAGCAGTCGCGCGTGGCGTGGCTCACCCCCGAGGAGGTGGCGCGCCTCTTCGACGGGACCCAGCCGGTGGACGCGACCCTGGCGCTCGGCGTGCTGCAGGTGTCGCGTGGACCCGAACGCTGAGTCGACGGATCTGCTCGACGAGTACACGCAGTGGCTGATCATCGAACGCGGCCGCTCCACGGCGACGGTGGCGGCCTACCGACGGGACCTGACGCGGCTGCTCCACTGGTTGGCGGACCACGGCCAGGACGCGCTGAGCGTCGACGAAGGGGCGCTCACGACCTACCTGAACTCGCTACGCGATGAGGGTCTGGCCTCGGCCAGCGTCGCGCGCGCGAGTGCCGTCGTGCGCGGGTGGTTCGCGTTCCTCGTCGACGAGGGATACCGGACGGTCGATCCGGCGATCCGCCTGCGTCCGGGACGCCGCGAGCGTTCGCTGCCCAAGCCGCTGCCCGAGCCCGTGATCACCGCCCTTCTGGACGCCATCCCCGCCGCCACCGCGGCCGATCGGCGTGATCGAGCACTGCTCGAGCTCCTCTACGGCACGGGGGTGCGAGTCTCCGAGGCGGTGGGGATCGACCTGGGCGACCTGGACTTCGACGAGGCCCTGGTGCGGGTGCTCGGCAAGGGTGACAAGCAGCGTCTCGTGCCGATGGGCTCGGTCCTCGCGCGAGCGCTCCACGACTACCTGAGCCCCGGCGGGCGGGGGGCGTTCCCCGGGGCGTCACGCACGGCTCGGCTGTTCCTCGGCGCGCGGGGCACGCCACTCACGCGTCAGGGTGTCGACCTGATCATCCGTCGCCGAGCCCTGGCGGCGGGCGTCGCGCGGTCCTCGATCAGCGCGCACGTCTTTCGCCACAGCTGCGCGACGCACATGCTGGCCCACGGCGCCGACATTAGAGTGGTGCAGGAGTTGTTGGGACACGCGTCGATCGCGACGACCCAGTTGTACACGGCGGTGTCGGTCTCGTCTTTGCGGGCCGCGTATGTGGACGCGCACCCGCGCGCCCACGACTGAGAGAGGGCCATGGCGAGCGACATCTACTTCCTGCTCGCGCTCATCCCCTCGGTGGTGCTGCACGAGGTGAGCCACGGCTACGTGGCCTACCGCCTCGGCGACCCGACCGCCAAGGAACAGCACCGCCTGACGCTCAACCCGCTCGCCCACATCGACCCCTTCGGGACCATCCTGCTGCCGGCCCTGCTCATCGTGAGCGGGCTGCCGGCATTCGGCTACGCCAAGCCCGTGCCGGTGAACTTCTCGCGCCTGCGCCACCCCCGGCGCGACTCGCTCTACGTGGCCCTGGTGGGTCCGTTCGTCAACCTCCTGCTCTCGGCCGTGGGCTTCGTGATCTGCGAGCTGGCCCTGCACGTGACCCGTAGCGCACTGATGCTCAACATCGGCGTGTACCTCGGGCTGGTGAACCTCACCCTGGCGGTCTTCAACCTGCTGCCCATCCCACCGCTGGACGGGTCGGCCATCATCGAGCGCCTGGTGCCGAACCGTCACCTGCCGCGCTACTACCAGTTCCGGGCCCGCGCGCTGCCCCTGCTCATGGTGCTGATCATCGCCGACTCGCTCTTCTTCCACGTGGGCACCGGAGCGCTGGGCAGCCTGCAGCAGTGGTGGCTCAACCGCCTGTTCTAGGAGCCCGGCGAGTAGAGCCCCATGGCGCGCGCCGCGCGTTGGTAGGTCGCTGCGGCGACCTGCGACGCCTTGAGCGATCCGGCGTCCAGCACCGACTGCAGGACGCCGGGGTCGGCGCGCAACTCGCGGTAGCGAGCGGCAATCGGAGAGAGTGACGCGATCACCAGCTCGGCCAGGTCGCGCTTGAGCTCGCCGTAGCGCTGGTAGCGACGGGCGACGTCGTGCGGCGACTCGCCGCTGAAACCCGCGTAGATCTCGAGGAGGTTCGAGACGCCGGGCTTGAGAGCCCAGTCGACGCGAACCTCGCCGTCGGTGTCGGTGACCGCGCGCGAGATCTTTCGCTCGATGTCGCGGGGATCGTCGAGCAGCGTGATCTGGCCGAGGGGGCTGGCGACGGACTTGGACATCTTGCGGGTGGGCTCTTGGAGATCCATCACGCGCGCACCGCTCGGGGGCAGCATCCCCTCCGGCAGGGTGAAGGTGTCGCCGTAGCGATTGTTGAAGCGCGTCGCGATCTCGCGCGTCAGCTCCAGGTGCTGCAGCTGGTCGTCGCCGACCGGGACACGCTGAGTGTCGTAGAGCAGGATGTCGGCGGCCATCAGCACCGGGTAGGTGAAGAGGCCGACACGGTAGCCCCCCTTGCGCTCGGCCTTCTCCTTGAACTGGGTCATCCGGCCCAGTTCCCCGAAGGTGGCGACGCACTCGAGCAGCCAGTTCAACTGCGCGTGGAAGGCGATGCGGCTCTGCAGGAAGAGCGTGCACACCTCGGGGTCCAGGCCCGCGGCCACCAGGGTGGCCAGCGTGTCGATGGTCTGCTCGCGCAAGACCTCGGGCTCGAGCTCGAGGGTGAGGGCGTGCAGGTCGACGATGCAGTAGAGCGAGTCGGCGCTCTGGTGGGCGACCCACTGCTTGACCGCGCCGAGGTAGTTGCCGATGTGCAGAACGCCCGAGGGTTGGATTCCCGACAAGATGCGCATCACGTCACTTTAGGACGACCGCCGGCGACGGCCGGTTCCGGTAGCATGGGCCGGTGACTTACGTCGTGACGACGCCGTCGTTCAGTGGCCCCTTCCAACTCCTGGTCGAGTTGATCGCGCGCCACGAGATGGACGTGCGCGACGTGGCGATCGCCCCGATCGTCGACGCGTTCGTCGCGACCCTGCGCGAGGCGTCGGGCGCGGTCACGGTCGACGAGCTCTCGGAGTTCTTGCTCCTCGCGGCGGTACTGGTGGAGATGAAGAGCCGCAGCCTCCTGCCGAGCCCTGACGAGGTCGAACCCGACGAGGAGTTCATCGGCTGGCAGGAGCGCGACGTGTGGCTCGCGCGCCTGCTGGAGCTGCGCACCTACGGGGCGCTGGCGGACGCGCTCGCGTCGCTTCTGGAGCGCGCCGGGCGCGCGGTGGCGCGCGTGCGCGGCGTGGACGACGGCGTGGTGGTCACGCCGCCGGACCTTCTGGCCGGCGTGACCCCGGCGGACTTGGCTCGCGCCTACGTGCGCGGTATCGAGGAGAAGCCGGTGCCGGTGGTGCGCCTGCACCACGTGACGGTGGACGCGGTGACCGTGGCGGAGACCGTCGTGGCGCTCGCCCAGCGTCTCCCGGCTCTGGGACGCGTCTCGTTCCGTGCGCTGACCGCGGGCCTCTCGACTCGCATCGAGGTGATCGTGCACTTCCTGGCCCTCCTGGAGCTGTGCAAGCTCGGCCACGTCTCCCTGGGTCAGGGGACCACCTTCGGCGAGGTGCAGATCGAGTGGGTGGCGGCCGAGTCGGGACTCGACGTGGGGATGGTGGACAGCTATGAGGGGTGAGTCGTCGCTCGAGCAGAAACTCGAGGCGCTGCTGACCGTGGCCCTGGAGCCGGTGTCGGCGGAGGAGCTGGCGGACGTGCTGGAGGCCGACGCGGGTGAGGTGAGCGCCACCCTGCGCACGCTGCGCCAGGAGTACCGCGACGAGTGCCGGGGCTTTCAAGTGGTGGAGCTCGCCAGCGGCTGGCAGTGGCAGTCCTCGCCCGACGTGGCGCCGTGGGTCTCGCGCTTCGCCAGCCGCGACGTCTCGTACCGGCTGAGCACGGCGGCCCTCGAGACGCTGGCCATCATCGCCTATCGCCAGCCCATCTCGCGCGCCCAGATCAGCGCGCTGCGCGGCGTCAACGTCGAGGGTGTCTCGCGACTACTCGAGCAGCGCGGCTACATCGAGGAGAAGGGGCGCGCGGCGAGTCCGGGCCAACCGATCCTCTACGGCACGACCGAGGCGTTTCTGGATCGACTGGGTCTCGCGTCGCTCGACGACCTCCCGCCCATCGAGGAGTTCGTGACCGACGTGGACACCGCGCGCAGCCTGGCCGACGCGCCCGTGACCGCGGAGGGGGAGATCTAGGTGGACGAGGGTGAGCGCCTCCAGAAGGTGTTGGCGCGCGCCGGCTACGGATCGCGGCGGGCCTGTGAGGTCCTGATCAGCGACGGCCGGGTCACCGTGGACGGCCGCGTCGCCGTGCTGGGCAACCGCGTCGATCCATCGACCCAGGTGATCTGCGTCGACAACGCCCTGGCGCCCACCTCCCAGAACAACGTCTACTTCCTGTTGAACAAGCCTCGCGGCGTCGTGACGACCGCGGTCGACCCCCAGGGGCGCACGACGGTCCTCGACCTGGTGGCGTCACCGGTACGAGTGTTCCCGGTCGGTCGGCTCGACATGCTGACCGAGGGCCTCTTGATCCTGACCAACGACGGGCGGCTCACCCACCTCCTGACCCACCCGAGCTCGGGCGTGGCCAAGGAGTACCTGGCCCGGGTCGAGGGGGACCCGTCGCCGGGCGCCATCCGCCGCCTGCGCGAGGGGGTCGAGCTCGACGACGGCGTCACGTCACCCGCCCAGGTCAGCCGCGTCAGCGAGGGACTGCTGCGCATCGTGATCCACGAGGGCCGCAACCGTCAGGTGCGCCGGATGTGTGCGGCGGTGGGCCACGAGGTGACCCGACTGGTTCGCACGAGGATCGGTCCGATCCAGGACGCGACCCTGGCACCGGGTGGCGTGCGCACGCTCTCCACCACGGAGGTCCGCCGGCTCATGGCGTCGGTTGGAATGACCGAGGAGCTGGCCTCTACGATGCCTCTATGACGACACCGTTCCTTCGGGGGCTGCGCGGCGCGACGACCTGCGAGCGTGACACGCCCGAACACATCGCTGACGCCGTCCACGAGTTGCTCCCGGCCATGATGGCGCGCAACGAGTTGGACCACGACGACGTGGTGAGTGTCCTGTTCACGACGTCGACGGACCTGACGTCCGCGTTCCCGGCCACGGCCGCGCGCTCGATCGGCTTCGGTGACGTGCCGCTGCTGTGCGCGAGCGAGATCGCCGTGCCGGGATCGATGACGCGTTGCATCCGCGTCCTGATGCACGTCTACACCTCGCGCGCCCGTGAGGAGATGCGTCACGTCTACCTCCGCGACGCCGCGTCGTTACGCGATGACCTCCCCGGATAGCGGCGCCGGACGGGCGCACGTCGTCGGTCTGGGCCTGATCGGGGCGTCGCTGGCGCGCGCGCTCGTCGAGCGAGGCTGGTCGGTAAGCGGCTGGGACCTCGATCCCGCGGTGCGCGCCGCGGCGCGCGACGCGACGCTGATCGACGGCGACGCGGTGGACTCGGGCACGTCGCTCGTCGTGGTCGCCGTCCCCGCGGGCGCGGTCGTGGAGGTCGTGCGCGACTCGCTGGCGCAACTCGGCGAGCGGGACGCCATCGTCACTGACGTCGCCGGGGTCAAGGGCTCGATCGTGGCGGCGCTCGACGATGCGCGCTTCCTGGGCGGCCACCCGATGGCCGGCTCGGAGCAACGAGGCCTCGCGGGGGCGCGCGCCGACCTGTTCCAGGGGTGCACGTGGGTGCTGACCCCGACGACGCGCACCCGCCCCGAGACCTACGGGCGCCTGCACGGCATCCTGCGCGACCTCGGAGCCAACGTGGTCGCGGTGCCGGCACCCGATCACGACCGGCTGGTCGCGGTGGCCAGTCACGTGCCGCACCTGCTCGCGGGGGCGTTGATGAACGAGGCGGATCACGCCGCCCAGCAGGACGCGGTGCTGCTGCAGTTGGCGGCGGGGGGCTTTCGCGACATGACGCGCGTGGCGGCGGGCGACCCGCGAATCTGGCCCGACATCCTGATGGAGAACCGCGACGCGATCGTCCCGGCCCTGCGCTCGCTGAGCGATCGCCTGGCCCGCGTGGGCGACGCGCTCGAGGCCGGGGACCCGTCGCTGGTGACGCGCGACCTCCAGAGCGCCGCGCACGCTCGCCGACAGTTGCCCGGTCGGGCACTGGACCCCGCGAGCCTGCGCTACCTGCGCGTCGCCGTGACGGACCGGCCGGGGGTCCTCGCGGCCGTGACGGTCGCCGCCTCGGAGTTGCTGGTCAACATCTACGACATCGAGATCGCCCACGGCATCGAGGGGGCCAGCGGCACCCTGCTGCTCGCGGTCGACGCCGATCGGGCCGACGTCCTGCACGACGCGCTGCGCGAACGCGGCTTCACGGTGAGCCCGGCGTGAGCGTCGACGCGCTCGTCGTCGCGCCGATGGACCACGCTCGCGGAATCGTGCGCGTACCGGGTGACAAGAGCGCGTCGCACCGGGCCCTGCTGCTCGGCGCTCTGGCCGAGGGGGAGAGCACCGTCTCGGGAGCGTCACCCGGCCGCGACGTCGCGGCCACGCGCCGCGCGCTCGAGCAGCTCGGCGCCCGTGTCGAGGGCGCCGCGACGCTCACCGTCCACGGCCCGGCCGGGGGACTACGACCGGCCGGGCGTCCCCTGGACTGCGAGAACTCAGGCACCACGATGCGCCTGCTGGCCGGAGTGCTGGCCGCCATCCCGGGCCGTCACGAGCTAGTGGGCGACCCGTCGCTCTCGCGCCGCCCGATGGACCGCGTCGCGGTGCCCCTCGAGCTGATGGGTGCACGCGTACGCGGTCAGGGACCCCGGCGCAGCGCGCCGCTCACGCTCGACGGGCGACGCCCCCTCCACGCCATCTCGTACCGGGTCCCCGTCGCCAGCGCCCAGGTGAAGTCCGCCGTGCTGCTCGCCGCCCTCGGAGCCGACGGTCCCTGCGAGGTGGACGAGCCCGTGCGCACGCGCACCACCACCGAGGACATGCTGGCCGAGTCGGGCGTCACCATCACCCTCGACGAGGTCGGAACCGGACGGACCGTGCGTGTAGAGCCTGGTCGGCCGCGCGCCCACGCCTGGATCGTGCCGGCGGACCCGTCCCAGGCGGCGTTCTTCGCGGTCCTCGGCGTCGTGCACCGTGACGCCCTCGTCGAGCTACCCGGGCTCGAACGACGTGCGGAGCGCGTGGGCTTCGTCGACGTGCTCGCGCGAATGGGGGGACGGGTCACGTGGACCGAGTCCGCGGCGAGTCCCGGACGCTCGACCCTGGTGTCGACCAGCTCCGAGCTGACGGGGACGGAGGTGCACGGCGAGGAGATCCCCTCCCTGGACGAGGTGCCGGCCCTGGTCGTCGCCGCGGCCGCCGCCCGGGGCGTCAGCGCGTTTCGCGACATGGCCGAGTTGCGCGTGAAGGAGAGCGACCGCTTCGCGGCGGCCCTGGAGCTGGCCCGTGCGCTCGGGTGCGCGAGCTGGGCCGAGGGAGACGACTTCTTCGTGGAGGGGGTGGGGTCGGCGTCGGCCTTCGCGTCCTTCGACGTCGAGGCGGGTCTCGATCACCGCGTGGTGATGGCCAGCGCCGTGGCGGGTGCCGCCGGAGCGGGCTGTCACATCATCGGCGCGTCCACGGTCGCGACCAGCTATCCGCACTTCTTCGACGATCTAGCATCTCTGCGATGAGTGCAGTGGTGGCGATCGACGGACCCGCCGGTTCGGGCAAGTCCAGCGTCGCGCGCGCACTGGCCGACGCCCTGGGCTACTCGTTCCTCGACACCGGGGCGATGTACCGCGCGGTGACGGTGGAGGCCCTCGCCCGGGGCCTGGATCCGCACGATGGGGCGGCGCTCGGGGAACTGGCCGGCTCACTGGAGCTGGTGCTCACGCCGCGCGTCCTCGTCAACGGGCGCGACGTCGAGGACGAGCTGCGCAGCGAAGCGGTGAACGCGGCCGTGTCGCTGGTGGCGGCCCATCGCGCCGTGCGCGCGGCGATGGTCGAGCGCCAGCGCGAGTGGGCGGCGCGCCAGCCGGTGGGCACCGTGGCCGAGGGCCGCGATACGGCCACGGTGGTGTTCCCCCACGCCGCCCTGAAGGTGTTCCTGACGGCGTCGCTGGAGGAGCGCCAGCGTCGACGTGGCGACGAGAGCGCCGCGTCAGTGGCGCGGCGCGACGCAGTGGACACGTCGCGCGAGGCCTCACCCCTGCGACCGGCGCCGGAGGCGTGCGTGGTGGATACGACCGGTGTGGCGGTCGACGACGTGGTGAAGGAGATCGTGGCATGCCTGGCGACGCGCACCTCCTCCTAGACGATCGCAAGACCGCGATCTACCGCGTGGTGGCGAGCCTGCTGACGGGCGCGTCGTGGCTGCTGTTCCGTCCGGTGGTTCGCGGGGCGCAGAAGATCCCGCTCGAGGGCCCGGTGCTCATCGCGCCCATCCACCGCTCCAACATCGACTTCGTCTTCACGTTGTTCATCTCGCCGCGCAAGGTCTTCTTCATGGCCAAGGACCCCCTCTTTCGCGTGCCCCTACTCGGACCGCTCCTGTTGCACGTCGGTGCCTTTCCGGTGCACCGCGAGAGCGCGGATCGCGAGTCGCTGCACCTGGCCGAGGAGGTGCTGCGCCGGGGTCACGCCCTGGTGCTGTTCCCCGAGGGCACGCGAAAGAGCGGACCCCACGTGGAGCCGCTGCGCGACGGGGCTATGTTCATCGCCGCCCGCACCGGGGCCACGGTGGTGCCCGTCGGAATCGGCGGGAGCGATCGAGCGATGCCCGCCGGCGCTCGTCTGCCGCGCCCGACGAGGATTCACGTGGTCGTCGGCGACCCCCTGGCCGCGCCGGTCAGCGAGGGACGAGTGTCGCGCTCGGCGATCAGCGCCAAGAGCGAGGAGTTGCGGGCCGCCCTGGAGGCGGTGTACGCGCAGAGTCGCGAGCGCTAGCGCTCGCGCCACCAGGTGCCGAAGACCACCGTGGCGTAGCGCAGCCCGAAGAGCCAGTTCGAGCCCTTCTTCGTGGTTCCGGCCTGACGAGGGTGCCACACGGTGGGCACCTCCGCGGCGCGCCAGCCCCGCTTCAGGCACACGATGAGCAGCTCGGCCGTCTGGTACTGCTCCTGGTGGAGCCGGTCGATCACGTCGGCCAGCATCGCGACGCGCAGCCCCCGGTAGCCCGTGGACGTATCGGTCAGATTCGCGCCCGTCATCCGGTTCATGACGAAGGAGAAGAACCGTACGCCCGTCTTGCGGATGACGTCCGTCGTGTGGTCCTGGCCCAGGCGTCGGCTCGCCACGACGAAGTCCGCCCGATCCTCGAGCAGGGGAGCCAGCAGTTGGGGGATCTCCGCCGGATCGTTCTGACCGTCGGCGTCGAGGGTCACGACGAAGCGCACCGCGTGGTCGATGCAGTAGCGATACGTCACCTGCAGCGCCACGCCG
This sequence comes from Actinomycetes bacterium, assembly GCA_021786095.1. GTDB lineage: Bacteria > Actinomycetota > Acidimicrobiia > Acidimicrobiales > RAAP-2 > RAAP-2. The sequence goes on along the minus strand of JAJYNX010000062.1, from coordinate 17,525 downwards.
TGGCCGAGGTTCACGGGGAACTCGAGGACGAGGACGCCCGGGTGTGCCCGCGCGATCTCCGCCGTCTTGTCGTTGCCACCGTCCACGACGACCAGCGTGGTGTACGGCTCGCCGTTGATCGTCTCGGGCATCGCGTCGAGCACGGCCCCGATGGCGCCCTCCTCCTCGTAGGCGCAGATGGAGGCCACGATGGGGTGCGGCTCGTAGCCGGGGTACTCCGCCTCGAAGCGCGCCGTCGCCTGATCGATCGCGAATGAGCGCAGTGTGGCCAGGCGCTTCTTCTCCAAATCCGTGGTGACCATCTCTATCCCTCTCGAGGCGTGTCGGCGCCGCAGCGCCGCTCGCGACCCCGGGTCCGCCGCCGCGACGCGGCGCCCGACCCGCGGTCACGCGAACCGAACGATCTTACTCGGCCCCGCGTCGCGCGACTAGGAGGCCACGCGGTCCAGGATCTGGGCGGCGGTGACGGCCCGGTCCTCGACCGGGTCGAACGTCGACGCGACGGGCGTCGCCAGGCACAGGTCGACCAACGCCGACAGGGATCGAAGGATGTCACGCAACTCGGGCGGTGGGGGAAAGTACTCGTCCTCGACGCCGACCAGGCGGGTCTCGACGCCCTCACGGGGGTCGAGGGCGTCGACCACGCCCTGCACCAGGGACTCGGGGGCCGAGGCCCCGGCCGACACCGCGACGCGACCGTGGAGATCGTCGGGCAGATCCTCGGGCCCGTTCACCCGTAGCACCCGGTCGCACCCGACGGCTCGCGCCACGTCGGTCAGCGCCATCGTGTTGGAGGAGTTCGCGGATCCGATCACCACCACCGCGTCCGCGCCACGGGCCGCGTCGCGCAGCGCCGCCTGGCGGTTGGTCGTGGCGAAGCACAGATCGCTCCGTGCGGGCTGCCAGATGTCGGGGAAGCGTTCGGCCGCGTACTCGCGCAGGTGCTGCCACTCGTCCAGGCTGAGGGTCGTCTGTGAGAGCAGGGCCAGCGGTCCCGTGACGTCGCGCGCGCGCTCGATGTCCTCGATCGACTGCACGAGGATCACCGACTCGGGGGCCACGGCCATGGTGCCGATCGCCTCCTCGTGGCCCTCGTGGCCCACGTACAGCACCGTGTAGCCGTCGCGGGCCCGGACCTTGAGCTCGTGGTGCACCTTGGTCACCAGCGGGCACACCGCGTCCACGACCGCGCCGCCGGTGCGCCGCGCCGCGTCCACGACCTCGGGGGCCGAGCCGTGGGCGCTCAGCATCACCGGCGCCCCCGGCGGGACCTGGGCGATGTCGTGGACGAAGACCACGCCGAGACCGGCGAAGTGATCCACGACGTGGCGATTGTGGACGATCTCGTGGTAGCAGTAGACGGGCGGCTCGAAGACCCGCGTCATCCAGTCCAGGGCCTTGATCGCCTTCTCCACGCCGGCGCAGAAGCCCCGTGGGGAAGCGAGAATGACCTTGTCCACGGGCACGCGGGCAGCCTACCGGGCGCCGCACCGGCCGCGGCGGCGAGGCGACCTCACCAGTAGGCTGACGAGGTGCCGGGCGCCCGCATCTCAGGAATTTCTTCGCGATCGCCAGCGGCGAGAGCGGACCTCGAGGTCGGCGACGAGCTGGTGCGCGTGAACGGCCGCGAGCCGACCGACGTCATCGAGTACCAGCAACTGGTGGACGGGGATCACGTCGCGCTCGAGATCCGTCGCGCCGGTGAGGGGACGACGCGCACCGTGGCCATCACCAAGGGGCCGGGCGAGCCCCTGGGGCTGTCCATCGACTCGGCCGTCTTCGACCGAATCCGCACGTGCGACAACCACTGCAGCTTCTGCTTCATCTACCAGCTGCCCAAGGGCATGCGCCGCTCGCTGTACGTGAAGGACGACGACTTTCGCCTGTCGTTCCTCTACGGCAACTACACAACCCTGACCCGCTTCACGGAGTTCGACCTGGAACGGGTGGTGGAAGAGCGCCTCTCACCGCTGTTCGTCTCCATCCACACCACCAACCCGGCGCTGCGCGCCGAGATGTTGCGCAACCCGCGCGGCGCCACCAGCCTGCGCTGGCTGCACGAACTGCTACGAAGCGGCATCGAGGTCCACGGCCAGGTGGTCGTCTGTCCCGGAGTGAACGACGGCGTCGAGCTGGAGCGCACCCTCGAGGACGTCGTCACGTCCTACCCGCAGCTCGCCTCGCTCGCCCTGGTTCCGGTGGGGGTGAGCGACTTCTCACTCGAGGAGACCATGCGGCCCCACCGTCGCGACGAGGCCCGCCAGGTGGTCGAGCTGGCGCAGCGCTACGACGAGATCAGTCGCACGGTGCTGGGCCGCTCCCTGGTCTACGCCAGCGACGAGTTCTACCTCGTGGCCGGGCTGGCCCCCCCGCGCGCGGCCGCGCTGGCCACGCTGGACCTGGCGGAGAACGGCATCGGCATGGTGGCCGCGTTCCGCGACAGCTTCGAGCGCCACCGCGCGATGCCCCGCCTCGGCAGTGGCTTCTTCCAGTCCGTCGACGGCGCCCCGGCCTGGGGCTACCGCGCCGCGCGCGCGGCGCTGAGTGGCCCCGCCTCGGGCGACCCCCTCACGGACGGCCCCCTCACGCACGACGGGGTCGTGGTGCTGACCGGCGAGTACGCCGCGCCACTGCTGCGCGAGCTGCTGGACGAACACGGCTTCGACGAGGTCGCCGTGGTGCCGGTCGTCAACGCCTACTTCGGGGGGAACATCAAGGTGGCCGGCCTGCTCACGGGACGCGACCTGGCCGCGGCCCTCGCGCGAGTCGATCCCTCGGCGACCTGTCTGATCCCTGACGTCTGCCTCAACGAGGGCCGCTTCCTCGACGGGACGACCCTGGAGGACCTGGGTCGCCCCGTGACCTGCGTACGCACGACCGGGCACGATCTGCGAGTGACCCTGGAATCCCTGCGCGCCCCGCACGACGTCCTGGTGGTCTCGTGAGACACCCGCGCGTGGCCGTGGTGGGGCGTCCCAACGTCGGCAAGAGCTCACTGGTGAACCGTCTGGCGGGACGACGGGTGGCCGTCGTGGAGGAGCATCGTGGGGTGACCCGCGACCGGCGCAGCGTCCCCGTGGAGTGGCGCGGGGTCACCTTCGACCTGGTCGACACGGGCGGGTGGCTCGAGGGCGGCGACGATCTCGAGGCGAAGGTGTCGCGTTCGGCGCAGACGGCCCTCGAGGAGGCCGATCTGGTGCTGCTGGTGGTGGACGTGACCACGGGCCCGACCGAGGAGGACGCGCGCGCCGCGCGCTGGGTCCGACACAGTCAGCGACCGGCGGTGCTGGTCGTGAACAAGGTGGACGACCCCGCGCGCGAGGCGTACGCCTGGGAGTTCCTACGCCTAGGCGTGGGCGACCCCCACGCCGTGAGCGCCCTACACGGCCTCGGTGCCGGCGAGTTGCTCGACGTCGTCGTCGACACGATCGGTCAGCCACCCGACGACCCGAACGACGCCCACGACGACGTCCTCGGCGTCGCGATCGTCGGGCGTCCCAACGTCGGCAAGTCCACGCTCTTCAACACGTTGATCGGCGAGGAGCGTTCGGTCGTTCACGATCTTCCCGGCACGACGCGCGACGCGATCGACACGGTCGTCGACACCCCGAGCGGACGGATCCGCTTCATCGACACCGCGGGAATGCGCCGTCGGGCCAAGACCGAGGCGGGTCTGGAGACCTACGCCGTGCTGCGCAGTCTCGAGGCACTGGACCGCGCCGACATCGCCCTCCTGGTCATCGACGCGACGGTGGGGGCCACGGGACAGGACCAGCGTCTGGCCGAGCGCATCTCGGGGGCCGGGTGCCCATCGATCGTCGTGGTGAACAAGTGGGAGCTGATCGAGCCCGAGGACCGCGAGGACGTGCTGGCCAGCATCGGCGACAAGCTCGCCTTCCTCGGCGATGCCCCCGTGTTGAAGACGACAGCGATCTCGGGCAAGGGGGTGCATCGGATCCTTCCCGCGCTGACGACCGCCGCGGCCGACTACGCGACGCGGGTGCCGACGGGGGCGCTCAACCGTGCGATTCGAGACCTGCAGATCCGCCAGCCCGCGCCCACCGGCAAGATTCGCTACGCCGTCCAGGGCGCCAGCGAGCCCCCGACCTTCACGCTCTTCGTCTCGGGACGCCTGCCCCCGACGTACATGCGCTACGTCGAGCGCTCGCTGCGCGAACGCTTCGCTCTGGGCACCACACCACTGCGGGTTCGCGTACGGGTGGAGTGATGACGCGCTGGTGCGAGACGTGTGACCGACCCGTCGACGGTGAGGTGTGCGAGGTGTGCGGTCAGCCGGTCGAGGAGACGACGCACGAGCCCATGCCCTGGCGGTGGCGCTTCTTCGTCGTGGTCACGATCATCTACCTCGCCTGGCGTCTCTATCAGTTAATTTCGTGGTTGGCGCACTAGGAGGGCGAATGGCGATCTACGCGTTGGGCGAGCGGGTGCCCACGATCCATCCCGAGGCGTTCGTGCACCCCGACGCGGTCATCATCGGTGACGTGCGCCTGGGCGCCGACGCCTCGGTCTGGCCCGGTGCGGTGCTGCGCGGGGACTACGGCACCATCATCGTGGGGGAGCGGACGTCCATTCAGGACGGCACGGTGGTTCACGCCGTGGCGGAGTTCCCCACGGTCGTGGGTGACGACTGCGTCATCGGTCACCTGGTTCACCTGGAGGGGTGCGTGATCCACGACGGAGCCCTGGTCGGCAGCGGTTCGGTGGTGCTGCACCACGCGCACGTGCACACCGGGGCGACCGTCGCCGCGGGCGCCGTGGTGCGCAACCGCACCGACGTACCCGAGGGGGCTCTCGCGGTGGGCGTGCCCGCCACCATCAAGCTCGGCGCCAGCGACCGCGGTGCCATCGCCGAGGGAGCCGCCCTCTACGTGGCCAACGCCCGCCGGTACCGTCGCGAACTGCGCACGCTGTCAGAGGGCTAGGCGTTGGAGATCGCGACGAGCCGCTCCAGCGAGCGCGCCGCGTGGCCGTCGCGCACGCTGGCGCTCGCCATCTCGAAGCCGTCGGACAGCGTGGTCGCACGGCCGGCGGCCACGAGCGCCAGGCCGGCGTTGGCGCAGGCGATGTCGAAGACGGGGCCGGTGGTGGCGTCGAGGAACGCGCGCACCACACGGACGTTGTGCGTGACGTCTCCGCCGCGCAGACTGTCCACCCCGTGACGTCGCCCTAGTTCCGCGCCGGCGTCGATGCGCTCCACCGTCGTCCCCGAGCGCGTCACCCGGTGCAGGGTCGACGGACCGCCGAGCGAGAGCTCGTCGAGACCGTCGTCGCCGCTCACCAGGATCGACAGATCAGTGCCGCGCGATCCGATCACGCGCGCCATGTGGTCGAGGTGCGACGCCGGTGCCACGCCGATCAGGGCTCGTCGCACGCGTGCCGGATTGGCGAGCGGCCCGAGCACGTTGAACACGGTGCGAAAGTAGAGCGCTCGGCGAATCGGCGTGAGGTAGCCCAGGGCGTGGTGGTAGGTCGGGGCGAACATGAAGCCGATGGACGCCCCCTCCACGCAGGCCCGAACGGTAGCCGGCGACGTCTCGAGACGCACGCCCAGGGCTTCGAGCACGTCAGCGGAGCCAACTGACGAGGAGGCGGCCCGGTTGCCGTGCTTGGCGACGGGGACGCCACAGCCCGCCACGGCCAGTGACGCCATCGTGGAGATGTTCACGGTGTGCAGTTGGTCGCCCCCCGTTCCGACGATGTCGATCGCGTCACCCTCGAGTTCGAACGTGGTGGCGGCGTCGATCATGGCGTCGATGAAGCCGGTCATCTCTTCGGCGGTCTCACCCTTCATGGTGAGCGCGGTGAGGAAGCTGGCGATGTGCACCGCCTCGACGCGCCCCTCGAGGATCTCGGCCAGGGCCTCGCGAGCCTGGGCCCGCTCCATGCTCGTTCCACGGACCAGGGGATTGAGGACGTCGCGTGCGAAGAACTCCATCAGCGCCGCCGAGGAGAGGCGTGGGTGACCATAGGGAGAGGCTAGCCGTGGACCGATCCGTGACCACTACGATTTCGGGATGGCCACCGCCTACCTCGAGGACATCATGCGCTTCCATCGCGCACGAGTCGCGGCGGACCATCGCGACTGGCGTCGGCGCCTCGACGAGGTGACGCCGTGCCGTTCACGATTCCGCGCGGCGCTGCGCCCCGGCGACGCCCTCGGCGTGATCGCCGAGATCAAGCGCCGATCACCCTCCAAGGGCTGGCTGAATCGCGACCTCGATCCGGCCGTCCTCTCAAAGGCCTACGAGGACGGCGGTGCCGCGGCGCTGTCGGTGCTGACCGACGAGGAGCACTTCGCCGGCTCGTTGGGCGACCTGCGAGCCGCCCACGACGCGTGCACCCTGCCGCTGCTGCGCAAGGACTTCACGGTGAGTGCCAACGACGTGATCGACGCGCTCCAGTTCGGCGCGAGTGCGGTGCTCCTCATCGTCGCGGCACTGGACGACGACGAGTGCGCTCACCTGTTGGAGGTGTCGGCACTCTGCGGTCTCGATGCCCTCGTCGAGGTTCACGACCTCGACGAGGCCCGCCGGGCGATTGCGCTGGGGGCGACACTGGTGGGCGTGAACCAGCGCGATCTACGCACCTTCGAGGTTCGTGGTGAGCGGGCGGCGGCGGTGGTCGCGGCACTGCCGCCGACCGTCGTGGCCGTCGCCGAGTCGGGGCTGCGCGACGTGGCCGACGTCGAGCGCGCGGCCGCGGACGGCTTCGACGCCGTCCTGGTCGGAGAGTCACTGGTGCGAGCGAGCGATCCGGCGCGCGCGGTGCGCGAGTTGGCCAGCGTGAAGCGTCGCGGCCGTGATTGACCTCACCGACCGCGCACACCTAGTGAAGATCTGTGGCGTGACGAGTGTCGGGGACGCGGCGATCGTGCTCGACGCGGGCGCCGACGCCCTGGGCGTGGTGTTGGCGGCGTCACCGCGCGAGGTCGACGTCGAGCGCGCGGCCGCCATCGCCGATTTCGTCGGCGAGCGAGCGATCCGGGTGGGCGTCTTTCGAGGGCGCGGCGATGACGTCATCCGCCGCGCCCTGGACGCCGTGGCGTTGGACGCCGTGCAGTTGCACGACCCGGTGTCGGTCAGCCTCTACGAGGAGCTGCGCGAACGCGGGATCGCGGTGATCGCGGTACTGGCCGTCGGCGCCACGGTGCACGACGAGGTCGACGAGGAACGCGCCGACGCGATCCTCGTGGACGGCCCGTCACCCGGCAGCGGGCGGGCGCATACGTGGTCGCCCCTCGCGGGCCGACGATTCCGGCGACCCCTGATCGTCGCTGGTGGACTCAGTGCCGCCAACGTCGCACGAGTACTCGGCGAAACCGGCGCGTGGGGCGTGGACGCCGCGTCGGGCACCGAGTCGTCGCCCGGTCGAAAGGACCCCGCAGCGGTGCGTGACTTCGTCCAGGCCGCGCGGCGCTGGTTCGAGCGAGAGGAGTAGGTGTGAGCGATGGATTCATGGGCGCCCCGGACGAGCGGGGCCACTTCGGCGACTTCGGTGGTCGCTTCGTGCCCGAGGCGCTCATGCCCGCCTGCCTCGAGTTGGAGGAGGCCTATCGCGACGCGCGGGCGGACGAGTCCTTCGCGCACGCGCTGGCGAGCGAGCTGGCTCTCTTCGCGGGTCGACCTACGCCCGTGACGCCGCTGGAGCGCTTCTCGCGACGAGTGGGTCTGCGGGTCTTCGCCAAACGCGAGGACCTCGCCCACACCGGCTCGCACAAGATCAACAACGTCCTGGGCCAGGCGCTGCTCGCCCAGCGCATGGGCAAGCGCCGCGTCATCGCGGAGACGGGTGCTGGTCAGCACGGCGTCGCCACGGCGACGGCGGCGGCGCGCCTGGGCCTGGCGTGCACCGTCTTCATGGGCGAGGTGGACATCGTGCGTCAGGAGTTGAACGTGTTTCGCATGGAGCTGCTGGGCGCGACGGTCGTGCCCGTGACCTCGGGCAGCCGCACCCTGAAGGACGCCGTGAACGAGGCGCTGCGCGAGTGGGTGACCTGCGTCGCGGACACCCACTACTGCATCGGCTCGGTGATGGGGCCCCATCCCTTTCCGTGGATGGTGCGTGAGTTCCAGAGCGTGATCGGACGTGAGGCCGCTCGCCAGTTGCGCGACCTCGGCGTGGGTGACCCCGACGTGGTCGTCGCGTGCGTCGGCGGTGGTTCGAATGCGGCCGGCGTGTTCGCGGGCTTCGTCGACGGCCCGTCGCGCCTGGTGGGCGTCGAGGCCGCCGGCGGTTCCGCGGTCGGCGTCGGCGCGCCGGGCGTCCTGCACGGGATGCGCTCCCTGCTCATCCAGGACGAGTTCGGCCAGATCGAGGAGGCCGAGTCGATCTCGGCGGGTCTGGACTACCCCGGCATCGGACCGGAGCACGCCGACCTGGCCGCTCGCGGACGGGCCGAGTACGTGACCGCCGACGACGACGAGGTCGTCGCCGCGCTCCAAGTGCTCAGCGAGGACGAGGGGATCATTCCCGCCCTCGAGACGGCCCACGCCGTGGCGTGGTTGGTGCGCGAGGCGGGCCGGTCAGTGCCGCACGGCTCGTCGGTCCTGCTGAACCTCTCGGGCCGCGGTGACAAGGACGTCGCCCAGGTTCGCGCGATCCTCCGGGGGGCGTCGTGACCTCGCTCGAGGACGCGCTGCGGCGCACGCGCGCCAGTGGGCGCACCGCTCTCGTTCCCTACCTGATGGCCGGCGCCACGCCCGACTGGGCCCGCCACGTAGAGGCCGCGGCGCACGCGGGGGCCGACGCCATCGAGATCGGGCTGCCGTTCTCGGATCCGGTCATGGACGGCGTGGTGATTCAAGAGGCCGCGCAACGCTCGCTGGCGGCCGGCACGACCCTCGACTCGGTGTGCGCGGAGCTGGCGACGCTGGACGTCGACGTGCCCCTCGTCGCCATGACCTACTACAACGTCGTGCACCACTACGGCCTGGACCGGGCGGCGCAAGCCTTCGAGCGAGCCGCGCTCCGTGGTGCGATCATCCCCGACCTGCCACCCGAGGAGGCGTCACCCTGGGCGCGAACCTGCGCGGACCACGACGTGGCCACCGTGTACCTGGTGGCGCCGTCGAGCCCACCACCACGCGTCGCGCTCCTGGCGCGCGCGACGCAGGGCTTCGCCTACGCCGCCGCGCGCATGGCCGTTACCGGACGCGCCGCGGACCTCGGAGACGCGCGCCGCGTCGTGGAGGCGCTGCGCGACGTCAGCGACGTCCCGGTGTACGTCGGCATCGGCATCACCACCCCCGTCCAGGCGCGCGACGCGGCCCGCTTCGCCGATGGCGTCATCGTGGGCTCCGCGCTGGTGTCGCTGCTGCTCGACGGCGCGAGCACCACGCGCGTGGAGGAGTTCGTGGGTGACTTTCGCCACGCGCTGGACGACGTGGACGATCGGCGCGACGACGACCGAGTGCCGCCAGAACAAGTGAAGTAGTTCACAAGAAGGTGGTGGATCCGTCGGATGTGTAGCGGCGAGGTGTTTAATCGGTCTAGGCCGACGCCCGTCGGTCCACAGGGATACGTCCAGGGAGATGCACATGGCAGATGAACACAAGGTGGCTGATCCGGGTCCGCTAGGGCTCGCCGGATTCGCCATGACGACCTTTGCCCTGAGTTCGGCGAACGCCGGAATCTGGAAGGGGGGAGGGCTGACCGCAGCCATCTCACTGGCACTGGTCTACGGAGGGATTGCGCAGTTCGCCGCCGGGATGTGGGAGTTCGTACGCAAGAACACGTTCGGCGCGGTGGCGTTCACCTCGTACGGCGCGTTCTGGATCGGACTCTACGCCTTCATCAACTGGGACGGTGGCCTGAAGGCGACCAACGCACTGGGCGTGTACCTGCTCGCGTGGACGATCTTCACCTTCTACATGATGATCGGCTCGTTCAAGACCAGCATCGCGCTGGCGTCGGTGTTCGTCGTCCTCGAGGCCACGTTCATCTTCTTGACCATCGGCAACTGGGACGCCGGCCACTCGAACATGGTCAAGGTCGGGGGGTGGCTCGGCATCATCACGGCCATTCTGGCCTGGTACTGCTCCGCGGCGGCCGTCATCAACGACACCTACAAGAAGAAGGTGCTACCGCTCGGGCCTATCGCCTAGTTCGGCTAGACTGGGTTCACTGGTGGCTCGCCACCGGACCCAACCGCCAACAGCGCCCCGGCTCTCGAGCCAGGGCGCTGTTGGCATTTTGGGCACTAAGTCACCGAACGCGTTGTTGTAGTGCGTGCTAAGCACGTGATAGTGAAAGAGGGGGGCGTCGGGGAATGGCGCGCCCACAGCCAAGTTGGGGGAGACCAATGAGTGAAGCGAAGCTAGAGGCCTGGCACGAGGAGACCCGCAAGTTCGCCCCGAGCCCCGAGTTCGCGGCGCAGGCGAACGCCCAGCCGTCGATCTACGACGAGGCCGCCGCCGATCCCGAGGCCTGGTGGCGCCGCCAGGCTGACCGCCTGACGTGGGCCACGCCCCCCACCACGACTCTCGAGTGGGACCTGCCCGACGCGAAGTGGTTCAGCGACGGGACCCTCAACGCCAGCGTGAACTGTGTCGACCGCCACGTGGCGGCGGGACGGGGATCCAAGGTGGCCTACCACTGGGTGGGCGACCGCGAGGGTGAGTCACGCACCATCACCTACGCGGACCTGCAGGTGATGGTGGCCCAGGCCGCGAACGCGTTGGTCGAGTTGGGTGTGGTCACCGGCGACCGTGTCGCGATCTACATGCCGATGATCCCCGAGGCCGTGGTCGCCATGCTGGCGTGCGCGCGGCTCGGAGCCGCACACTCGGTCGTCTTCGCCGGGTTCTCCGCGGAGGCGCTGTCGAGCCGCATCCTCGACTCGGACTGCCGCTACGTGGTTACCGCCGATGGCGCCTTTCGTCGCGGCGCCGCAAGCCCGCTGAAGCCTGCGGTGGACGAGGCGCTGCGCAGCTGCCCCGACGTGAAGGCTGTGCTGGTGGTTCGCCGCACCGGCGAGGACGTCGCGTGGACCGAGGGGCGCGACTACTGGTGGCACGACCTCGTGGAGCGTCAGCCCACTGAGCACACGCCCGAGTTCTTCCCGGCGGAGCAGACGCTGCTCATCATGTACACCTCGGGCACCACCGCCAAGCCCAAGGGGATCTACCACACGACGGGTGGGTACCTCACCCACGTCGCCACGACGCACCACTACATCTTTGACCTGAAGGCGGACACCGACGTCTTCTGGACGGCGGCGGACATCGGCTGGATCACGGGCCACAGCTACATCGTGTACGGGCCACTGACGAACGGGGCCACGCAGGTGATGTACGAGGGACTGCCCGACTCGGGCGGCAAGGACCGCTGGTGGAAGATCATCGAGCAGTACAAGGTGAGCATTCTCTACACCGCGCCGACCACGATCCGCACCCTCATGAAGTGGGGCGAGGAGTTCCCGGCCGCGCACGACCTCTCGAGCCTGCGCGTCCTGGGCACCGTGGGTGAGCCGATCAACCCCGAGGCCTGGATGTGGTACCGCGAGCACATCGGTGGCAATCGCTGCCCGATCGTGGACACGTGGTGGCAGACCGAGACCGGCGGCATCCTGGTGACGCCGCTACCGGGCATCAGCGTCACCAAGCCCGGTGCCGCCATGCGCGCATTCCCGGGCATCGACGTCGACGTGGTGGACAACGAGGGACACTCGGTCGGCAACGGCGAGGGTGGCTACCTAGTGGTCACCAAGCCCTGGCCGGGCATGACGCGCGGCATCTACGGTGACCCGGCCCGCTTCCGCGAGACCTACTGGTCGCGCTTCCCTGGCGTGTACTTCGCCGGTGACGGCGCCAAGCGCGACGCCGACGGCGACCTGTGGCTGCTCGGACGAGTGGACGACGTGATGAACATTTCGGGCCACCGCCTCTCGACCACTGAGGTGGAGCACGCCCTCGTCGGCTACCCGGCCGTGGCCGAGGCCGCCGTGGTGGGCGCGTCGGACGAGACGACCGGGCAGGCGATCGTGGCCTTCGTCACGCTGCGCCTGTCCGCCGAGGACGCCTCGAAGGACCAGAGCGCGGTCATCGAGGAGATCCGGGCGCACGTCGCCCGGGTCATCAGCCCGATTGCGAAGCCTCGTCAGATCATCCTCACCCCGGAGCTGCCCAAGACACGCTCGGGCAAGATCATGCGTCGGCTGCTGCGCGACGTCGCCGAGAACCGTCACCTCGGTGACGTGACCACGCTGACCGACCCCACCGTCGTGAACATGATCGCCGGACTCATGGGCTCGCACACCGGCACCGAGGACTAGCGCACTAGGAGTCGAATCCCAGCCCGAGGAGGTCGCCGAACTTCAGCCAGAGGTTTCGGCGCCCCTCGTGCTGGTCGGCGTGCTGCAGGGACCGCTTGGTCAACTCGATGAAGAGCCACTTGAAGGGTTCCGGTGGGAAGGGCAGGGGCTTGCGGCGCACCATGGTGAGGCGCGTGCGCTCCGTGTCGAGTCCGTCGAGCAGGTCCAGCATCGTGGCCGCCCCGAAGCGCGTCGAGCCCACCCCCAGCCCGGTGAAGCCCAGGACGTAGGCGACCTTGCCCCGGTGCGCCGTCCCCCAGAAGGGCGAGAAGCGCGTGCAGGTGTCGATCGCGCCTCCCCAGGCGTGCGTGAACTTGATCCCCGCCAACTGGGGGAACGTGGCGAGGAAGTGCGACGCCAGCGTCGCGTAGGTCTGCGCGTTGAAGTCGTAGTCGCGGTGCGCCTGTCCCCGGAAGTTGTAGATCGCGTCGTAGCCTCCCCAGAGGATGCTCTGGTCGGCGGTGAGCCGGTAGTAGTGGAACTGGTTACCGGCGTCGGCCACGCCCTCGCGTCCCTCCCAGCCGATGCTGGCGAGCTGCTCGTCGGTCAGCGGCTCGGTGACCAGCTGGTAGTCGTACACGGGAACCACGTACTTGCGAGCGCTGCGCACGAGCGACGGGAAGACGTTGGTGGCCAGCGCCACGCGCGCAGCCGTGACGGCGCCGTAGGCGGTGTGCACGCGCACCCCGTCGTCCACGTCCTCCAGCCACTCGACCTTGGAGTTCTCGTAGATCGTGACGCCGAGCGAGACACAGGCCCGCTCGAGACCCCAGACCAGACGAGCCGGATCCACGAGGGCCGTGCCGTCGTGGTCGTAGATCGCTCCCACGTACAGGGGCGAGTGGATGCGGGCCTGCACCTGCTCGCGCGAGAGAACCTCGACGTGGTCGCCGAGCTCGTTGCGCCGGCGCGCCTCGTCGACCATGTCGTTCATCTGCCACTCGGCGAGGGCGACGCGCAGCTCACCGGTGCGCTCCCAGTCGCACTCGATGCCGTAGCGCGCGATGGTGGCCTCGATCTCGTCGAGGTTCTCGCGTCCCAGCCGCTCGATCACGTCCATCTCGCGGGGAAAGCGCCGCGCGCCGTTGGCGAAGCCGTGGGTGAGCGACGCGGAGCAGAATCCGCCGTTTCGCCCCGACGCCCCCGCCCCGGTCTCGAACTGTTCGACCACCACCACCTCGCGGTGAGGGTCACGCTCCTTGGCGAGCAGCGCCGTCCACAGTCCGGTGTAGCCCGCTCCCACGACGCACAGATCGGCGCCGACGTCGCCCACGAGGGCGGAGCGTGATTCGGGCTCTAGGGGGTCCGAGTCCAACCACCACAACTGCGGCTGGACATCGGCCAGATGACGCAAAACGAAGGGGTCCTTGTTACCCATGACTCTGTCCAACCAGCGGTTGGGATCACCCTCTCTAGGTACTTCGCCTTTCGCCCGGGTCATCGAGCGAACGCCGGCGGTCAGACCGGCCTCTGGTGCCCTCAGCCTACCGAAGGGCGACGGCCGACGCCAGGAACTACCGTGACGCGCGCAGTGTGCGGGCGCGCTCGAGCTGCGGGCGCCAATCGATGAACTCGCCGAGCGCCTCGGCGGCGTTCAGGGCCCACCGGGGGTTGCGCAGGGCGGCGCGCGCCACCATGATCGCGTCGGCGTCGCCGTCGACCAGGATGGATTCGGCCTGATCAGGCTCGGTGATCAGACCCACGGCGCTGGTGGCGACACCGGCACCGCGACGCACGGCGCTGGCGAAGGGCACCTGGTAGCCGGGTCCGACGGGCACGACCGCAGTGGCGACGTTGCCCCCGGAGGACACGTCGACCAGGTCGACGCCACTCTCACGCAGTGCGCGAGCCAGGGCCACCGTCTGGTCCAGGTCCCAGCCGCCCTCCACCCAGTCGGTGGCCGAGAGCCGCACGAAGAGCGGGACGTCGGGCTCGGCCGCGCGCACGGCCTCCGCGACCCGCAGGACGAGGCGAGTGCGGTTCTCGAAGGAGCCGCCGTAGGCGTCGTCGCGCTGATTGGAGAGGGGCGAGAGGAACTGGTGCAGGAGGTAGCCGTGCGCGGCGTGGATCTCCAGCACGTCGAAGCCGGCGCGTCGCGCGCGTCGCGCGGCGGCGACGAACTGATCGACGACGCGATCGATCTCCTCCACACGCAGCGCGCGCGGTGGGGGATAGCCGTCGAAGGCGAGCTCGCTCGGGGCGACGGCGGTCCATCCGCCCTCGGACGCGAGCGCGAAGGGGTGGTCGTCCCACGGGGCCATCGTCGAGGCCTTACGACCCGCGTGCGCCAGCTGGACGCCAATGTGTGCCCCCTGCGCGTGTGCGAAGTCCGTGACCCTTCGCCAGGCCGTGACCTGCTCGTCGTTCCACAGGCCCGGGCAACGCACCGAGATGCGCGCCTCGGGGGCCACGGCGGTGGCCTCGGCCATCACCAGCCCGAACCCGCCCGTCGCGAGCGACCCGAGGTGCGCGAGGTGCCAGTCGCCCACGACGCCGTCGGTCGCGGAGTACTGGCACATGGCGCTCACCCAGGCCCGATTGGCCACGGTGAGCCCCCGCACGCGCCAGGGAGTGAAGAGTAGAGACACGAGGAGTCCTTCCACGAACGCGCACACCCTAGCGGGCGAGATCGTGGTCGGCGCCAGGGGGGCGACGCGTTCGGTAGCGTGGGTCCAACCGCGAGATCGAGATGAGGAGTGAGAGTGCGTATCGCCACCTTCGACCAACGAGCCGTGATCGTCACCGACGAGGGGCTCGTCGACATCGCCGACGCGTCGGCGGGGCGTTTCCCATCCTCGACCGATGATCTGATGGGTCGACTGGACGAGGTGGGGGAGTGGTTCGCCTCTGGTGAGACCGAGCCCACCTGGGACCTCGTCCCCGACGTCGTCGCGCGCGATCCGCGGCTCGGCCCGGTGGTGTCACGTCCGAGCCAGATCTTCGGCATCGGGCTCAACTACCGTCGCCACGCGATCGAGATGGGGATGACACCGCCGGTGAGGCCCCTCGTGTTCACCAAGTTCGCCTCGTCGCTGGCCGGGGCCAACGCGTCAGTGGCGCTACCGTCGACGCACACCGACTGGGAGGCGGAGCTGGTCGTGGTGATCGGTGCCCGCGCGCGGCGAGTGACGCCGCAGGACGCTCTGCGCTACGTCGCCGGCTACTGCGTAGGTCAGGACTTCAGCGACCGCGACCTGCAGATGTCGGGAACCCCGCCGCAGTTCTCGATGGGCAAGTCTCACGAGAACTTCTCACCGATCGGCCCGTGGCTGACGACGCCCGACGACTGCGGCGACCCCGACGACCTGCGCATCACCTGTGACGTCAACGAGGTCCGCTATCAGGACTCGAGCACCGAGGACATGGTGACCAACGTCGCGGGGCTGATCGCGTACCTCAGCTCGGTGGTCGAGATCCGACCGGGTGACGTCATCTTCACCGGCAGTCCGGCTGGCGTCGGCCAGGGCCACACGCCACCGACCTTCCTCGCCCCGGGCGACGTCGTCACCTCGATGATCACCGGGCTGGGTTCCCTGCGTAACGTCACGACCCGGGCCACTCACTGACCACGAGGGCGATCTCTCGCCCGGGAGAGTTGGGTCGAGAGCCTCTCGCCCAACGGATCGCGCGAGTTCGGGCTCGCGGGAGGGCGGATCACCGGCTGGATCGCCCCTGATAGTCATAGAGATCGATGTGGATCACCACTGGGAGTCTGACGATGTCCAGAGCGGAACGTGACGTCGCGGGTCGAAGGCCTCGCGGCGGTGACGTTCCAGATCCTGGTCGCCGCGAGGAGGCCGACAACCGTGATGTGGTCGCCCAGGAACCGTGACGGCGCCACGATAGGTTGGCGAGGTGAGCGACGCGGGTTCGTCCATCTCGTACCGAGTTCGCATTGGCGACTTGAGTCGACAGGAGTTGCGAGCCGCACTCGACGAGCTCGGTGTGCAGCTCAACGCCTCGGCTGATGTGTTGCTCAAGAGTTCGATCTTCGACCGGCAGAGGTTCGAGTCCTTCCACGTCGTCCTGCGCACGGTTCGACAGATCGGCGTCACTGGTGATGCGACGCTGTCTGCAGTCTTCGCTAGGGCGTGTGAGGCGGGTCTCTCGCTCTGCCCGCCTATCACCGGCCCCTATCTACGGTTGACGATGGCTGACCAGACGTCGGCCCCTGACTCGGTGATGTCTAACGGTTCCGCCCCATCTGGCTCGATAACGATTGCATCGGCACCTCTCGACCGTGACGACGTCGTACCGAAGGGCTTCTATCTGAGGGTGATCGATGGCGTGCTATGGCTACGCGGGTATCACGCCACCGACGGGCACATATGGTCCCCGGACGACTGCTTCGCCTTCAGAACGTGAGCGTTCATTATTGCAACGTGACGCATAACCGGACGCGCTGCTTTGGGCGCCCTCGAGTACGCGGACGCGAGATCTCGCCCCCGCCGGACGGATCACGGATCTCGTCGTGACTCGCGTCCTCGATGAACGGTCCGCCAGGGAACCGGTTTCTCCAGCCCGTCCTCCACGTCGTTCGGGGACTGAGTCAAAGTCCCCCCTGGTGGGGGATTCGGACAAAGTACGTCGTACCTGATCACGGGCTCGTAGCTCAGTGCCGAATTCAACCCCCTCACCAAGTCGAGCCAGTTTCATCACCAGGGAACTGCCCCTTTCTCACCGCGACAGGACTGAGATACCCAGTGGCGGGCAGAACCCTTACGCGGGCTTGGCCCAGACGATACGGTGGATGTCATGACACAGCCCATTTTGGTCACCAACCAGCAGCGGGGACGACTGTCTCTCGGGGCCCTCGCCACGGCAGATCAGTACATCGCCCACGCCGAGCCGGGCGGAGTCATCGTGCTGGAGCCCGCCACAGTAATCACGGAAACGGAGAAGAAGCTTCTTCAAGATGCAGGTCTTATGGCTGCGATCGAACAGAGCCGCCAGCACCCGGAGACGCTGAAGCGCCGGGACCGATCTGGCTCTCCCCGCAGCTGAGTCGCGCCGCTCTTCGTGGCGATTCTTTACTTCTCCGACCAGGCCAACGACCTCCTGGATGAACTAGGTGCACGGGTCAGAATCGGTTTTCAGTTCGGCCTTGAGGGCTGAGTGGACGTCAATGTGGTCGCCGGTTGGTGAAATAGTCGATGAAGTGTTGCGGCGCGGCAGATTTTGTTGACGAGGTGTT
>JAJYNX010000001.1 GCA_021786095.1 Actinomycetes bacterium | reverse complement strand
AGCGCGATTCGTTCGCCCGTCGCCGGGTTGAAGACTGGCGACGTCCGCTCGGACGAGCCGGTGACCGGCTGCCCTCCTATCCAGTGACCAATGTGTGTTTCCATTCGGTCGATAGTACATACGGCCAGGGTGACACACAATAGTATCTTTGTATGGTTACAAACAGCAGTGACGTCATCGCGGGCCGTCTGGTCGAGCGCACCAGTCGAGGGCTCGCCGCCGCGGTTAGTGCGGCCGTGGGCGACGGCTCGCTCGCCGACGGCACCCGGCTGCCGCCGATACGACGGCTCGCGAACGATCTCGAACTGTCACCGAGCACGGTGAGCGCTGCCTGGCGCCTGCTGGCGGCCGCTCGCGTGATTCGCGCGGACGGACGACGCGGCACCGTGATCACCGCCCACGCGCAACCCGGGCCGGTCCGTTATCGTCGGGCGCTGGAGCGGTCGATCTCCTTCTCGGTCGATCTCTCGACCGGCGTGGCGGATCCCGCGCTGTTGCCCGACCTCGTCTCGGCGCTGCGACGCGTGCGTCAGGGCTGGTCTGCGGGCAGCTACCTCGACGATCCCATCGTGCCCGGACTCATCGAGCGGCTTCGCGAGGACTGGCCCTACGACGCGAAGGCCTTCGTGGTCGTCGACGGCGCCATGGATGCCCTCGACCAGTTAGCCACGCACCACCTGCGTGCCGGCGACGTCGTGGTCGTGGAGAATCCCGGCTTTCCGCCACTGTTCGATCTGCTGGACGCGGTGGGAGCACGAATGATCGGCGTCGACGTGGACGACGACGGGCTCGTGGTGGACCAACTCGCGGACGCGCTCGCACGCCACCCGAGGATGGCGTTCATCCAGCCTCGCGCCCACAATCCGTTCGGCACCACCATGACGGTGTCGCGCGCTCGGCGTCTCGCTGCGTTGCTCGGGAGCACCTCGTGCCTGGTGGTGGAGGACGACTCCGCCGGGGCCGTCGCGTCGACACCGCCGATCAGCCTCGGGAGATGGCTGCCCGAACAGACGGTCTACGTTCGCAGCTTCTCCAAGTCGCACGGCCCGGATCTGCGTCTCGCCGCGATGAGTGGACCCGCGGCGCTGATGGAGGAGTTGCGCGAGCGTCGCCTCTTGGGCCAGGGCTGGTCGAGTCGCCTCCTCCAAGCGGTGCTGCTCGAACTTCTCTCGCGCGACGAGTCGCGTCGCCAGGTCGAGACGGCGAGGGCGACGTACGCGCACCGACGCGGCACCCTCGTCGCCGAGCTCGCACGGCGCGGCGTGGTGACCAGAGGTCGTGATGGACTGAACCTCTGGCTCCCGGTTCACGACGAGTCCGCCGCGGTCCTCTACCTGGCCAGCCGGGGCATCGGTGCGGCAGCGGGGAGTCCGTTCATGAGTCGTCCCGGCGGGTCGGCTCATCTGCGGATCACCGTCGGGATGGTCGCGGGCGACTTCGAGCGAGTTGCCGACGACCTCGCACACGCGTCGCGGGTGTCGTCCTCATTCGGCCCGCGCTGACGGTCGGACGGGGACTGGCCCACGTACGTCGGTGCAGTCACGGAACCACGGCACGAGACAACCTTTCACTCATCACCCACGGCGTCCTCGGGCCGTACCCACTGCCTCGTGCGCGGGGACGTCGGCGCCAGCACGGGTTCGACGCAGCGTGGGTGGGCGCCCCTCGACGTGGCTGTGGTGGTTTTGCGTGATCAGTGGAGCGAGCGTCACCGAGCGCACCATTACCGTGGCGTGGTCGGTATCGAACCCACCATCGGCGTAAGCAGTGACCAGCCACGTACTCCCTGCGCGATGGCCGCGACGGCCGTCACGGTGGCGCGGTACGTTGGTTGGTGGTGCGCGGGGTGCGGCGCACGGCCCCACGTGGTGCGTGCGCCTCGCGATCTGGCGGCGCCGAACCGATGGCGTCGCGGTGTGGGCGACGTCGGTCGCCATCGCGTCGACAGCCAGCAGGGTCAGGCGGGCAACGGTTCGACGCACTCGCTCAGCTCTTCGACCCTTTGGCCATCCGCCACATCGAGGGGTGCGGGCTCGCGCCGGGTGACGCGATCGGGGGCGGTGCCGAGTCTGGCGACGTAGCTCGCCGAGCGAGTCGTCCCGACCGGGCGAGCCGTCGCGAACGACATCGACACGTCGTAGCGAGAGTACGACGAGGGCCGTCGCTACGAGGCGCTGCGTCACGACGTGGCGGCCGGCACCTCCTGGTCGGTTCCTTCGACCTCGTCCACGCTCGGCTGGTCCTGGTCCCCGTGGTCGAGAGGGGGCGTGATCGCTGCGATGGCCGCCGCGGTGCCGGGCGGATGGATCATCCTCGAGGAGGCTGACCCCTCCCTGCAGCCACTGGCGCGTCTCGATGAGTTCGGGCCGACCGGGCTCTGGCCAACCAGCGGAAGCGGGCCTTCAGGGAGCATCTGGCGCGGCGCGGTGGGGACCTCGCGTTCGGGCGGACACTCCCACGGCGCGTGCGCGAGGCGGGGCGCGTGGCGGTGGAGTCCGACGCGTACGTCCCCGTCGGCGGCCGGGTGTGCGACGAACTCGAACGGGCGACGGTCGAGCAGACTCGCACCATTCTGATCGAGGACCCTCGCCACGCGCGAGCAGAACGATCCGCACCTGGCCCACGTCGCCTCGGGGCGGCAGGACCCGGCGACGTCGCCGACGATCTCCGCGTGGGGGCGTAGGACGTGAGGTCGCGCCGCGGGGTCGTCGGAGTCGGCGATCGGGAGGCGGGGCAGGAGCGTACTCCTCGGTGCTCGCGGAGCGATGCGCTGGGGAGTCGGGTGGCAGGCACGGCAGGGTACGTGCGGCTGTCGCCCGTGCTGGTGACCGGAACCGCCGTCGAGTAGGGGCGATGGCAAGGCGAAACCGACGGTACCGGGTCTGCAACCTTTCCCGGGGGCGTTCACCCACGCCGGACGTGCCGTCGCGAACGCGTTGCGAACCTGGCCGTCGTACCCGCGCTCGTGAATGGATTCGTCCCCACCGCGACGCGGAGAATCGGCACCTCGTTCGTCGTGCTCGCTGACGGCGTTAGCTGCAAGTATGAGCTCATGGACGAACTCCGAGAGGTCGCCGTCAGAACCGCGCTCTTCGCCTATCTGGATGGTCTCACCTCGCTCTCGTACGACGGGACCCTGCGATGGGATCAGACCGCGTCATTCGAGTTCGCTGACGAGGTCATCGCAATCCGCCAGACTCGAGGTCGGGGGATCAACAAGCCAGCGACGTTGGACGCCGCACTCTCGATCACCACCGCCTTCACGCCGTTTCATCGTCAGCCACCGTACGACGACCTCCAGGGACCGGACGGCTATCCTCGCTACAAGTACGAGGGGACCGATCCAAACTTCTTCACCAACCGAGCACTACGAGCCTGCATGGACCTCGAACTGCCGCTCGTCTACTTCATTGGTGTTCGACGTGGTGTCTACAAGCCTGACTACCCCATTTTCGTCATCGGCGACGATCCGAATCGTCTCGAATTTACGCTGGGCTACAGTCGCGCCGAGATCGGTCGGGATGTCTCGACGCTCTCACCCGTTGAGAGACGCTATATAGCTCGTCAGACCCGCAGCCGCCTTCACCAGCCCATCTTTCGTGAGCAGGTGCTCAGCGCGTACACGGGCGCGTGTGCGATCTGTCATCTCAAACACTCGCAACTGCTCGATGCGGCGCACATAATTGCCGACTCCAAGCCCCGTGGCGACCCGGTCGTGGTGAACGGAATCGCACTCTGCAAGATCCACCACGCCGCGTTCGATCAAAATCTGCTCGGGATTCGTCCCGACTACCAGGTCGTGATCAACAACGAGTTGCTGAGGGAGACCGATGGGCCAATGCTCAAGCATGGGCTCCAGGAGATGCACGGCGAGACGTTGAGCCTGCCGCATCGCTCATCCGCACGACCCGACGCTTCGCGGCTGGAGGAGAGATTCGCCGAGTTCTGCGCGGCGAGCTAGCGGGCGTGGCACCGGTGAGTGCGCACGGCTGAGACACACCCCATCGGGTACGAGTGGCCACGGCGCTAGGCCCACCGACCGGGGGACCGCCGGCCGTGGTGGCCGAGAACCTCTCGTCCGTGGACACTCGCGCGACAGGACGGACTGTCTGCCGGCGAGAGGCGAGGACGAGCCGGGGACCTCGGGTGCCGTCTAGTATCGACGAGCGCCTGCGAGCGCGGAATCGAGGTCACGACATGTCGACGTCGTCGTCTGCGTCGGAGGTGTTCCGGGTCGCCGATCGGGTCGTGGAGCGCGTGTGCGAGCTCAGCCCGATCACGGCGACGTTCGTCGGGGTCGCGGGCCACGAGACCGAGTTGGATGACTTCTCACCCGCGGCGAGTGAGCGGCGCCTGCGGATGCACGAGGAGGCTCTCGCTGAGGTTGCCGCCCTCTCTCCGAGTGACCCCGACGACGTTCTGGCGCGGACCGTCATGAGCGAGCGACTTGAGGTCGGGCGCGAGCTCGACCGTCGCGGAGAGGTCGCTCGGACGTTCGGGGTCATCGAGTCGCCGGGACAGTCGATTCGCCAGGTCTTCGAGGTGATGCCGAGCTCGTCGCCGGACGACGCGCCGGCGATGGTCGAGCGGCTGCGGGCGGTGCCCGCGTCCCTGTCGTCGTGGCGAGAGACCTTGGAGGACCTCATCCGTGATGAGAGCGCGCTCGCGCGTCGTCACGTCGTGGGCGTCGCCGATCAGTTGCGCGCGATGGCCGAGGGGGGGTTCGACGACCTGGCGACGCGATGCGCGCAGTCGTGTGGGGTCGACGCGGAGTCGTCGGGCCTGCGCGACGCCACGGAGGTGGCGACGCGGGCGTTCGGCGAGATGTCGCAGTGGCTGACCACGTCGTGCGCGCCGCATTGCGCGGGGAGCCCGTACGTGGGCGAGGAACGGTACTCGCTGTGGTCGCGCTACTACCTGGGGATGGAGGTGGACCCCCTCGAGACCTACCAGAGGGGCTGGGCCGAACTGGCGCGGCTCAACGAACGGATGTGGCAGCTCGCGCAGGATCTCGCCCCGGGAGTCGCCAGACTCGCGGAGGTGGCCCGGCGGCTCGACCGAGACCCCCGACTGGTCGTTCACGGCACGGAGGAGCTGCTCGATCGGTTGCGCACGTTCACGGACGGTGTGGTGGCGCGCCTCAACGGGCGGGAGTTCTCGATCGACGAACGGATCCAGCACTGCGACGTACGCCTCGCCCCGCAGGGATCGGCGGGAGCCCCCTACTACATGATGCCGAGCGAGGACCTTTCGCGGCCGGGCACGACTTGGTACCCCACGCTCGGACACGACGAGTTCCCCTGGTGGCCGCTGCCGTCGACGTGGTGTCACGAGGCCGTACCCGGCCACCACCTGCAACTGGCCACGGTGGTGATCAACTCCCACCGCCTCAGTCGATTCCAGCGTCTCCTCGGCTCCACGAGCGGATGGGCGGAGGGGTGGGCCCTCTACGCCGAGCGGTTGATGGACGAGCTCGGGTACTTCGAGGAGCCGGCCATCGAGATGGGCTTCCTCCAGGGTCAGGCGCTTCGTGCCGCCCGCGTCGTGGTGGACATCGGTCTGCACCTGCAACTCCAGGCTCCGGAGGACTTTGGCGAGCTCGAGGGGATGGGGGATGTCTCGGGTCGCGTCTGGACGCCGGAAATGGCGGTCGAGACCCTCGTCCAGCGCGCCATCGAGTCGCGCGACATGTCAGTGTCCGAGGTCGAGCGCTACCTCGCGATTCCGGCCCAGGCGATCAGCTACAAAGTGGGTGAGCGAGAGTGGCTCAGCGTGCGTGACGCCGAGCGGACTCGCCTGGGTGCGGCGTTCTCGCTGCGTGACTTTCACGACCGGGCGCTCGCGCTCGGTCCCGTCGCACTGACCGATCTGCGTGCGCTCCTTCGCGGCTGATCCTCGCCGGTGGTCGGGGAGTCGCGTCCATCGGTCGACATCGATCGGTCGACGTCGGTCGGCCAGAGTCAGCGGCCGACGACCCCGCCGATCTCGACCGCACTCGCGACCGACGGTCTCGGCGGCCCGATCCCTGGCCGACGCGGCCGCGTGGATGGCTCGCGGCCCCTCGCGACAGGGCGTCGTGGCCCGGCCTCGCGCGGCCGGCCCTCGCGGAGCTGACCGGCACGAGGCCTCGTCGGGCCTCCGAAGGGCGAGCCGGGTCGCGAACGGCGTCTCGTCAACTCCTCGCGCGGGGTAGTCGATTCCCTCAAGTCGGCGTCGGACCCGCCGCGCTGGCGCGGAGCAGGCTGGCCTCCTGGTCGGGGCTCAGCCACCGGTCGGGGCGGGGCTGGTCGTTCCACCAAGCGGCCACTTCGTCGACGCTGGCCTCGAGGGGGCGGCGCGTGAGGCCGAGTGAGAGGGCCAGGGCGCTGTTGACGTCGACTGCGGACTCGTTCGCCGGGCCGGGCCAGAGGGGGAACCGGCCGGCCAGGCCCGAGCGGACAACGAGTTCGGGGTCGATCACCGTGGCCACCGTGCCCGCGGGCGCGAGGTGGCCGATCACCCGTTCGATGGTCTCGACATAGCCGGCCGCCGGATCGGGGCCGGCGACGTGGACGGCCCCCGTCGTGGCGGTCGTGGCGAGGCGGACGACGAAGTCGGCGAGGTCGCGCGCGTCGATGTACTGCAGCGTGTCCGACCTCGGACCCGGCACGGCGATCTCGCCGCCGCGCCGTGCCCGATCCACCCAGTAGGGAAAGCGCATCGTCACGTCGTGGGCGCCGATGACGTAGGTGGGTCGCACCACCGCGACGGCGCCGAAGCGCGCGACCGCTCGCCGCTCGCTCATCGCCTTGAGGGGGCCGTAGGTCGCACCCGTGACGGGTTGGTCCGCTAGCGCCGGGTCGTCGGCGTAGAGGGTCGCGGTGGCCTCGGTCGCGCCGACCGGTGGGCGGTCGTAGGCCGAGACGGAGGAGATGTGCACGTGGTGGCCGCCGCGGTCACCGAGTGCCTCGGCCAGCCGGTCGACGTCGCTCGGTCGATAGGCGATGCAGTCGATCGTGGCGCCGAAATGGCGGTCCTCCAGGCAGCGCAGATCGCCCGACCGGTCGCCGACGAGGCGCTCCACGGTTGCGGGGAGATCGGTGGGGGTCAGTCCGCGATTGAGGACCGTGACGTGGTGTTCGCGCAGTGCCGACTGGGCGATGGCTCGCCCCACGAAGGACGTTCCTCCGATGATCAGTATGTCCATGTCCCTCCCGGCTCAGCCTCACCCTAACGGGCTCACGGGCCCGCACTCGAGGGAGGAGGTCCACGCTCGCTCACGTCTGCGCACGTCGACGGTGTCTCCGGGCGGGCCGTCACGCGCCGAGGAATCGAGGGACCGGTCGGTCGAGGCGTCCTCACGGGGCTCCGCCGTGGTACGGGGGACTCTCGACGGACTTGGAGTCCACGCTCGCCGTGGCGGTCCGGTCGCTACCGCCCGGCACCGCGGTCTACGCGGCGCTGACCCCCGTGGGGGCCGTGTACTCGGCCGAGCCGTAGCCGAGGATGGGCAGGAAGACGAAGGGCAGCAGCCAGAGGCCGATGCCGAAGGCCTTGGACCGGGAGAAGACGCGAGCCAGGTCCATCGCGACGATCAGCCAGAACACAAAGTTCACGTACGGGATGAGGAGGAAGATGAGCCACCAGACGGGACGGCCCACGACCGAGCAGAGCGTGTACTGGCTGAAGAGAGGGACGATCGAGGCCCACCCGGGTTCGCCCGCCTTGACGTAGATGCGCCACGTCGGGACCACCAGCAGCATCAACGGCAGCGCGACCAGCACGACGACGACCACCACTAAGTCGAGTCCGACGATGTCTCCGTGCACCCCAGCAATCCTCCTGGTCGACCCGTACGGTAGTACGCCGTCGTGACGCCACCACCGTTGTCCCTTTACGCGACGTCGTTGGACTGTCACACTGGCCTGGTGGCGGATGCCAACTACTACGAGCTCCTGGGGCTGTCGCCCACGGCGACGCCGGAGGAGATCCGTGCGGCGTACTTCGAGCTCGCCAAGCGCGTGCATCCCGATTCGGGCGGGAACGATGCGCTCTTTCGCCACGTGAGCCGCGCCTACGAGACCCTGCGCGACCCCGCACGACGGGCGGCCTACGACCGTGGTGGTTACGTCGACGAGACATCCGCACCGGACGACACCGCACCCGGTTGGCGACGGGCGGACCGTCGGGGTACTGGCTCCTTCGACGACGCGCCCACTGGCGGGGCGTCCACCGGACCGCCACCCAGTCCGCCACCCGCATCGCCGGACGACTCCGACGCGACACCCGCCCCCACCGGACCGACGCCGTCCGGTGGCGACCTGCGCCGGCGCGCCGCGGCCAATCCGTCGTGGGCACTGCTCGCCGGGGGCGTTCTCCTGCTCGCGATCGCGACGCGTGTCGCCGGGGCGACGCCAGGCCTTCTGCTCCTGGGACTGGTGGCGGTGGTCATCGGCTTCGTCGGCGTGCTGGGTCGTGACCGGGTCGCGCGACGCGCGGCTCGCGAGCGCGCGGAGATGGTCGACGTCGACCTCATGAGCGACCGAGAGTTCGACGAGCGGCTCCAGGCGGCCTTTCGTCGCGCGGGCTATGCGGTCTATCCGGTCACCGAGAGCGGCGTCGGCGCGGACCTGGTGCTCGATCAGCCCGGCGCCCGCACGGTTCTACGGGTGCGGCGTTGGGACAACATGGTTGGTCCCTCCGCCGTCGAGGAGGTGCTGAACAGCCGCTCGCGCTACGGGGCGCAGAATGCCATGGTCGTGGCGACGAGCTCCTTTAGCCGCGACGCCCTCGCCCTCGCCGCGTCGCAGTCGGTCGAGACGTGGGGCCGGAGTGAGTTGATCGACTTCCTGGCCGTTCAGGAGATGGGACCACCCCGCACGGGCCTGGCTCTGCTCGGTGAGGAGGTGAGGGCCGGCGCACCGTCCGCCCTGCGGGGTGGTCTGGTAGTCGTGGCGGCGGTGCTGTCGGCGTCGTTGATGGCCTCGAGGTCGCGGCGGCGTCGGAGGTAGGTGGTGGCACCGGCGCGCCGCGGCGACCTGGAGGTGGCGCGCGTCGGCGTGCTCGCCTCGCGCGGACTCGCGTCCGTTGACTACGTGCCGGTGGACGTCGCGGGCTTCGAGATCGTTCCCGACGTCGTGCGCGTCCGGCTGACCGCGACGGGGGTGATCGGGAAGGCGGCGCTGTGCGCGAGCGCGAAGGGCCTCACGGTCAGACGGCGCGCGGACGGCAGCACCTACCAGAGCGGGTCGGCGTGGTGGGCCGACACGACGCGGGCCGTGATCATCGACGTGCGCCGAGAGGTGGAGCTGCGCCGTGGTCGGCGGTACGCGCCGGTCGGGGCGTGGCGGGTCAGTGGCGT
Source organism: Actinomycetes bacterium (assembly GCA_021786095.1). GTDB lineage: Bacteria > Actinomycetota > Acidimicrobiia > Acidimicrobiales > RAAP-2 > RAAP-2. The sequence goes on along the minus strand of JAJYNX010000001.1, from coordinate 2,385 downwards.
GGCGCACCACCTCGAGGACGTGGGGGGTGCGGAGCACTCGACGTGGCAGTACGACGCGGCGGGGACGAGCGGTGCGAACTCCTCTCCGTCGGTCATCACCGACGATCCGCTCGACCTGCTGCCCCCGGGCGTGGCGGCGCCGGTGCGCGGGGGGTTGAGCGACGTGTGGCGCGAGAGCTCTCCCACGAGTGCGACCGAGTTCCTGACCGCGCTACGAGTGAGCGATGAGGAGGTGCGACTGTTGGAGGCCCACCGCACCGCGCGGAGCGAGAGGGTGCTCACGCGCGCGCCATGGTCGGTGACGACTCTCATGGCGCCGGTCACCCGTCGCGTGCCCTTTGACTTCACGTGCGGTGACCCACTCGCCGCTGGAGATCGTCAGGCGCTCGGTGGTGGTGGTCGTCCTCCTCGACTGCCCGGTGGTCGCCCCTGATCTCGTCGTGGCTCGGCTCCTTGCCCCGAAGCGAGTCGCACCACCGGGGGCGATGCTCCGGACCTGTCCCGAGGTGACTCCGAGCCGCTCCCGAGACGCGGTGGTCGGCGCACGACGCGCGTCGGTGGACCGGTAGTCGGCTCGTTCGGACAACGAGTTAGGGTGGGCCGGTGGGCGCTCCGTGGCCGAGAGAGCTGGTCGGGACGCTGCGCCAGGAGGTCATCCACGGCGCCGCGCTGGAGGGCAACCCGCTGGGCGACCCGGCCGAACGACCGCTGTGGGTGTACCTGCCCCCCGGCTACGACGACGACTCGACTCGGCGCTACCCGGTGATCTACGTGATCCAGGACTTCACGGGGACGATCACCGCGTGGGGCAACCGACACCCCTTCGTGCCGACCTACCCCGAGGCGGTCGACGAGTTGTTCGCCTCCGGTCGGGTCCCGCCAGCCCTGGTGGTCTTCGTCGACGCCTGGACCACCTACGGCGGCTCGCAGTACGTCGACTCACCGGGGACCGGTCGCTACCACAGCTACCTCTGCGAGGACGTGGTCGGCTTCGTCGACGCCCGCTACCGGACTCTGCCCGACGCGGCTCACCGGGGCATCCAGGGCAAGTCGAGCGGCGGGTTCGGGGCGATGATCACGCCGATGCTGCGCCCGGATCTCTTCGGCGGCCTGGCGTCCCACGCCGGGGATGCGCTCTACGAGCTGAGCTACCTGCGTGATTTCGGGCCCGCGGCGCGACACCTGCGTTCCTTCGACGGCTCGATCGAGCGCTGGTGGGAGGACTTTCGCCGGCGTGAACCCTTCAGCCACCCGGCTGACGCCACGCTGCTGGGCCTCTACGGCGTGGCCGCCTGTTTCTCGGCGGGGCCGGACGGTGCACCGATGCTTCCGTTCGATCCGGTGACTGGTGTGCCGGTCGAGGATGTCTGGCGTCGATGGTTGGCGTGGGATCCGGTTCGGATGGTTCCCGAGCACGCTGATGCGCTCCGGGGGCTGCGGGCCATCTGGGTGGACGCCGGGCGGTCCGACGAGTACTACCTGGATCTCGGCGCGCAGGCCTTCGCCGCCGCCCTCGGGTCCGTCGGAGTCACCGATGTCCACTTCGAGTTGTTCGAGGGACGTCACGGCGCCATCGCCTACCGCTACCCCCTCTCGCTCGCCTACCTCGCCCAGCGCCTGGCACCCTGAGTCGCGGCCGCCCTGTCGAGAGAGTGACCCGCACGACGACGGTGCGAACGTCTGGACCACCGAGGTGACCCTGGTGTGCGACCGTGACCACTGTCAACCCCGCTTCGTTTCGCTCCGGCCGCCAAAGGGAGTCAGGATCTTCCGCATCGACGAGAACCTCTTCACGTTGTCGTAGGTCTGCAGTACTGCACTGACCTTGAGCAATGGCTCGCCCGGTCGCCCGCTCTGGCGGACGCATTCGGGGCATTCTCGTGTCCGTCAGCGGAGAGAGATCGGTTCGCGCTGGCCACTGCCTCACTTCCGCCGACACGGCAGTGAGGTTCCCGGATCGCGTCGGCGATGTGACCGGTTGTCTCACGTCGATCCCTCCGGGGAGTACGACTCGGGCTAGTTGAAAGCCCCGGACACGATGGTTGGCTGAAGACCAGTTGGTGCGCCCAGTGGGGGATGAGATCCTTGGCTGGAATGGTGTGCCTCGACTCGACCATGAGGCTCCGGGCCCGACGGGGCATCGGCGCAGCCTGACTCGAGGTAGACGTGATCGTCACGATCCGGTGGGCCGACGGGCATGGGTACTCTCTACGGCCGCCGACCACTGGGGCGCAGGGTGACCTCGACGGCCGGGGAGGGCATCATTATCCGACGTGACCTGGTCGACCGTCCGGCTCGTTGGCGGCGATCTCACGTCCGTCGCGTCGCTCGGACCGGTGCCGGTGCGCGGATCCGGCGAGCGACGAACTCATCGAGTCCGAGCCG